>NZ_JBEUKJ010000006.1:0-389008 GCF_043357055.1 Salmonella sp. SJTUF15570 | reverse complement strand
CTGGCGGAAGAGGTCACGCCGCAAAACGACGGTTCGGTCATTATTGACGGTACCGCCAACGTCCGGGAAATCAATAAAGCGTTTAACTGGCACCTGCCGGAAGATGACGCGCGCACCGTCAATGGGGTGATTCTGGAGGCGCTGGAGGAAATTCCGGTTGCTGGCACGCGCGTGCGCATTGAGCAGTACGATATCGATATTCTCGATGTACAGGAAAATATGATTAAGCAGGTAAAGGTTGTACCGGTAAAACCGCTGCGCGAGAGTGTGGCGGAGTAACACAATGGCGAACTCCGGTTCGCCTTTTTTATCGCCGTCTTTTAAGATTCCATCAATTCCTGCCATTTACTTAACAATGCAATAATGTCTTTTCAGGCATTCAGAAAGGATATTGATGTTATGTCAGAAAATTATGTAATTGAATGGGATAAAAATTTTGCAGACGACCTCAACGTCGTCGCCAACGTTTTTTTATCGCACAACCCAACCTTATGGCCCACTATTTTCTCTCAACTTTCGACGCAACCTGAAATCTTTGAAGACGAAGATGAAGACGAATATGGGTTGCAGGACGTCCTGGATTGTAGCGGTGGCGATCTCGGAAATAACGAGCTGGCACAGGCATTTTTACAAGTTCTACGCGGCGAAGGATTTATTCACCTCGTTGACTGGAAAGGTGAAGATGAAGAAGGCGAACTGGCTAATTTTGCCGCAGATCGCTTTTATGAACTCACAAAAAACCTGACGGATTCTGAGGAATTAAGAAATCTTCTTGTCGAAATAACCCAAGAGGATGAAATCTCCGATGTCTGTGAAGCCGGGGATCGTTACCTTGACGAGATCTTTGAACGCATCCAGACCGAACTCAATAAGAGGGGCTTCCAGATTTTTGATCTGAATGAAGGATCTGACACCTATAATGTGGTCGTTCTGCCAATGAGCGAATATAAAAAAATAGAGGATTTCAACACGCCGTGGCTGGAAGTGCAGGATTTTTTAAGCTAAAAAAATGGCCGACTTTACATCGGCCATCAGACTTTTACTTCGCCTTCGCTACAGTCACCATCGCCGCGCGAATGGTACGACCGTTCCTGGCGGAAGAGGTCACGCCGCAAAACGACGGTTCGGTCATTATTGACGGTACCGCCAACGTCCGGGAAATCAATAAAGCACTTAACTGGCACCTGCCGGAAGACGACGCGCGCACCGTCAATGGGGTGATTCTGGAGGCGCTGGAGGAAATTCCGGTTGCTGGCACGCGCGTGCGCATTGAGCAGTACGATATCGATATTCTCGATGTACAGGAAAATATGATTAAGCAGGTAAAGGTTGTACCGGTAAAACCGCTGCGCGAGAGTATTCTTGAATACCCCTCCTCCTTTCTTAAAACGGCAGCCAATGGTTTGCCGTTTTCCTTATTAATTAAGATTTTATTCATTCATCTCCTCTCCGGCATAGTGACACAATAAAAACTTATTAATGGAAAGGAAAACCATACTATGTACGATGATTACGTTATTGAATGGGATCTGGCGTTTGCTGAATATTTAAAAAAGCTGGCCAGCATTTTCTTAAAGGAAACGCCAGATTTATGGCCCAATATCGTCTCCCGCCTCGCCAGCGATCCTGCCAGTTTTGAAGACGACGAGGACGATGACTACGGGATGGTGGAGGTGCTTGATTGCAGCGGCGGTGATTTAGACAATCGTGCGTTGTTACAGGCATTCATGCAGGTTCTACGTGCTGAAGGCGTTATTGAAGAAATCGATTACAAGGGTGAGGGTGAAGAAGGTCTGCTCGCCACTTTTGCGGCCAATCGTTATTATAACCTGACAAAAGATTTTGCCAGTACAGATGAACTAAAAACGCGACTACTGGCACTCACCAGATATGATGAAATAGGCAAAGTCTGCAAAAAAGGCGACCGTTACGTCGATGAGATATTTGAGCGCATTCAAAGCCAGCTCAACGAACGTGGCTTTCAGATAGCCAGTCTCAATGAAAGCACTGATGCCTATAATATATTTGTTTTACCTATGGATGAGTACGAACAAATAGCTGACTTCGACACTCCATGGCTCGAAGTACAAGATTTTTTAAGCTAAAAAAATGGCCGACTTTACATCGGCCATTAGACTTTTACTTCGCCTTCGCTACAGTCACCATCGCCGCGCGAATGGTACGACCGTTCAGCGTATAGCCTTTCTGCATAATACCCAGCACATTGCCTGCCGGAACCTCTTCCGACTCCACCATCGCAATAGCCTGATGCACGTTCGGGTCCAGCGGCACGTTGGTCTCAGCAATCACTTCCACGCCGAACTTACGCACCACATCCAGCATAGACTTCAGCGTCAGCTCAATCCCTTCGACCATTGCCGCCATATCCGGATTGGCTTTGTCTGCGACTTCCAGCGCGCGATCCAGGCTATCGATTACCGGCAGCAATTCGTTGACGAACTTCTCGAGAGCAAATTTATGCGCTTTTTCGATATCCTGTTCAGTACGACGGCGCAGGTTTTCCATTTCCGCTTTGATGCGCAACACGGTGTCGCGTTCGCGAGTCTGGGCTTCTGCAAGCTGAACTTCCAGATTCGCAATTTTTTCATCGCGCGGATCCACCTGCTCAGCAGAATCGTTTGGTTCAACTGCCTCAACCTCTTCGTGCTGATCCATGATAATTTCTTCCGGGGCTTGCCCCTCAGGCGTTTTCTGTTCTTTACTACTCATGAATTTCTCCGCGTTTTTTTTCGCATTCATCTCGCTAACTTCGCTTATTATGGGGATCAGATTCAGGGTTTCAAGGGAAGTACTCACATTGTCATCAATCTTCGCTACAAGGACCTCAGAAAAATGAATAATCATTTCAAGTGTATCGGCATTGTGGGGCATCCGCGTCATCCCACCGCACTCACGACACATGAAATGCTCTACCGTTGGCTATGCGATCAGGGTTATGAGGTCATTGTGGAGCAACAAATCGCCCACGAATTACAGCTAAAAAATGTGCCAACCGGCACGCTGGCGGAAATTGGTCAACAGGCGGATCTGGCGGTAGTCGTGGGCGGCGACGGCAATATGCTTGGCGCAGCGCGTACGCTGGCGCGTTATGACATCAATGTGATTGGCATTAACCGCGGTAATCTTGGCTTCCTGACCGATCTCGATCCGGACAACGCCCTGCAACAATTATCTGATGTGCTGGAAGGGCGCTATATCTCCGAAAAACGTTTTCTGCTGGAAGCGCAGGTCTGCCAACAGGACCGCCAGAAGCGTATCAGCACAGCCATTAATGAAGTGGTGCTGCATCCGGGAAAAGTGGCGCATATGATCGAATTCGAGGTTTATATTGATGAAACCTTCGCTTTTTCACAGCGATCTGATGGTCTGATCATTTCTACGCCGACCGGCTCCACCGCCTATTCGCTCTCCGCAGGCGGCCCTATTCTGACCCCTTCACTGGATGCAATCACCCTGGTGCCGATGTTCCCGCATACCTTGTCGGCGCGCCCGTTAGTCATTAACAGCAGTAGCACGATTCGTCTGCGTTTTTCGCATCGCCGTAGCGATCTGGAAATTAGCTGCGACAGCCAGATAGCGCTGCCTATTCAGGAAGGAGAAGATGTGCTGATTCGCCGCTGCGACTACCATCTCAACCTGATACATCCCAAAGACTACAGCTATTTCAATACATTAAGCACAAAACTCGGCTGGTCAAAAAAATTATTCTAATTTTACGTTAGCCTCTTTACTGTATAAAAAACCAGTTTATACTGTATTTAATTACAGTCATGGTTTTTCATACAGGAAAACAGCTATGTTGGCGCAACTGACCATCAGCAATTTTGCTATCGTTCGTGAGCTTGAGATCGATTTTCAGAGCGGAATGACCGTCATTACTGGTGAAACCGGCGCGGGTAAATCTATTGCGATTGATGCCCTGGGTCTGTGTCTGGGCGGTCGCGCTGAGGCCGATATGGTCCGTACCGGAGCGACCCGCGCCGATTTGTGTGCCCGCTTTGCGCTGAAAGACACGCCTGCGGCATTGCGCTGGCTGGAAGAAAACCAGCTTGAAGAAGGTCGCGAATGCTTACTTCGCCGCGTTATCAGCAGCGATGGCCGCTCACGGGGCTTTATTAACGGCACCGCTGTGCCCCTGTCTCAATTGCGCGAGCTCGGTCAGTTGCTGATTCAAATTCACGGTCAACATGCGCACCAGCTGCTTACCAAACCCGAACAGCAAAAATCGCTGCTGGATAGCTATGCCAACGAAGCCGCTTTAGCGCAGCAGATGGCTGCCCGCTACCAATTATGGCACCAAAGCTGCCGCGATCTCGCCCATCACCAGCAACAAAGCCAGGAACGCGCCGCGCGCGCGGAACTGCTGCAATATCAGTTAAAAGAGTTGAACGACTTTAATCCGCAGGCCGGCGAATTCGAGCAAATTGACGAAGAATACAAACGGCTGGCCAACAGCGGGCAGTTGCTTACGACCAGCCAGAACGCTCTGGCGCTACTCGCGGACGGCGAAGACGTTAACCTGCAAAGCCAGTTATATAGCGCAAAACAACTGGTTAGCGAGCTGGTAGGTATGGACAGCAAGCTTTCCGGCATCCTGGATATGCTGGAAGAAGCCACTATCCAACTCACCGAAGCCAGCGATGAATTACGCCACTATTGCGAGCGTCTGGATTTAGACCCCAATCGCCTGTTTGAGCTTGAACAGCGCATCGCTAAACAAATTTCGCTGGCGCGAAAACATCACGTCAGCCCGGAAGCGCTGCCGCAGCTTTATCAGTCACTGCTCGAAGAACAGCAGCAGCTCGACGATCAGGCCGATTCGCTGGAAACGCTGACGCTGGCGGTTAATAAGCATCACCAACAAGCGCTGGAAACGGCGCAAGCGCTGCATCAACAGCGTCAGTTTTACGCCCAGGAGCTGGGGCAGTTGATCACTGAAAGTATGCATTTACTTTCGATGCCGCACGGTCTGTTTACTATCGACGTGAAATTTGATGAGCATCATCTGAGCAACGACGGCGCCGATCGCGTGGAGTTTAAAGTGACGACAAACCCGGGTCAGCCGCTGCAGCCTATCGCTAAAGTCGCGTCTGGCGGTGAACTGTCGCGCATTGCGCTGGCTATTCAGGTGATTACCGCGCGCAAAATGGAAACGCCAGCGCTAATTTTTGACGAGGTCGATGTTGGCATCAGCGGCCCAACCGCCGCCGTGGTCGGTAAACTCCTGCGTCAGCTTGGCGAATCCACTCAGGTGATGTGCGTCACTCACCTGCCACAGGTAGCCGGGTGCGGTCACCAGCACTTCTTTGTCAGTAAAGAAACAGACGGGGCAATGACCGAAACCCATATGCAACCTTTGGATAAACGTGCGCGTTTACAGGAACTGGCCCGCCTGTTGGGAGGAAGTGAAGTTACGCGTAATACGCTGGCAAACGCAAAAGAACTGCTGGCGGCGTAAACTTTTTTATCTCCCGAAGGTCTGAGTTCACAACAAAAACGCCGTAAGACCCGACAGCAAAAGGTTTTAAAGTGATGAAAGGTCTATTATCATCGGCATATTAATATGAGCCACGTACTGCTCAGGCCCGAAAAGGAACCCAATCACTATGCGCTGTAAAACGCTGACTGCTGCCGCAGCAGTACTCCTGATGTTGACCGCAGGCTGTTCCACTCTGGAGCGAGTGGTTTACCGACCTGACATCAATCAGGGGAACTATCTTACACCTACGGATGTCGCCAAAGTGCGTGTTGGTATGACGCAACAACAGGTTGCGTATGCTTTAGGCACGCCGATGATGACCGATCCTTTTGGTACGAACACCTGGTTTTATGTCTTCCGCCAGCAGCCAGGACATGAGAACGTGACGCAGCAGACTCTGACGCTCACCTTTAACAGCAGCGGCGTGTTAACCAATATTGATAACAAACCGGCGTTGACGAAGTAATTTTGTGATACCGCCTGATGAGGTTACGTTCATCAGGCCTGCAAACCTCTCCCCCGCCATTTGGTACGAATTTGCCTGATGGCGCTACGTTTATCTGGCTTACAGGCACACCTGTGCTTCAGGTGTTGTACGGCTTTCACACCGTTATCCGGCAAAAGAGGCTAATTATCTACCAGCCGATTTTTCGGCGCGCTGGCGGCGTAATGCTTTTGGATCGGCGATTAAGGGACGGTAAATTTCAACCCGATCGCCATCCTGCACCGTATCGGTGAGTTTTACCGGGCGACTGTAGATGCCCACTTTATTTTTCGCCAGATCGATATCCGTGCGCAATTCCAGCAAGCCGGAAGCGCGAATCGCCTCTTCGACCGTCGCGCCCTCCTCCAGCGTTACGCGCTGCAAATACTGCTTTTCCGGCAGCGCATAAGCCACTTCAACCACAAGTTTATCCGGCACGGTAAACCTCTTTGGCGCGAACCGTAAACGCCTGCACCATGTTGGACGCTAACTCTTTGAATACACGACCAAACGCCAGCTCAATGAGTTTATTGGTAAACTCAAAATCAAGCTGAAACTCAATGCGGCACGCCTCGGGGCTGAGCGGGGTAAATTTCCAGCCGCCGATCAGCTTTTTAAAGGGGCCATCCACCAGATGCATCAGAATGCTCTGGTTACGCGTTAGCTGATTACGCGTCGTAAACGTCTTGCTGATACCCGCCTTCGACACGTCAACAGCCGCCGTCATCTGTGCTGGCGATGACTCCAGGACGCGACTACCAACACACCCAGGCAAAAACTGGGGATACGATTGCACGTCATTCACTAACTGATACATCTGTTCCGCACTGTAGGGGACTAAAGCAGTCCGACTAATCTGAGGCATAGCAATTCCCATCAACATAAATCGTGTAAATAATACCACTTATCAGCGAGTAAAAAAAATGCTGTCCCCAACCGTCATGCCTTAATTGTGCGTGCATAGCCCAACTCATGCTAAGATAGATTTTTGCACCTCATCAGGACGTAATGGGGTGTTTTCGATATCAGATTACCTATGAATTCACGACACTTATGACGAAGAAAAAAGCACATAAACCGGGCTCAGCCACCATCGCGCTGAATAAGCGCGCCCGGCACGAATACTTTATCGAAGAAGAGTTCGAGGCTGGTCTCGCCCTGCAAGGCTGGGAAGTAAAATCTCTGCGCGCAGGAAAAGCCAATATCGGCGACAGTTACGTTATCCTCAAAGATGGCGAGGCCTGGCTGTTTGGCGCAAACTTTACGCCGATGGCGGTCGCCTCGACACATGTCGTATGCGACCCAACCCGAACCCGCAAACTGTTGTTAAATCAGCGTGAGCTTGATTCACTGTATGGCCGTATTAATCGTGAAGGTTATACTGTCGTCGCGCTTTCTCTGTACTGGAAAAATGCCTGGTGCAAAGTAAAGATCGGCGTGGCGAAAGGTAAAAAACAACATGATAAACGTTCCGATCTTAAAGAACGTGAGTGGCAACTGGATAAAGCACGCATTATGAAAAATGCAGGCCGATAATAGACATTTTTTGTGACCAGCTTCTCAGTATGAAGCTGGTCAATATTCATATCTCATTCATGCCTCGAAAATATATTCTCTGTGTCTGACGCTTATCAATAGCAATAAATATCACAACAAGAATATATTCTTTGTTTAAAAAATTTTTATAGCCTAATAACACAATACTTCAAATGATTTTTATAAAATTTAATATTGCTGAATACCTTCACAAAAGGTATTGTTTTTATGTTAAAAAAGAAAAAGAAGAAGAAATTAAAATTCATTATAAAACATAAAGATAAATAAAAAATCATCATACGTTGTTAGCCCACCCCACCTCTCCTTAACACAAACTCCGTTATATTTCAGACGCACTAACACCTTTATCAATAGATCTTAATTTGCAGAAAGATTTTTTTCTGACTATATCATCTAATACGAAAGCACTAGTCAGGCACAAAAAATAAAGGGTTATTCGGCGAGAAAACCAGACCTTCACCTACGCTCATAAAAAAGAATATGGCTACGGAAATTCATCTCTCATGATGAACGGGAAGGCTCGTCTACGCATTTTGCCCTGAACGTCGTGCCCGTTAATTAATACACAGAGCAAATCCATCAGGAGCTAATTTATGCGTCTACTCGCCGTGGTTTCGAAATTGACTGGCGTCTCCACCACTGTGGAATCCTCAGCGGTCACTCTTAACGCCCCGTCAATTGTTAAATTATCAGTGGCCCGGGAGGAAATTAGTCAACTTACGCGCATTAATCAGGATCTGGTGGTGACGCTCCATTCCGGCGAAACGATCACGATTAAAAACTTTTACGTTACCAACGATCTGGGCGCAAGCCAGCTGGTACTGGCGGAAAACGATGGCACGTTATGGTGGGTAGAAAATCCGCAAGCCGGGCTACATTTTGAACAAATCGCTGATATTAATGAGCTGCTGGTCACTTCTGGCGCTTCCCATGAAGCAGGCGGCGCCGTTTGGCCGTGGGTACTGGCTGGCGCGGTGGCGGCTGGCGGCATTGCCGCTATCGCGTCTTCCGGCGGCGGCGATTCCCACCATCATTCGGATGGCGATAATCCGCCCCCCGATAACACCAATCCTGACGGTAATCCCCCTGATAACAGCAATCCCGGCGGCAGTAACCCTAACGGCAATACTCCAGGTAGCAGTAATCCTGTAGATACTACCCCGCCTCTCGCTCCCGGCAAATTGTTGATTTCAGCGGACGGAAAAACGGTGAGCGGCGAGGCCGAAGCGGGCAGTACCATTACCATCAAAGATCCTTCAGGTAACGTCGTTGGCGAGGGCAAAGCGGATAGCGACGGTAAATTTAGTATTGATCTGACAGCGCCACAGATTAGCGGCGAACAACTTACCGTGACCGCGACTGACGATGCCGGCAATACCGGCCCATCCGCAACCATCGATGCGCCCAACATTCCTCTCCCCGATACACCAGCTATCACCGCCGCTATCGATGATGCCGCTCCCCTCACCGGCACGCTGAGCAATAACCAGTTTACGAACGACAATACCCCCACTCTGGAGGGCACCGGCAGCGCAGGCACAGTCATCCATATTTACGCCAATGGTCAGGAAATAGGCTCAACAACGGTTGATAGCAGCGGAAACTGGCATTTTGCCATTACCAGCGCGCTAGCGGATGGGGAAAATCATTTCACCGCCATTGCAACTAACGTTAAAGGCGAAAGTAGCGAATCAGCCCGCTTTACGCTGACTATCGACACACTCAGCCCCGATGCCCCACGCGTTGAACTGATTGCCGATAACACCGGTTTGCTCACCGGGCCGCTACAGAATAATGACCGGACTGACGAGGCAAAACCGCTATTTTCCGGGCAGGGAGAGGCAGGCAATACCATCACGATTAAAGAAGGTTCAACCGTTATCGGCAGCGCTACCGTAGACGAAAATGGACGCTGGACCTTTACGCCGACTACGCCGTTAAGCGATGGCGAACATACCTTTACCGTCGAACAAAGCGACAAAGCCGGAAACACGAGCCGCGTGACGACAACGCCTACTATCATTGTGGACACCACGCCGCCTGACGCCGCTACCATTGATAATGTCGCGAAAGACGGCACAACCGTTAGCGGCACCGCTGAAGCTGGCAGTACCGTGTCGATCTATGACCCGGCGGGAAATTACCTGGGCTCCACGATTACCGGAGAAAATAACCACTTCAGCATCACGCTGAATCCGGCCCAGACCCACGGCGAGCGTCTGGAAGCGCGTATTCAGGACGCCGTTGGTAACATCGGCCCCGCCACAGAGTTTACCGCTTCTGATTCACAGTATCCTGCCCAGCCGACTATCCTTACCGTGACGGATGACGCTGGCGCCGTTACCGGGCTGCTGAAAAATGGCGATGCCACAGATGATAACCGCCCAACCCTCAGCGGTACTGCTGAACCCGGCAGTACGATATCGATTAACGATAACGGCTTTCCTGTACTGACCTTTCCGCCCATTGTCGCTGACGCTGACGGCAAATGGAGCTTTACCCCCTCGCTGGCGCTTGCCGATGGCGACCATGTCTTTACCGCTACCGCGACCAACGATCGCGGCACCAGCGGGCAGTCCGTCTCCTTTACCATTGATATCGACACGCAGCCGCCGGTGCTGGAAGGCCTGGCGGTTAGCGACGTCGGCGACAGACTTACCGGCACTACGGAAGCTGGCAGTACTGTGGTTATCAAAGACAGCCTGGGAAATACGCTCGGGAGTGGAACGGCAGGCGACGACGGTACCTTCTCAATAGGTATTAGCCCGGCGAAAATTAACGGCGAAACATTAAGCATTAGCGTTACCGATAAAGCCGCGAATAGCGGTCCGGTAGAAACGCTGAACGCGCCGGATAAAACTGCGCCTGCGGCACCGGACGGTCTTACCGTGGCGACCGACGGTCTGTCCGTAAGCGGTCAGACGGAAGCCGGGGCAACGGTCACTATCCGCGACAGTAGCAACACCGTACTTGGCAGCGCCGTCGCTAATGGCAACGGACAATTTATCGTTCCGCTGAATACGGCGCAGACTAACGGCCAGGCGCTTATCGCTACCGCCACCGATGTCGCGAAAAACGAAAGCGCCGCCGCGACGGTTATCGCGCCGGACAGTACCGCGCCGGAAATGCCGAAAAACGTGGTAATTAGTGAGGATGGCACCAGTATCAGCGGCACCGCCGAACCGGGTAGCGCCATCACGATCGCCACGCCGGACGGCAAGCCGCTTGGCAGCGGCAAAGCAGATGGCGAAGGTCATTTTACCCTTCCCCTCGTCCCCGCACAGACCAACGGCGAACAGGTTACCGTCACCGCTACCGACAGCGCCAACAACGTCAGCCCGCCAACCACAGCGCAAGCGCCCGATATCACCGCCCCGGATAAGCCCATTATCACTCAGGTGCTGGACGATGTTGAAAGCTTCACCGGGCCGCTGGTTAACGGACAAACCACCAATGACAACCGCCCCACCCTTAGCGGTACGGCGGAGGCTGGCGCGCGTGTCGAAATTTTTGATAACGGCGTTTCGCTGGGACTCGCCACGCTACAGCCCAACGGCGGCTGGACGTTTACGCCGTCGCAAAATTTAGGTGAAGGCGCGCATCGACTGACCGTAATCGCAACCGACGCTAAAGGCAATGCAAGTCCGGCCGCGTCATTCGACCTGGTGGTCGATACGCAATCGCCGCAGCAACCGGTAATCACCTTCATTACAGATGATGCGCCGGGTATTCTCGGTAGCGTCGCGCATCTGGGGCTCACTAACGACAGCACGCCAACGATTAACGGTACAGGTGAACCGGGTTCCACAGTACACCTGTATCAGAATGGCGCCCGGATAGCGGATATTATCGTCGGTAATTCCGGCGTCTGGAGCTACGCCTACACCACGGCCTCGCCACTGGCGGACGACACCTACACCTTTACCGTGACGGCCAGCGACAGTAACGGCAACACCACGCCTTTTTCGACCGATTTTACGATTACCATTGATACCCAGGCCCCTGCCGCTCCCGGCGTTATCGGCGTAGCTGACGGCGACGGAAATACGATTGATACCAATCAGATTACCCAGGAATCCCAGCCCCGGTTGAGCGGTAGCGGCACCGCAGGCGATACAATCATCCTTTACGATAACGGCAATGCCATAGGTCAGGCGCTGGTCGGCACGGACGGGCGCTGGCAGTTTACGCCGCCTGCCGCGCTGGGCGACGGCGACCACCTTCTGACCGCTCGCGCCAACGATCCGGCGGGGAACGAAAGTCCCGAATCCATCAGCTTTACCCTACGCATCGATACCCAGGCGCCGGATGCGCCGCAGATCGTGTCAGCCGCCATCACCGGCGGAGAAGGCGAGGTGCTACTGGCAAACGGCAGTATTACCAATCAGCGTATGCCGACCCTCAGCGGCACCGGCGAACCCGGCACCATCATCACCCTGTACAATAACGGCGTAGAACTGGCTACCGTCCAGGTCAATCCACAGGGTAGCTGGACCTATCCGCTAACCCGTAATCTGAGCGAAGGGTTAAACATCCTGACGGCCACCGCCACGGATGCCGCAGGCAATAGTAGCCCCACCTCCAGCGTTTTCTCCGTTACCCTTGATACCCAGCCTCCAGCGCAGCCTGACGCGCCGCTAATCAGCGATAACGTCGCGCCGGTTATCGGCAACATCGGCAATAATGGCGCAACGAACGATACCACGCCGACCTTCAGCGGCACGGGAGAGATCGGCAGCACGATTATTCTCTACAATAATGGCAGTGAAATTGGTCGCACAACGGTAGGCGATAACGGTAGCTGGAACTTTACGCCTGCGGCACTTACGCCAGAAACCTATACCATTACCGTCACGGAAACCGATATAGCGGGCAATATCAGTCCGCCTTCCGCCTCAGTCACTTTTACGCTAGACACCACTGCGCCCGCCAATCCAGTTATCACTTTTGCCGAAGATAACGTCGGCGAAGTCCAGGATACTATTGTCAGCGGCGCAACCACTGACGACAATACACCAGTCATTCACGGCACTGGCGACATCGGCAGCATTATTACGCTCTATAACGGCAGCAGCGTTTTAGGCGTAGTCACCGTCGATGAGACCGGCACCTGGACGCTAGCGGTGACCAGCGCGTTGCCGGATGGCGTCTACACCCTGACCGCCATTGCCGCCGATGCCGCCGGAAACAGCAGCGGCGTATCGAACAGCTTTACCTTTACCGTCGACACCGTTCCGTTGCAGCCGCCCGTCGTCAATGAAATCCTTGACGATGTTGCGCCAGTGACCGGGCCATTAACCGATGGCGCCTTTACTAACGATCGGACGCTGACTATTAACGGCAGCGGCGAAAACGGCAGCACCGTCACGATTTACGACAATGGCGTGGCAATAGGGACGGCGCTCGTTACCGACGGGACCTGGACATTCAATACGTCCGAATTGTCAGAAGCCAGCCATGCGCTAACCTTCAGCGCGACTGACGATGCTGGAAATACCACGGCGCAAACCCAACCGATCACCATTACTGTGGATATCACCGCCCCGCCCGCGCCAACAGTCCAGACGGTGGACGACGATGGCACGCGCGTCGCCGGACTTGCCGATCCTTACGCTACCGTTGAAATTCACCATGCCGATGGCACCCTGGTCGGCAGCGCTGTCGCTAATGGCACCGGTGAATTCGTCGTTACGCTCAGTCCGGCGCAAACCGATGGCGGTACACTGACGGCAATTGCTATCGATCGCGCGGGGAATAACGGCCCGGCTACGAATTTTCCCGCTTCCGACAGCGGTCTGCCCGCCGTCCCGGCCATCACGGCGATTGAAGATGATGTCGGGAGCATACAGGGGAATATTGCGGCGGGCGGCGCCACGGACGACACCATGCCGACGCTGCGCGGCACCACGGATATCGGCTCTACCGTTGAAGTTTTCATTGATGGCGATTCGGCAGGCTTTGCCACCGTTGACGCCAGCGGGAACTGGATCTTTGAGATCGCGACGCCATTAAGCGAAAGCACACATTACTTCACCGTCCAGGCAACCAATGCGAATGGCCCGGGCGGCCTGTCCGCACCGGTCGGGATCACTGTCGATCTTAGCGCGCCGGCGCAACCGGTTATTACCAGCGCAACGGATGATGTCCCCGGCATGACCGGTACGCTGGATAACGGCGCGCTCACCAATGATTCACGCCCGACGCTCAACGGAACGGGAGAAGCAGGCGCCACCATCCATATTCTGGATAACGGCGTAGAAATCGGTTCCGCCACGGTAGATCAAAGCGGCAACTGGCGCTTCACCCCGAACGCGCCGCTGGAGAGCATCGCACACATCTTTACCGCCGTGGCGACCGATCCCGCCGGCAATAGCGGCCAGCCTTCGGACGGCTTTACGCTGAACATTGACGCGCAGGCGCCAGATGTGCCGGTTATCACGTCCGTGATTGACGATAACAATCAACCGACCGTCCCGGTGTTACCGGGGCAATCCACCGACGATCGGCAGCCAATACTGAACGGAACTGGCGAACCTGGCGCGACAATCACCATTTTTGATAACGGTACGCCGCTTGGCACGGCTCAGGTAGGCGAAAACGGTAGCTGGACCTTCCCGGTGCCCCGCAATTTGTCAGAGGGAAGCCATAATCTGACGGTTAGCGCTACCGATCCGGCGGGCAATACCAGCGCGGTCTCCGCGCCGTGGACGATCATAGTCGATATTACGCCTCCGGCGATCCCGGTTCTCACCTCCGTCGTGGATGACCAGCCCGGTATTACCGGCAACCTGGTTAGCGGGCAGCTAACGAACGATGCGACGCCCACCCTGAACGGGCGCGGAGAGGCAGGCGCGACGATTAATGTCTATCTTGACGGTAATCCCGCGTCCATCGGTACCACGACGGTGAATAGCGACGGCACATGGAGTTTCACGCCGCAGACGCCGCTTGCAAACGGTAGCCACACGTTCACCCTTAGCGCCACCGATCCGGCGGGTAATAGCAGCGCGGTGTCCAGCGGATTTGTGCTGACGATTGACGCCACACCGCCCGCCGCGCCGGTTATCGCCAGCGTGGCAGACAATACGGCGCCGGTGACGGGCATCGTCCCCAACGGCGGCTCGACGAACGAAACCCGACCAACACTCTCGGGTACCGGTGAGGCGGGTACAACCATCTCGATTTATAATGGCAGCGCGCTGGTCGGCACGGCGCAAGTTCAGGCCAACGGTAGCTGGAGCTTTACACCGTCTACCTCGCTGGGCGCGGGCATCTGGAACCTGACGGCGACAGCAACCGATGCGGCAGGCAATACCAGCGCCGCGTCCGAAATACGCTCGTTTACTATTGATACCACGGCTCCCGCCGCGCCTGTTATTGATACGGTCTACGACGGTACGGGCCCCATTACCGGCAATCTGAGTTCAGGACAGATCACAGACGAGGCGCGCCCTGTCATTAGCGGCACCCGTGAAGCCAACACAGCTATTCGTCTCTACGATAACGGCACGCTGCTGGCTGAAATTCCCGCCGACAATAGCAGTAGCTGGCGCTACACGCCCGATGCCTCGCTGGCGACGGGCAACCATGTAATTACCGTCATTGCCGTTGATGCCGCAGGCAACGCCAGTCCCGTTTCAGACAGCGTTAATTTCGTCGTCGATACCACGCCGCCGCTGACGCCGGTAATCACATCAGTCAGTGACGATCAGGCGCCAGGCCTCGGCACGATCGCGAACGGCCAAAATACCAACGATCCTACGCCAACCTTCAGCGGCACCGCAGAAGCCGGCGCCACGATTACGCTCTATGAAAATGGTACGGTCATTGGCACGACAACGGCTCAGCCTGACGGCGCGTGGAGCATCTCCACCTCAACGCTGGCAAGCGGAACGCACGTCATCACCGCCGTCGCCACCGATGCCGCAGGAAACAGCAGCCCGAACAGTACGGCTTTCACCCTGACGGTCGATACCACCGCGCCGCAAACGCCGATCCTGACGTCCGTAGTGGATGACGTCGCGGGCGGGGTCACAGGAAATCTCGCTAATGGTCAGATAACCAATGATAACCGCCCCACGCTGAACGGCACTGCCGAAGCGGGCAGCGTGATCAGTATCTATGATGGCAACACTCTGCTTGGCGTCACCTCGGCTAACGCGGGCGGCGCGTGGAGCTTCACGCCGACGACAGGGTTAAACGACGGCACGCGCATATTAACAGTGACCGCCACCGACCCGGCAGGCAACGTTAGCCCGGCCACCAGCGGTTTTACTATCGTGGTCGATACCCTTGCGCCAACGGTTCCGCTTATAACCAGCATCGTTGATGATGTCCCGAACAACACCGGCGCCATTGGCAATGGACAATCGACCAACGACACACAGCCGACGCTCAACGGTACCGCGGAAGCCAACAGCGCGGTAAGCATCTTCGATAATGGCGTGCTGGTCGCGACCGTGAACGCCAATGCCAGCGGCAACTGGAGCTGGACGCCAACCGCCGCGCTCGGCCAGGGAAGTCACGCCTATAGCGTTAGCGCCGCCGATGCGGCTGGCAACGTTAGCGCCGCTTCGCCATCGATAACGATTATCGTGGATACCATTGCGCCCGGCGCGCCCGGCAACCTGGTCATCAATGCTACCGGTAATCGCGTGACGGGCACCGCGGAAGCAGGCAGTACAGTGACGATTACCTCTGAGACTGGTGTGGTACTGGGAACCGCCACCGCCGACGGTACAGGCAGCTTCACCGCCACACTCACGCCCGCGCAGACCAATGGTCAGCCGCTACTGGCATTTGCCCAGGATAAAGCAGGCAACACCGGCATTGCCGCCGGATTTACCGCGCCCGATACGCGCGTGCCGGAAGCACCGATCATCACCAACGTAGTGGATGATGTGGGTATTTATACCGGCGCTATCGCCAACGGTCAGGTCACTAATGACGCACAACCCACATTGAATGGTACCGCTCAGGCGGGCGCCACGGTGAGCATTTATAACAACGGGGCGCTGCTCGGCACCACCACGGCGAACGCCAGCGGAAACTGGAGCTTTACCCCGACAGGTAATTTGACCGAAGGCAGCCACGCCTTCACCGCCACCGCGACTAACGCCAACGGTACAGGCAGCGTCTCCACCGCCGCGACGGTGATTGTCGATACGCTGGCGCCCGGTACGCCGTCAGGTACGCTCAGCGCCGATGGCGGTTCACTTTCCGGACAGGCAGAGGCAAACAGCACCGTAACCGTCACGCTGGCGGGCGGCGTGACGCTCACCACCACCGCCGGCAGCAACGGCGCATGGTCTCTCACCTTGCCGACAAAACAAATTGAAGGTCAGCTCATTAACGTGACGGCCACTGACGCTGCGGGTAACGCCTCCGGCACGTTAGGCATTACCGCGCCGGTTCTGCCGCTGGCGGCAAGGGATAACATCACCAGTCTTGATCTGACCTCGACCGCCGTCACCAGCACGCAAAACTATTCGG
Organism: Salmonella sp. SJTUF15570; assembly: GCF_043357055.1. Lineage (NCBI taxonomy): Bacteria > Pseudomonadati > Pseudomonadota > Gammaproteobacteria > Enterobacterales > Enterobacteriaceae > Salmonella > Salmonella sp. SJTUF15570. The sequence goes on along the minus strand of NZ_JBEUKJ010000006.1, from coordinate 371,975 downwards.
ATTACGGCCTGCTGCTGGTTGGCGCGCTTGGCAATGTCGCCTCGGTTTTGGGTAACGATACCGCTCAGGTTGAGTTCACCATTGCTGAAGGTGGTACGGGCGACGTCACCATCGATGCCGCCGCAACGGGAATCGTGCTTTCGCTGCTCAGTACTCAGGAGATTGTGGTACAGCGCTACGACACCAGCCTCGGCGCCTGGACGACGATCGTCAACACCGCCGTTGGCGACTTCGCGAATTTGCTTACCCTGACCGGGAGCGGCGTTACCCTGAACCTGAGCGGCCTGGGCGAAGGCCAGTACCGGGTACTCACTTATAACACCAGTCTGCTCGCTACCGGGTCATATACCAGCCTGGATGTCGATGTACACCAGACCAGCGCAGGTATTATTAGCGGGCCAACCATCAGTACCGGCAACGTCATGGCTGATGATACCGCGCCGACGGGCACCACGGTCACCGCCATCACCAACGCCAACGGCGTCAGTACGCCGGTCGGCGCGGGCGGCGTGGATATCCAGGGACAATACGGCACGCTGCACATTAATCAGGACGGCAGTTACACCTACACGCTGGCTAAGCCCACGGCAGGATACGGACATAAAGAGAGCTTCACCTACACCATCACCCAGAATGGCGTCGGTAGCAGCGCCGCGCAACTGGTTATTAATTTGGGTCCCGCGCCTGTACCGGGCAGTGTGATAGCGACAGACAATAACGCCTCTCTGGTCTTTGATACTCACGTTAGCTACGTCAACAACGGTCCCTCGACACAAAGCGGCGTCACGGTATTAAGCATCGGACTTGGTAATGTACTGAACGCGAATCTGCTTGATGATATGACTAATCCGATCATCTTTAACGTTGAAGAAGGCGCTACGCGAACCATGACGTTACAGGGAACCGTCGGCGGCGTCTCACTGGTTTCCACGTTCGATCTGTACGTTTATCGCTTCAACGATGCCATTCAGCAATATGAGCAGTTCCGGGTGGAAAAAGGCTGGATTAACACCCTGTTGTTAGCCGGACAGTCCCAGCCGCTGACCCTGACGTTGCCTGGCGGCGAATACCTGTTCGTGCTGAATACCGCCAGCGGCATTAGCGTCCTCACTGGCTATACGCTGGCGATTTCCCAGGACCACACCTATGCCGTTGACAGTATCACCGCCAACACCACCGGCAACGTACTGACCAATGATGTCGCCCCTACGGGCGCCCTCCTCACTGAAGTAAACGGCGTGGCGATTGCGGCGACCGGCACGACGGAGGTAAACGGGCTGTATGGCTCGCTCATCATTGACGCAAGAGGCAACTATACCTACACGCTGAAGAACGGCGTCGGCGCCGACAGCATTAAAACGCCGGACAGCTTTATCTATACGGTCAAAGCGCCAAACGGCGATACCGATACGGCCTCGCTCAATATCACGCCAACCGCCAGGGCGCTGGATGCGATTAATGATGTCAGCGATACCCTCAGCGTCGCCACGCTTCAGGATACCGCTGCCTGGCTGGACTCCAGCGTCGGCAGCGCCAGTTGGGGGCTACTCGGCAAATCGGGCAGCGGGAGCGGCACCTTTGACGTTGCAACGGGCACCGTACTTAAAGGCGCGTCACTGGTCTTTGATGTCTCCACGCTCATTACGCTGGGCAATCTGAATATTAGCTGGGCCATTCAGGAGAACGGGACCGTCATACGCAACGGAACCGTTCCGGTGGCGAATATCACGCTGGGCAGCGCGACGGTGACCGTCAACCTGAGCGGCCTGGAGCTGGATGCCGGAACGTACACGCTTAACTTTACCGGCACCAATACCCTGGCCGGGGCGGCGACGATCACGCCACGCGTCATCGGCACCACCGTCGATCTGGATAATTTTGAAACGTCCGGAACGCATACCGTTCTCGGCAATATTTTTGACGGCAGCGACGCGGCGGGGGCGATGGATCAGCTTAATACGGTGAATACCCGCCTGAGCATTAGCGGGTATAACGGCAGCGCCGCCACGCTGGACGCCGCGGCGAATACCACCAGCGCCATGATTCAGGGACATTACGGCACATTGCAAATTAACCTTGATGGCGCCTACACCTACACCCTGAATAATGGCGTCGCGATGTCGTCCATCACCAGTAAAGAGGTCTTTACCTATCAACTGGATGACAAGATGGGTCATACGGATAGCGCCACATTGACCATTGATATGGCGCCGCAAATCGTCAGTACCAACCAAAACGATGTTCTCATCGGCTCCGCCTATGGCGATACGCTGATTTATCACCTGTTAAACGGCGCGGACGCGACCGGCGGCAATGGCGCCGATCGCTGGCAAAACTTCTCCACCGCGCAGGGCGACAAGATCGATATCCACGAACTGCTGACCGGCTGGGATCATCAGGCGGCGACGCTGGGTAACTTTGTTCAGGTTCATACCAGCGGCGCCAATACGGTGATATCCGTCGATCGCGACGGCGCCGGCAGCGCGTTTAAATCAACCGACCTTGTCACTCTGGAGAATGTGCAGCTTACGCTAAATGATCTGTTGCAGAACAACCACCTGATAACCGGCGGTTGATAAAAAAGCCCCGAACGCCACGACGTTCGGGGCAACAAGCGGTGATATTTAAAAGGGATAAACTATGGGAAGAGTCGCGCCTGTCGCCATCGTACTGGCATTTGCTTTGTTTCATCACCAGCCCCGGGGCGCAGAAGCGCCGCCAATTATTACATCCGAAGGATTAGCAACGGACCAGATGCTCCCTTCGCTGGATGGCTCCGCCGCTGAGTTGCCGCTCAGCGCCGCCGCGCCGGGCAACCTGACGCTCAATGACGCGGTCAATCGCGCCGTTAACTGGCATCCTTCTATTCGCGAAGCCGTCGGCAAACTGCTCGCACAGAATGAACAAATAGAGGTCGCCAAATCGAAATATTATCCGCAAGTCAGCGCTGGCGTGAACAATGGGTACAGCAATACCTACACCGATCACGGGTATAGCCCCTCGCTGGTGCTGTCGGTATCGCAAATGCTTTATGACTTCGGCAAAGTGGCAAGTCAGGTTCGTGCCGAAACCGCAGGCGCAGCGCAGCAACAGGCCAATGTGTTGCTCAGTATTGATACCGTCGCGCACGAAACCGCCAACGCCATTGTACAAACGCAGAGCTGGCAGCAAATGGTAGAAGCGGCGGAAGAACAGCTCGTCGCGCTGGACGGCATCGGTAAACTTATCCGGCAGCGCAGCGATGAAGGCGCTACGTCGCTATCTGACGTGGTGCAAACGGAAGCCAGAATCGAATCCGCCCGCTCGCAACTGGCGCAGTATCAGGCCAATCTCGACAGTGCGAAAGCCTCACTGATGAGCTGGCTGGGCTGGAATTCGCTTAACGGCATCAATAACGACTTCCCAGCGAAACTTGCTCGCAGCTGTGAGACGGCGACTCCCGACGATCGACTGGTGCCCGCGGTACTGGCCGCCTGGGCGCAGGCCAACGTTGCGCGGGCGAATCTGGACTATGCCAGCGCGCAAATGACGCCGACGATTTCGCTCGAACCTTCTGTACAACATTATCTTAATGATAAATATCCCAGTCATGAAGTGCTGGATAAAACCCAGTATTCCACCTGGATAAAAGTTGAGATGCCGCTTTATCAGGGCGGAGGGCTGACTGCCCGACGCAACGCCGCCAGCCATGCGGTAGACGCGGCTCAGTCGACCATTCAGCGCACCCGGCTTGATGTCCGCCAGAAACTGATGGAGGCGCGCAGCCAGGCAATGAGTCTTGCCAGCGCGTTACAAATCCTTCGTCGGCAACAGCAGTTTAGCGAACGTACGCGCGAACTGTATCAGCAGCAATACCTTGACCTCGGTTCCCGACCGCTGCTCGACGTACTTAATGCGGAGCAGGAAGTTTACCAGGCGCGTTTTGCCGAACTGCAAACGGAAAGCCAGTTGAATCAGTTGCAACTGAACTGTCTGTATAACACCGGCGCGCTTCGTCAGGCGTTCGCGTTAAATCATCGCAGCATTCAATCCGTGGAGATCCAGCCATGACCCGCGCCGCCCCCGATGCAGAAGAGGTACTCAGTGAGCGCGCGCTGAGCCAATGGGCGCAGGCCATCAGCCATGTCGCCGGTCATTATCGCGTTGCCTGTTCTCCCGGTTCAATTCAGGCCAACGCCCCGTGGTTTAGGGGTAAAAGCAGAACGACCGCCTTAACGCAGCTCGCGCGGCAGGCGGGTTTATCCTTTCATGCGCCGGACATAGACAAAACGGCATTTAGTCAGTGGCGATTGCCGTTGGTTGTCGAGCTCCGGGACGGGCAGTTATTGGTCATCGAGCATGTTAATGGCGAAGATGCGGTAGACGTTTTTGTGATTGAAGAAGAGGGTCAGCGTAACCGCCTGACGCTCAGCGAGTTATTGCCGGAGATCCTCTATGTTGCCGCGCTACGCCCGCTATCGGCGCTCAAGGATAGCCGCGTCGATCGCTATATCTCCCGCTTTAAACCCGACTGGATGCGCGAGCTGGTTCTGCAGGATATTCGCCCTTATTTACCGGTAATGGTCGCCGCCTTTCTGATTAACGTGCTGTCGCTGGCCGGGATTGTGTTCTCTATGCAGGTTTACGATCGGGTGATCCCCGCTCAGTCATATCCTACCCTGTACGTGCTCTCCTTCGGCGTGCTGGTAGCGGTGCTGTTCGGTTTTCTGCTGCGTGAAGCGCGTACGCACATTATGGACGTGCTCGGTAAACGCGCCGATATGCGCATTTCCGATCGGGTATTCGGTCATGCGTTAAGGCTGCGCAACAGCGCTATTCCCCGTTCCACCGGCAGTTTTATCTCGCAGTTACGCGAACTGGAGCAGATCCGCGAGATGATTACCTCTTCAACGCTGGCGACCATTGTCGATCTGCCTTTCTTTTTCCTGTTTATGATAGTCTTGGCGATTATTGCCCCACCGCTGGCATGGATAGCGCCCGTGGCGGCTCTGCTGATGATCCTGCCGGGCGTCGCACTGCAAAAAAAACTGGCTGTCCTCGCCAACCAGGCCGCCCACGAAGCGACGCTACGCAATGCAGTCTTGGTCGAAAGCGTTCAGGGGCTGGAGGATATTAAACTGATGCAGGCGGAGAACCGCTTTCTTCAGCAGTGGAATAGCTATATCCGTATTACCGGCGAGTCGGGTCTACGCACCCGCAAACTCACGCAAGGGCTTATCAGTTGGGGGATGTCGGTACAAAGTCTGGTGTATGCCGCAGTGATTATGTTCGGCGCGCCGATGGTCATTGAAGGCAGTATGACTACCGGCGCCGTGGTCGCCGCGTCGATGCTCGGCTCGCGGATGATCGCGCCAATGGCTAACCTGTGCGGCGTGCTGGCGCGCTGGCAGCAGGTGAAAGCGGCGAAGATGGGTCTCGACAACATTATGCAACTGCCCACCGAGACACAGCATGACGATAGCCTGATACACCGCGACATCCTCCACGGGCATTACCTCTTTGAAAACGCTCAGTTTCGTTACCATAACGACGATCAACGCATACCGCTGCGCCTCGTGCGTCTGGAGATCATGCCAGGCGAGCGGATTGCGATACTGGGGCGTAACGGCGCGGGTAAATCCACACTTTTACAGGCGATGGCGGGCGGCCTGGAGATGATTCAGGGAGATGCCCGGCTTGATAATCTCAGCTTGTCGCACATCGATATGGCGGATTTACGCCGCAACATCGGCTTTCTTAGCCAGAACGCGCGGCTTTTCTTCGGCACCCTACGAGAGAACCTGACGCTCGGCGCGCCGCACGCCAACGATGAACAGATTTTTGACGCGCTCGAAGTCAGCGGCGGCGCCGTCTTCGTCAGGCGGCTGGCAAAAGGGTTGGATCATCCCATTATGGAGGGCGGTAACGGCCTGTCCGGTGGGCAGCGCCAGTCCCTGTTGCTGGCGAGAATGCTGCTGCGCTCCCCCAATATTGTGCTACTTGACGAACCCAGCGCCTCGCTGGACGAGCATACGGAACGAGAGTTTATTCAGCGGTTACATCAGTGGCTTGGCAATCGAACCCTGGTCGTCGCGACGCACCGGGTACCAATACTGGAGCTGGTTGAGCGTGTCGTTGTCCTGAAAGAAGGACAACTGGTGATGGATGCGCCAAAAGCGCAGGCGCTTAACGCGGATCGGATGCAAAGTCACCGTCGGGAGTGGAAAAATGAAAATCAATCAGCATGATGCCGCGATGGACGATCCCGATATTCAGCGTGAACGGGCGTTTTCCGGCGCGGGTCGTATTGTTCTGATCTGCTCACTGTTATTTCTCATTCTCGGCATCTGGGCGTGGTTTGGCCGACTGGATGAGGTTTCCACCGGCAACGGGAAAGTGATCCCCAGTTCACGCGAACAGGTTCTGCAGTCGCTGGATGGCGGCATTCTGGCGCAGTTGACGGTGCGGGAAGGCGACAGAGTTCAGGCTAACCAGATTGTCGCCCGGCTTGATCCGACGCGTCTGGCGTCCAATGTGGGTGAAAGTGCGGCAAAATATCGAGCTTCACTCGCCTCCAGCGCACGGTTAACTGCGGAAGTCAGCGACTTACCTCTCGCCTTCCCCGCTGAGCTGAACGGCTGGCCGGACCTGATTGCCGCAGAGACGCGTCTCTATAAAAGCCGCCGCGCGCAACTGGCCGATACCGAAGCCGAGCTACGGGATGCGCTGGCGTCGGTTAATAAAGAGCTGACCATTACCCAGCGGCTGGAGAAAAGCGGCGCGGCCAGTCATGTTGAAGTGCTACGCCTGCAACGACAAAAAAGCGATTTAGGCTTAAAAATTACCGATCTGCGCTCACAATATTATGTGCAGGCACGCGAAGCGTTATCAAAAGCGAACGCTGAGGTCGATATGCTCTCCGCCATTTTAAAAGGACGCGAGGATTCCGTCACCCGCCTTACCGTGCGTTCGCCGGTACGCGGCATTGTTAAAAATATCCAGGTCACGACGATTGGCGGCGTGATCCCGCCTAACGGCGAGATGATGGAGATAGTGCCGGTAGACGATCGTCTGTTGATTGAAACCCGCCTTTCGCCGCGTGATATCGCCTTTATTCATCCCGGCCAACGCGCATTGGTTAAAATTACTGCTTACGATTACGCCATTTACGGCGGGCTTGACGGCGTGGTGGAGACCATTTCACCGGATACCATTCAGGATAAAGTGAAACCGGAAATTTTCTACTATCGCGTATTTATCCGCACCCACCAGGACTATCTACAAAATAAATCAGGACGCCGTTTTTCGATTGTTCCAGGCATGATCGCCACGGTAGATATCAAAACCGGTGAAAAAACCATTGTCGACTATTTAATCAAACCGTTTAATCGCGCGAAAGAAGCGCTGCGCGAGCGGTAAATCGTTGAAGATAAGAAGATACGGGGGCTGGTCACGCGTGTCACAAGTCTGTTATACTTACCTTACACATTGGGGCTGATTCTGGATTCGACGGGATTTGCGAAACCCAAGGTGCATGCCGAGGGGCGGTTGGCCTCGTAAAAAGCCGCAAAAAAATAGTCGCAAACGACGAAAACTACGCTTTAGCAGCTTAATAACCTGCTTAGAGCCCTCTCTCCCTAGCCTCCGCTCTTAGGACGGGGATCAAGAGAGGTCAAACCCAAAAGAGATCGCGTGGATGCCCTGCCTGGGGTTGAAGCGTTAAAACGAATCAGGCTAGTCTGGTAGTGGCGTGTCCGTCCGCAGGTGCCAGGCGAATGTAAAGACTGACTAAGCATGTAGTACCGAGGATGTAGGAATTTCGGACGCGGGTTCAACTCCCGCCAGCTCCACCAAATAAATCAAGGGGTTACGTAAAAGCGTAGCCCCTTTTTCTTTGGTGGTGGCGGCAAAATGGCGACAGACTTTTGCGTCCATCTTGCCTGTCGCCATCTTGAAATCATGCAAAGAGGTTTCACATGGAAGAACTTCACTTTGTTTACATCAATGCAAATGGTCGTATCGGAGTTCACTCAATACAGAGCATCAGTTATAGCGAAAATCATATACAGGGCATTTGTAAGAACACCGATCGAATAAAAACCTTCCGAAAAGACCGCATTCTTAAACAGTACGATTCACCAGAACAAGCCATTCAGGAATGCGCGTCATTCCTCCCCGAAAACTACTCACACCTCACTAAGCAGTCTGGTCCGAAAAAAAATACATTCGATGTGTGTTTCACCGGATTTAAGAAAGCAGATAAAGAAAGATTGGTTGATAAGGCGAATGAACAAGGATTAACGGTAAGAACCTCTGTAACCCAAAGCCTTCAGATGCTCTGTTGCGGTTACAATGCAGGCCCATCAAAAGTATCGGCAGCCAGGATGAAAGGCACAATCATCATAGATGAGCCTGGCTTTATACATTTTCTTGAAACGGGTGAGATCCCAGATGAATAAAAACCTGCCGTAGCAGGTTCTCTTTCTCAAAAATTCATATGCCCCTGACCACCTGGCAATGGATGTGGAGGAGCAGTAGCAATCAGTGCGGGTGTCACAATAAACCGGACCACTGTTTCATGGGTAACAAAAGTGCTCCCGCAGTTAATATTTTGGCACTGGCAGTAACGCTCTTTGGTGCTTTCAGTTACTTGAAAACTGCTCCTTGTGTGTGCCGCATGACCACACTTTGGACAATTCATCATATCCAGATCCCTACCTTTGCTATCAGAATCATTGTAATGATACACAAAATATCAATATTGAGAACACTTTATTCCATTTCAAGATCATCAATCTTCACTTCGAGTTCAATACTGGTCGTAAAACCATTATCCGGGCTGACGGTATGAGTCAGAGTCGTAATGGTCCATTCCGCATCATCTATCGGTTGTTTAAAGCCACTAACTTTCACTGGCATTTCCGTGTAAAGATCTGCCCGCCCTTCCGCCAGTTGTAGCGAGAATGACGCAACGCCGCGTTGCAGGCGTTCCCACTGCATTTTCGCTGCCCGTTCAGCGTTGCTCCGGTTGGCATAAGTGCGATTAAGTACCAGCACGTTTTCATCCGTACCCACCAGGTAATCGCCCTGCTTCGCTTCCGGCTCTTTCTTCTGCTTCTTAGTTCTGCGCTTACGCTTCACCGTGGTGCTTTCTTTCTTCGCAGGTTCGCGGGTATGCAACCAGCTGGCAATTACGCCCGTGTAGGCTCCGCGATCTGCCAGGGTAAATCGGTGACTGTCGCCGTCCTTGCGTGTGATAGTGATCACTGGCAGAGGTTTACCAGTGGCGCTTTTGCCCTGCCCCTGCCGGATGAATAACAGATTGCCATTTTTCACCGACGCGATGGCACCGTACTGTCGCGCCAGCCGCATCAGAAAACTGCCGTCACTCTCATTAGTCTGGTCTATATGCTCCACGGGCTTATCCGACAGGTCTTTACCCAGTGCCATCTTCAGCTTGTGCCGCGCGGCTATTTCCTTCACCACTTCCCCGACGGTGGTCTTATGCCACGATTTTTCACGGCGGGTATTCAGCGTTTCCCGAAAATCAGCACTTCGCGCCCGGATAGTCAGGCGGTCCGGTGCGCCAGTGTGTTCAATCTCGTCCACTGTGAATGCCCCTTTCGGGAAAAGCGGCTGCCCCTTCCAGCCCAGCGCCAGCGTAATAACCGCACCACGGCGCGGCAGCACGATTTTTCCGTCAGCGTCATCCAGCTCCAGATCAAGCTGGTCCGCTTCAAAGCCCCGGTTATCCGTCAGCGTCAAACTCATCAGGCGGTTATCCAGCACAGTGGTGATATCCCTGCCCTCAATACTGATGCTGAATGCGGGAGTTTTGTTGCCTTTGTTAAGCAGTTCAGAGCTGAAATTCACGACAGCAGCCCTCCCACCGTTTTACTGATATCGCTTAAGGCAGACGTTGCCGTGTCCTGCAGATTATTCAGTTGCGCACTGAGATCACCGAACATATCGGACAGGGATTCATCCACTCGTTTGAGCGACAGGGTGAACTCAATCCGGCGCGGCATACCGTCGCGGAAAAACTCCGTTTTAGTCTGATTCAGTCCCTCAATCACATACATGCCGTAAATCGTGCCGCTGCCTTCAATCAGGGGCCATGCTTTCCCCTGTTCTGCCATCTGCTCCAGTGCCAGCAACGACAGCCTGCCGCCTGTTATTTCCGGCATAAGAACACCGGAAAGCGTCAGCATGTCGTTTTCCGGTCCCAGAAACTGCGTGGACGGACGTCGGTTTACCCGACTGTTTGCCGCATGTCGCCAGCTGCGTTGATACTGCAGTTCCTGATACGGAACGGTGCGCAGCATAAACACATACAATCCCAGCACCATCATCATGCGTCGTATCCCCCCTGATCGCTGTAGTTACTCCTGGCTTTTGCCTTCAGCCTGCGTTCACGTTCATCAAGCTGGCGTGCCACCTCCCGCGCAATATCCTGCGCACTTTGTCCTGGCTGCGTCTGAATGATGATCTGCGTCGGTGCCTCAATCCGTTGAACGAGCGGCACAGTGGCTGCGCGACTCACAATTGCTTCTCCACCTTTCGCGGGAAGTGCCAAAGGGTGCAACGGTGGAAGCTCTGCTGGCGCGGCAGCAACGCCCATCATTCCGGCAACAACGGCAGCCAGTGCAGCTGTATTTCTCCGGCTGGTCACATTTGCCGGGCCGTTAACAATTTCCGGCCCGTTTTCACCGACGATGCCAAACTGCCCACGCGGGATATAGCCGCCGCTGTCATACATCCCCGCAAAGCCATATCCCCATGACGGAAAACCACCCGATGGCATCATCACTTTACCGTCTGCATTCACCGTCGCAGGTTGCTGACGCGTCACGCTTTCCGGCAGTTTCGCCTTTGCAGCCTCTTTACTGACAATGCCGAGTTTATCCAGCAACCAGGAAACGCCAGATTTCAGGGAGTCCAGCGGATGCATAACCATATTCAGCCCTTCCGCCAGTGCCTCCCCGAATCGTCGCCCCATTGCCGCTGCGCTCTGCAGTTCGGCAGAGGTCGACTTAACGGGCGTCAGCAGATCAGTAAACCAGCCCCACAGCGCCTGCACTTTGTCACCAATCCACTGGAACACAGGCTTAAGCGGTTCGAACGCTGCACTGATGGGACCTGCCGCCGCTTTGAATCCTTCCACCACGCCACCGAGAAATGCGGTGATGGGTTGCCAGTATTTCCAGACAACCAGTGCCACACCCGCCAGTGCAGTAACCACAAGACCTATCGGACTGAGCAAAGCACCTAACAGACCAGATACGGCATACAGGGCAACGCGCAACATCGCCAGTGGACCAGATGCCAGTACTCGCAGCACCGTGCCTGCGGCAGCCAGCCCGCCGCGCAGTACCGCCAGAGGATTCATAAACATCACAGCAACAGCACGTAAAGCGGATAATCCAGACCGCAATAGTGCAACCGGCGCACCTGCTACAGTTTTCAGGACATTTCCCGTCAGTGATGCCGTACGGCGCAAAGACGACAACGGCGCAGTAAGTAAACCCGCTGCGTTACCCGATGAAGCAAGCCCGCGTCGCAGCACTGCCAGTGGAGCGCCAGCCAGCCAGGACAACGCGCTGCTAGTTCGTGTTACTGCTGCCATAACGGAAGGTAACGTTTTGATGCCCAGCACAGAGAATCCCAGACGGATGACTGCCAGCGGCCCCAGCACTGCAGCCAGCGCCACAGCCAGGGTGCCGAGGCCTACGGTAACCGCAGCCACAATAGCGGCTACTTTCATCAGTGTGCCCGTCAGTTCCGGGTTAGCTTCCACCCAGCGACGCAACGCTCCCGTAACGCTTTTCACCGTGTACAGAATATCCATCAGCGGCTGGCGCAGCGTTTCGCCCAGGCTGCTGAAGGTATTCTGCGCTCCGGTTTTAACCAGCAACCACTGAGCAGAAAGTGAGTCCTTGTTGATGTCGGATTCTTTCTGCATGGAACCGAGCGCATCATTGCCCGCTGTCAGTTTTAGCTGGCGCTGTAGTTCCGGCAGGTTGTTTGCCAGTTTCGCCGCGTCATCGCCAAACTCTTTACCAAACAACATGGTCATGGCAGACAGACGCTTGTCCTGCGGCAGTGCGTTCACCTTCTCCAGCACACGCTGGATAGTTCCCATCGCATCCTTCGTCATCTGCTTTTCAATCACTTCAGGATTGAGTTTCAGCAGATTCATCCCTTCAAAGAAACTCTTGCTTTGCATGGTGGCAATGGACAATTCACGCACCATCGCGTTGGCAGCACTGGCAGCGACCTCCGGCGCAGCCCCCAGTGTCAGGAAGGTGGAACCCAGCGCCGCCGCTTTACGATAATCCAGACGATCAGCCACACCGCCCAGGCGTTGCATGACATCAATGATGTCTGCCCCTTTCGACATAGCGTTATCATCCAGATAGTTCAGCGCATCACCGAGCTGTTCAATATTGCGGGTTGGTATTTTGTAGAGCTGGGCGATTTTCCCCAGACTTTCTGACAGTTCATCCGCTGGCAGCTCAAAGGCTGTTGCCGCCTTTGCTGCCGTACTGGCGAAGGCCAGCAGGTCACGTTTCTGGTCCTCCCAGCTGTCGTCAGGGTTTGCCACATTCATGCGCGCACCACCTTCAACCAGTGCGGCGAAGTCCACAGCACCGTTTTCCATTGGCAGCTGTTCACTGGCAGCTTTGATGGCATCCTGCATTTCGTAAAAACGCGCAGTGCGGTTGCCATTATCGTCACGCAGACCATTGACCTGCTTTGCCACACCTTTCATGGCATCTTCCATGCTGGTATAGCTTTTTACCGCCGCCATCACTGGCGCGCCCATTGCCAGCCCTGCAGCCGTGGTGGTGGCTCCGGCTCCTGCGATGCGATCGCGCACTTCAAGCCGTCTTGAGTATTGTTCTCTGGCAGCGTTCATCCGTGCCTGTTGTTCACCCAGACGTTTAAGTGCTTTTTGCTGGCCCTCCAGTGCCTGACGAGTTTCTTCGGCATTTTTCTTAAGTTCTCGCTGGGCACTACTGAGTTGTCTGGTATCAATCCCTGATTCTTTAAGTGCCTGACGTTGTCTCTGGACCGCCCCCAACAAGCCGTTATAGGTCTGCTGAAGTTCCTGTACTCGTGTTTTGGCCTGACTGAATAACTTTGCCTGCGCGGCGGTTGGCCTGTTAGTGGCAGCAAATTGTGTGGCGAGTTTTGCCGCCTCTTCGCGGGCTGCGTTCAGGTTGTTGGCTGTTATGGCTAGTTGCGAGCGCGTCTTGCGAAATTCATCAATTCTGCCAGCCTGCTTATTCAGTTCTTTGAGGCTGTTTCGGGTATTCTGAATTGCGCCAGCCAGCTCTTTCGAACTGGCCTGTGCAGCACGGAATGGGCGGGTGAGTTTGTCAACCGCATTAAGAATGACCTGCAGGCGCAGGTTATTATCACTCATCGTTGGCCCCGCTTCTCTGAATCGCTTTATACCGCCATTCCAGCACTTCGGTCAGCGGCATAACGTCAGTAACGGATGGCGGCCAGTGAAAGATGGTGGCGATATCAGCCACCAGATCGTCAACCGTCAGGCTGTCGGTAAACCGGCAAGCACCGACTTCTTCAACAAAAAAGTGACAACCTCAACCGACATGGCTGTGAGATCTGCCGGGTCCATCTCTGCGATTTCCTGTGCAGTCAGTGCCGGACTGGAGATGCGAGGGATCACGGTCATCATCGCGTTCACATCCATATCCATAATGGCCTGCAGGCGTGTGCCGCGCAGCGCACCGGACTGCGGTTTACGCAACACAATTTCGGTAATTTCTGTTTTACCGCGCATGATGGGGGTATCCAGTTGAATGGTCTTTTCAGTCTGTTTATCGCTCATTTTGTTGTCCTGTAAATTAGGTTCTGGCGCGGCATTCCGCGCCGTTCAGATACATCAGAGGCCGAGGGCGTTGCGGTGCGCTTCCATCAGGTCCACACCGTCCACAATTTCCACCATATTGATAAGGTCCACTTCATAGAGCACCTCACCATTGATGGTCAGCTTCGCGTAGCTGTTGGTACTGGTCACTTTGGTGGTGTTGCTTTCGCCCGTCTTCCACTCGCCGGAATCCACTTCTTTGTGACGTCCACGCACGACAAGCTCCACGGGCTGCACTTCCCCGGTATCGTCACGCTGGATAGAGCCGGTAAAGCGCAGCTGGATGCCATCCACCGTGGATTTGCCCATCTGCTTAAACAGCAGCAGTTCAGTACCACCAATGGAAAATTCTGTATCCAGTGCACTGTCATCCAGTCCCAGATCCACATCCACTGCACCCGGCATTCCGCCGCCGCGATACTTCTCATATTTGCGGGTGAATTTCGGCAGCGTCAGCGACTCAACGATCCCCTGCCAGTTGTTCCCGTCGTTAAACAGGTTCAGATGTTTTAATTTGCGTGGTAAAGCCATGTTGTCCCCTTACGCGCTGACCTGGCTGGCGAAATTCACCAGGTACTGATCGGTGATGCGCTGGCGCAGCATCAGATTTTCAAGTGGCGGCACTGGCGTGTAGTCATAGTCGATGGTGAGTTTTCCGGCTTTCAGCGTGTCTTTGTCGTTCACCGACTCATCCAGCCAGCAATCACCACCAATGAGATAGCCCTGACTGACCAGGCTGCGCATTTTGGCGCGGATACCTTCGATAATGTCGCGGGCCAGCGACGGGTTAAGCGGTTTATCCACCGCCCACATGTGTGCTTCTGCCATCGTGTCCATCAGCACCTGGGCCGTGCGGGTGTAGTTTTCGAAGGCAAAGAGCGGGTCATCACTCAGGCAGCGGGAACCCCAGAAGCGGAAACCGTCTTTACGCACAAGCGTGGTGACGTCGTTCTGGTTCAGCAGACCTGCATCGGTTGCCGGGTCCTGCAGATCCCAGAACACATCAGCAGAAATTCCGGTGACACCGTTCACGCCCACGTTGGACAGGCTTTTGTGCCATCCAGTCTGCTCATCAATTTTGGCGCGCAGACCAAGCGCACGGGCGGTGGCATATGCCGTTGCTTCGGCATTCAGCACCGTGTCCCAGCCAGTAAAGTCAGGCCAGATCAGCATCCCTTCGCGCTGGCTGAAGTTTTCGCGGTAAGTGATCGCCTCCTGCACTGTCTTGCAGCCATACGCTGACAGGTAAGCAAATCCACGCAGGCTTTGCGCCACGCTCAGCAACTCAGTAGCTACCGCCTTGGTGTCGTGGCCTGGCACGCCGAGAATGCGCGGTTTAACGCCGAGCTGTGACTGGGCAGATAACAGGGCTTTCATACCTGTTTTTTTACCTTCAGCAGTCACTGCGCCGATGATATTGGTCGTGGTTTCGTCTTCCGTTTCACCCTGCGGCACACGCACAACAATGGTCACGGGTTTTGCCTGGTCAGCGATGGCATCCAGCGAACGGGCCAGAGTACCTGACTCACCCGCTTTACCGCTGGCAGTCAGCACATCAGTGATCAGCACGGGTTTATTAAGAGGAAACATTTTTGCATCGGCATCATCGCCCGTGCAGACCATACCCACGATGGCGGTGCTCACCGTGGTAATAGATCGGGTGCCTTCGTTGACTTCAACAACGCGCACCCCGTGGTGGTAATCCTGAGCCATAGTGGCGAACCTCCTGATTGGATTAGGCTTCGCCCTATGTTGAAGTGATTGTGCCTGACAAACAGCTAAGCGCAGTTGTGTCGTTATTCACACAAAATAACGGTATTTGTCTGCTTGCAGGGATAATCAACATAATGCTGATTCAGGGGGATTCATTGATCTTATTTGCCGGAAATTTTCTATAAATGGTAGAAACGCCTACATCAAAAATCAGTGCAATACGCTGTCTTGATTCTCCGGCCTCGAGTAAACGCCCAATCTGTGCCCACTGTTCGGTGGTCAACTTAGGACGGCGTCCACCTACTCTGCCTTTGGCACGAGCTGCAGCCAGCCCTGCCCTGGTACGTTCAACTATCAGTTCGCGTTCCATTTCAGCCAGGGCACCCATGACATGAAAAAAGAAACGGCCCATTGGGGTACTGGTATCAATACTGTCAGTCAGGCTTCTGAAATTCACACCACGCTGGCGCAACTCTTCTATCAGCGTAACAAGATGCCGCATACTGCGCCCCAACCTGTCCAGCTTCCAGACAACCAGCGTGTCTCCTGCCGATAGTGTCCTGAGTAGTTTTTTCAGCCCCGGTCTGTCGGACTTAGTGCCACTGATTTTGTCCTCAAAAATCCGCTCACATCCCGCGCAGTTCAGTGCATTACGTTGCAAATCGGTGTTCTGGTCATTTGTTGACACGCGTACATAGCCAATAAGCATGATCATCCCCCTGAATAAAAACCGGAGATGATGCCAGTTAGCTGTTACCTCTGCATTTTCTTAAACGTTGGTTTAGGAGAAGCGGCGAAAAGGGATGTGGGCACAGGAGATAATCAGATACCGGATATGGGAGCATTCGCTTCTGGTTCGGGATGGTTCAGGCTACCAGGTGGATATATTGTTCAGTTTGGCACTTTTGCAGGAAACACGACCCGCTTTATCAGTGGACACTTCCCTATACCATTCCCTAATCAGCCGATGGTTTCAGTCAGTGTTATGTCTGATGCCGTTCAGTCAGACCCGTCGATTCCTGCCCCGCAGGTTTTGTCTGTAAATTTTGAACATATCAGTAATTCAACGTGGCGTGTGGCAACCAGTGATATCTCACAGCAATACAGATTCAGTTATATTTCGATAGGACGGTAGAAATGCAGAAATATATTTTCAGTGCCGATAAAAATGCGTTTTTCCCTGTGGAGCTTAAAATCGCTTATCAGGAATCCGGCGAATGGCCCGGTGATGGAATCGAAATTGACGACACTGTTACCGCCGAATTTATGAAGGAAGCACCAGAAGGAAAATACAGAGGTGTCATCGACGGAATGCCTGCATGGATTGATATTCCACCGCCAACTCATGAGGAACAAATTGCTGCAGCCGAACTGGAAAAGCAGCAATTGATTAATCAGGTCAACGAATGCATAAACAGTAAGCAATGGCCTGGTAAAGCGGCGATTGGTCGCCTGAAAGGTGAGGAGCTGGCGCAATATAATTTGTGGCTGGATTATCTGGACGCACTGGAACTGGTCGATACTTCCGGTGCGCCAGATATTGAATGGCCTACGCCTCCGGCAGTTCAGGCCAGATGATATCCGGCGCGGTGCTCGTATCTGTTGCCGTCACCGCGTCAATGTAATCAAGCACGGCGTTAAGCCGGGTGGTTTCTGCCTGCGTCAGCTTCCGCCCGGCCTGTAATTTCAGCTGAATCAGACTGATGGAAGCCATTGCAGCATCAATCAGCGACTGGCGCTGTGCTTCTGCCGCTTCTACTGCGGCGCTATGCTGTGCCTCGGTATCCGTCACCCATTTCTCACCATCCCATTTATCGTATGGCGTTAACGGGGCGATAGTGGTTGTATTTTCAGGATAATCACCCGGAGCTGTGATTTCTTTCGATTCTCCTGTTTCGGTGCTATAGATGATTTCACCGCGATGGTCTGGCACATATTCCCATGAGTTAAAATCTGCAGAACGGCAGATTGCATAACCAGCTTTATGTGTAACTGGTGCATCTAAACAAGAACATGCCGGGATACCGACGCCAACCGCAAGATATTCAGTTGATGTGGAAATATATTCCCGCGTTTCACCATCATAATTATAAATGGTAATGACTCCCGCTTTTATGGCAATGAGTTCGTTATTTAATACGGCTTTATTCATCAGGCAGCCCTCACGATATAATTAAAGGCAATGTTACGAGGACGGTTTTCGTTTGCAGTTGGAACAATTCTTGAAGCATCAAGGCCAATCACTTTTGGGTAAACAGCGCCATCTGTTCTTTCTGTCACCATACTTCTGATTAAGGAGAAATAACTATTGTTCGTTGAGGGGTTCAAAGGCACTACTGCCCCCTTAAACGAGCCTACTGATTCCCATATTGAATAATTTTCGGTGTTTACAGTCTTGAACTCACCATAGATATTACGTATGGCATCGCCCTGAGCGGATAATATTGCCCTCCCCGTATCCATACCACGTCCGTCATCCCAGCCACGAATAAACTCACCACGTAAATCAGGCAATTTATTTGTCGGGTAAGCCTTTGCCAGCTCCGGGTATTCTTCAGCAGAAAAAGCTGCTCCGTTGCATTTCAGCCAGCCTGTTGGCGGAGTGGCTGAAGGCCACGGAACAGGCACCCCAACAGGTAATGCAGAGCCTTCTCCCAAACCAAGATATGTGAGAAGACCAGCTACATCCTTTCCACTCAAATTGGTAAGCGTATTGTCCAGCGGTTGTTTACCTGCCAGCGCATTAAGCATTGTCGTGGCAAAGTTCGGATCATTCCCCAGTGCCGCCGCCAGTTCGTTCAGTGTATCCAGTGCAGCAGGTGCAGAACCCACCATTCCTGCAATCGCCGATTTCACAAAAGCCGTAGTGGCAATCTGTGTATTGTTGACCGACTGCGCCGCCGTGGGGGCTGTTGGCGTTCCGGTGAGTGCCGGACTCGACAACGGTGCTTTTAGTGCCAGCGCATTGTTAATGGTGGTACTGAAATTCGGATCATTGTTAATGGCTGCGGCTATTTCTTTCAGCGTGTCCAGCGTGGCTGGCGCACCATTAATAAGGGCCGTCAGTGCCGCCTGTACAAACGCAGTGGTCGCAACCTGCGTGGTATTATTCCCCGCCGCTGGCGTTGGCGCTTTGGGGGTTCCGGTAAATGTCGGGCTGGCTTTTGGCGCGTACTGTGAATGCGGGTCCGGTGCGGCAAGATGTTTTGCCATCTGATCATCCGCGTACACCTTCAGCTCCAGTGCCTTGTCATCCACATACTTGCGGGTTGCCAGCACTACAGCAGGGTCGATTTTCAGGGTGATATTGTCCGTGCTGCTGGTAATCAGCACCATGCGCACGGTCTGAGTGCGCCCGCTACCTTCAGCCAGTTGCGGCTTATAGCTTTCCGGGCAGTTGCCCACGGCAATCAATGCCCCGGACTCATCAAACAGGCCCACTTCACGTATCCACCAACCGCCCTCGTTTTCAGGGATCACCTGTTCGGCAATAATCTGGCTGCTGTTCTGCGGGTCGATATAGAGCATATTCAGCGCAGCCCGGCGTTTCTCATTTACCAATGCTGTCTGCTTTGCGTCCGGCGTTGGCAATGTTCCGCCGCCATCGCCGACCGCCATATGGGTAATTTTTAAAGGCACACCGAGCGCGGCGGCGCTGGCAAGTTTCGCCGCGCCAATATCCGTCAGCAGGGTATAAAATTTTGTGCTCATGGATTCACTCTCATTGTGTCAATAACATGGACCGCCCCGCCTTCATGCGCGGTGCCACCGGAAATAATTGTTTCGTTGATATACGGATAGATCGTGATTTCTTCGCCAAGATAGCTGGCGGCTCCCACCCAATGCGGGCCGCTGGTCTGCAGATTGATGGACATGCCGATCATGTGACGGCTACATGGTTTGGCATCGCTTATCAGTCGCTCAAGTTCCAGATAGGTATCTTCAGTGATGCCCTGGTCCTGCACGCCGATATCCAGGCGAAACGTGCCCGGTGCCTCTCCGGTCTGCCACCACTCAATAATGCGGATCAGAAAGCCGAACGGCTCCACCACCCGCCGCACGGCACTGGTGGTCCCTTTATGCTGATGAATATAAAAAGCATCCTTCACCACCTGGCGCTTGACGCTTTCTGTCCAGCCCTCGTCCCAGCGATCCACAGAGAACGCCCAGGCGAGATAAGGCAGGAAACTGACCGGACAGGTTGCCGGATTCCACAAGTCACGAAGCGGCACCTGCAGATCAGAAATCCCGCTGCAGGTTTGCGCCAGTCGGCGCTCCAGTGAAGTTGAACCCGGTGGCAGCAGACTATTCATCCGTTCCTCCGTTGGTTACGCTCCACTGCGTACATGATGCGGCCTGTGTTTTGTTCAGGACCACATCCGCCAGCGGTGAAGCCAGCTCCACACGTTGAACCCCCTCAACATGCAGCGCGGCAAAAATGGCACTACGGCGAATATCCCGACCAAGCCGCGTCTGACTGGCGATGTACTTCTGCAGGCTGGCTTTTGCCGCTGCCATTACCGGCTCCGCTTCCGGTCCCGGATAGAGAAAAATGGTGGCTTCCACACGGTACGGGATGATTTCTGCGCTGCGAACCGTCAGACGGTCAGCCACCGGGCGGACGTTCTCACTGTTCAGGGCTTTCTCCACCACATCCAGCAAATCTTTTTCTGCTGTTCCGTCGCCTTCACGGCTTAGGACCGTAAGCACCACCTCTGCAGGAGCCGGACTGGTTGCACTGGCATCCGCCACCCGACCGTCGGCGCTTCGGGCATGAAATTCATAAGCGGCAGTTGGTCCCGCAACTGAAAGCCCCTCAAAGGCTGCAGGCACACGCAGGCGTAACGCTTCATCACTTTCCATCACAGCCGCAACGGGCGGCACAGCGTCATTATCAGCAGGTGTCACCGTCAGGCGTTTCACGTTGTAATTGGCAGCAAGCTGGTCCAGATCGCTCCCTATGGCATAAGCCACCATCACCGCCTGCGCGGCTTCGTTAATGCGCTGGCGCAGAAGCAACTCACGGTAAGCGTTCTCCTGCAACAATTTGGTAACGGGTTCAGATTCCAGTTCCAGCGTGCGGATCACTGCTTCCTGCTCATCTTTCGGATGAAGCGCCACAAATTCTGCCTTGCGTTCGGCAAGCAGCGTCTCAAAGTCCGGCACATCCACAATTTGCGGCGCAGGCAACTGCGAAAGGTCAATCACTGCCATTCTCTGCTCCTGTTGATACGGAAATGGAAACAGGCACACCGCTATTACGCCGCCCGGTCAGCTCCACCACCATTGAACCGTCAAAATTGCTGTTAATAGTGATGGAATCCAGCGTCAGCCGTGGCTCCCAGCGACTCAGCGCCACATACACTGCCGACATGACCTGCAGACGTAATGCCGGATTTTGTGGCTGGTCTATCAGTGCCGACAGCAGGGAACCATATTCACGACGGGTAATGCGGCTACCCTGCGGTGTCAGCAGAATGTCCCGCACCGACTGGCGCAGATGGTCAATATCAGTAATGGCTTTACCGCTGGTATTGTTCATCCCGATATAAAGCGTCATACCGGACCTCCGGTTGTGTCGCCGCCTTTCAGGACGCCAGTATGTTGATGCGCATCAACCACGATCCCGTTAGAACTCATCGCTCCGCCGCCCTGGGTAACGCCACCATTGATCACCACTTCGCTGTTAATGCGCGTGCGGTCAGCCTCCAGTACAAACTCACTGGTTTTCATGGTGATGTTGTCAGCGGCCTCAATGACCATTGATTTGATGCCCCTGACATACCAGCGCCCGGTGGCGGGTTCGTATTCAAACCAGCCACCGTCAGGATGTTCTGTCACGCAGGCGTCCGCCGACGTCGACGGTGGCGCGAACTGATTCGAATAGATGGCGGGTAACGCAAAGGCGGTTTCCAGATTGCCGCCCAGACTCAGCAGCACCACCTGCTCACCTTCCGATGGTCGCCACCATGTGCGGGCATTCCCGGCACGCAGCGTCAGCCAGCTGATCCAGTTGGTTTCAAGCTCGCCCGTTTTCACCCGGCAAAGCCAGTTGTCCCTGTCCACTTCGGTAACTACCCCAGTGCGGATCAGGTTGGTGATAAGGCGCATGATTTCGGTTAATTGTGCGTTCATAGGGAAAGGTTGCCATCAGGGGAAGAAAGGCGGCAGTGCTGCAACTTGTATCAGTGCTGATACAAAGATCACCCCGCCAGCCATTGCAAAATCATGTCGCGGGTCATTGCCTCAACATCATCATTTACACCCAGCAGGCGGCGCTCTGCGTAACGGACCTCCGGTCCTTTGCGACTGACGCGATCACGCAGGCCGTAATGGTGAACACGGGCAATACGCTGCACCTTGCCTTCAAACTGTACGCTGGCAGAGTCGGCGCTGGCGGCAGTTTTCAGGTATTTTGTGGTGCGCAGCTTTGCAAACATCTGACGTTTGATGCGGCCTTTTTTGCTGCGTGCTGTTACCCTGCGCGGTTCATAACTGCTGCCATCTGGATTGCGCTGCATCCTGATATTCTGCTGCTGTGTCCGGCGCAGTTCCTGCGCCAGCTGGCGCATCATGCGGCTTCTCGTGGCTGGTTCCAGATTCGCCAGCAAGGCACTCAGCCAGCCGTCCACCTTCTGCAGTTCAGCCACGTTTCACCGTCCACATTTCTTCAGGTTCATCGGGTTCTGCTACAGCTTCAACGCTCGACACACTGCCGTCAGTACTGACCAGCACACGTTCCGTCAGTTGCAGGTTAAGGCTGATATCACAGACATCGTTGCGCAAAATATCCACCTCAAAGGTGAAAAGCTTTTCCCGTAACGCCGGGTTATTGATGGCATCGGGCTGGTTATCCCGAAGCCACAGTAAAACCGGGGCCATCAGCAGATTCTGGTCGCCGCTGAAATCCTCTATCACCACGTTCAGGGTATAGCGGTACTCCCATGACATGGAGCTGGCCCCCGTGGCAACCAGCGAACCGTTATCCACAAACAGATGCAGTTTGTCCGGGTTATTGCGGACATAAGGCACCGCTTTATTGAGGGCGTGGCGCAGGGATTGTGGTTTGTTCACTGTTTCGCTCCTGACACGCAATAATCATGTCCACTTTGTCTGCACAGACCGCCCAGGCGGCCTCCGTTTCATCCAGCAACGCGTTCAGGTCACCGTTAGTGCGCGGCGCTGCCTGCCCCAGCCGACACGGCGTCACTCGCGGACAACCACTGACGGTAAGCTGCACCTCCGGTGAGTGTGGGGCGTTCCCGCAGCCGGATAATGTCAGCAGGCAAAGGAGTATCAGCCCAGCGGCGTAAATCCTCGTTCTCACGTTTCAGTTCCTCAATCCGGTGTTGTCGTTGTCTCAGCAGTACACTGGTCTGTTCTGCTTCGGCATAGAGCCGCGCCTGCTCCCGGTTATTGGTTTCAGTCAGAATGGACAGGCTGATAAGCTGGCTGTTGCTCTTTACCAGTGCCTGGCTTTTGCTCCGAAGCTCGTCTGCCTGCGTGCTGATGGTCTGGCTGGCATCAGCCAGCCGCCACGTCTGCCAGCCCAGCGCCGCCAGTAATAACGCCAGCACAACCAGCAGCAACCGGTTCATGCTGCTACCTGTTGCGCCATCTGATTACGGGTGATCCAGAAGGCAATAACGGTCAGTAGATAAAAGACCAGGGTAATAGCCCACCCCGTCCAGGCGAGACTGACGACAATCAGCAATCGCATCACCCAGCTGATAAATACGTTTTCTTTTCGGGTAATTGTCTTCAGCAAAGATGCCCTCAACTCCTGCCAGAGCGGGCCATTCTTAATTAACACAGCCAGTGCTACCGTAATTGCCCCCCATGTCAGCAAACAGGCTACCCAAACGCCGGACGCTGCCAGTACCGGAAAAATCCCCTGCGGATACACCATTGCGGCGATTAACAACGCCATCAATAACATCAGAAACAGCCCGCTGATTAATTTCTTTTTCATTTCAGTTTGCTCCCTGTAAACACCAGGCCATCTCCCGCGCACGGCGGTTATCCAGCCCCTGATTAAAAACACCTTTCACATAAACCCAGCGCGGCAACTGTCGGCACGCATCTGCCCAGCGCCGCTGATTGAGTAATTTCACCAGCGTGGAACTGCAGGCATTGCCCGTTCCCACGTTGAAGGCAAACGACACCGCAGCGTCATACACCTTCTGCGGCGGCTGTTGCTTCACACACCTTTCCAGCGCCCGCTCCACACGCAGCACGTTGGAGATCAGCCCTTCCGCTGCCTGTCGTTCCGTAATGGTTTTGCCTGGAATGACGCCAGATGTATTACCAATGCCGTCGGTCCAGACGCCCGCGCTGCACTGATACGGCTGCAGACGACAGCCTTCGTAATCGGCAATCAGTTTCAGCCCCTCCACGGAGGTGTGAAGCTGCTGAAAACCCGGCAGCGTGGCAGCAATAGCCAGCACGGCCCCGACAAGGCAGCGTTTAACGATTGATGGATTCATAGTCCTCCCGCGAGATCTGCCCGTCGCGCAGAAGCTGGTAGGCTTTGTGTTTGTAGTACCAGTTGATAGCCAGCATCAGCACACCAATCATCAGGCCGCCCAGCGTTGAGGCATCCTTGATGGACAAATCGCCCAGCCAGGCCAGCACAACGGCGATGCAGTACGTGATAAAGGCGCTGATTCGCTCAAGCGTCATAATTCAGTCCCATAGCTGGACGGTCTGCACGGTGGTGGTAGTCGGAATGTCCGGCAGCTCCACCTGCAGCCCGTGAGGTAAAAAGGGGCCGTATTCGGCAAGCCCCGGATTTGCCTTCAGTACCTGCTCCGTGACACCCTGCGTGCGCCCGTAATGACGCCAGCAAAGCGCGTCCACCGTGTCATACTGATGCGCACGCACTTTCATCAGATAAGCTCCACTGTGCAGTGCGGCGCGTCCTGTACCCGGCTGATGGCCCAGCGGGCGTCACGCCATAAATCACCGCTGGCTTCCGCCAGTTCCTCGCCTCGCTTCACACCAGACGCCGTGGCGTCATAGTCCTGGTATCGTTCGTTGAGCATGGCGCGTGCCCAGCAGTAAACCGCGTTGAAATAGTGCTGAATGCGCTCACTTTTCCCGTCCAGCTGTTCTGCCGGAACCTCTGCCAGCGAGGCATACCCCAGCATCTGCTGGCGTCTGCGAAACTCATACAGCTCTGCGTTAACCTCCGAAATTGCCGACAGCGCAACCTGCTTTAAACGCGGCTGCGTCACCGTGCCGTCAGTGCGCATGACACTGCGAAACTCCGACAGGTCCACATCAGGCCAGAACGGCGTATTTCTGATGATTTCCGCCTGTTCCGGTGCCTGTTCTGGCGCAACAAACTTCATGCTGCTTTCTCCTGAGATAGAGGGCGGTGGACGGGGTTTTGATGTGGCTGTGCCTTTCGCCACCCCGTGCCGCCCGTGCGCGGGGGCACGTTCTGTCAGCGGCTGTCATTGCGCAGTCTGCGCTCCAGCTGCTGTTTGTCTTTTTTCACGCCACAGCGGGGATCGAGCTGTAACGCATGGTTGAGATGATTAAGGGCGGAAGCCGGATTGCTTTCACTCAGGACAGCGCCAATCGCTTTATGCAGACGCGCCCGTGACTGGTCCGGCATATCCAGACCGTCTGTCAGCTCCAGCGTCTGCAGCAACAGATCAGCATCAAAGCCGGTGGCGGCAAGCATTGCGCTCTGCGCCGCGTCTGCCATTTCCTCTGCCAGCACGGTCTGCACGTTGCGGTTACCCAACGGCATCACCCATCCATGACGCAGGGCGTGACGCCCGATCTCCAGCGCCCCGGCATAATCTCCGGCATCAATGCGCCACAGCATCACGTACATCAGCACGTCATCCTGTTGCGCGCCTCCGCCAGCCAGGACACCCTCTGCCCAGGCGGCGTATTTCGGCAGCAGTTCCACCTTGATTTCCGCTTTTTTGACCGTGGACTGAACGCCCTTGAGACGGCGGCGGTCTTCCGCCAGTTGCAGCAGCATCAGGTCATAGCCCGATGCGTGGCGAACACTGCCGCCCTCGCGGGCGGCCTGTTCAGCCTGAACGCGCAGGCGATGCTGCCGTGCGGGACTCAGGCTCATGGATTACGCTCCGGTTTCGGCTGCGGCGGCGCTGAAATCACCAATCTGGATGTTTTCCACCAGTGCGGCGCAGCGGTAGTCCTCAACCACATAGGCTTCATTAACGGATTCAAAGTTTTCAATCCGGTCACGTTTCGGGTTGTCGATAACTGAACGGCGGCGGGTGTCTTCCTGCCAGTAGATGGACAGGTTATCCAGACGGGTGATCAGCAGCGCATTCGGCGGGAAGAACGGCGCACGCACGGCCTGCAGGCCACCCATGCGTTTCTGGCTGATGATCATATCGGCAGCCAGTTTTTCACTGTTTTCCTGCTCTTTGTTGACCAGCGGGAAATACTTGTCAGACAACAGTTCACGACCGCAAATCACCACCAGATCGTCATCGTCCTGGTAAACCACGTCGATAAGCTCATTGACGGCATCCATCACCACAGCGTCCAGGTTGGCATATTCGCCACCTTTCCCGACTTTCACCGCACCCGGAGTGGTTTCACCGCCCGTGGTGGTGCTGCCCATGACGTGATCCGGTGCATCCTCACGGATTTTCTGCAGCCAGCCTTTGTTCACATCCTGCAGCAGCGGGTTTTCACTACGGTTGGAGGTTTTCGCACGCTTCACGCCGTTAAAGCCGATCATGATGCGGTCCAGTGCCTGACGTTTCACGATGGCGTCACGGATACGCACCTGGAAATCCTGAAACTTCGCCCACAGGTCCAGCTTCGCGTAGGTCAGCACCGTGTCAAAGTTGGTCTGCTCGCATTTGTATTCCACATCGACCATCAGCGTCGGATCGACAGGTTCACGCTCTTTCGCGGTGGTGTCAGTGGTTCCGGCAATGGTGCTGCCAACACCCAGCCCCAGCAGCTGACCGGACTGCTCAGTCACTGGCGTGACGTTAATCAGCGTCAGGAAAGCGGCGGACTGCTGGATCTGGTCTTCCAGCGTCTGCTGCACAGACGGCTCTACAGTGAACTTGCTGGACAGTTCTTCAACTGCCACACCGTTCAGACGTGCCAGTTGCTGCAGGTAAGCGTTAAAAGCAAAGCGGGTATTCTTCTTCATCAGGTTTGTGCTCCATCAGCAATTGGTCAGAGTGTCAGCGGGGGCGTTACCGCCTGTTGCACGCTGGCGGTAGTCCTGGCGGCTGTCTTCATGACTCAGCTTATTCACCAGTTCGTTAAAGGCGGTCTGCTGTACCTGCAGGGCAGTCTCCAGCTCAGACAGACGTTCTTCCTGCTCAGACAGGGATTTTTCGGTGCGTGCGCTCAGGTTCTGCTGCTCAGTGGCGACCAGCTCCACGGCCTTATGCACATCAGAGAACCGGGCGTCATCGGACTGCTCTTTTTTGGTGAACAGCGCCGTGACGCGGGAAAACAGGGACGGTTTGTCATCCTGGATTTCTTCCAGTTCGATCACCGTTTCCTCTGCAGCGGTAAAAAGATTGGCGGGATTCTGCTTGCGGTTTGCCAGCGGGTTATGGGCTGCACTGGCGCTGAATGTCAGCATTTCCGTACCCAGACTGGCTGGATCATCAGTGGCGGCCAGGCCAACCAGGTAGGCTTTGCCCGTATCAGCAAACTTCGGGCTGACTTCCATAGAGGTGAATAATTTCTGGCCTTTTTTCACCAGCTCCACCAGGGATTCCGTTGGCTCAACGTCGGCATACAGCGCCATCTTGCCCGCCAGCGGACCTTCCGTGATTTCTTCAGCAAACAGCGCCGTCACCTTGCCGTAGCGGTTAAAGGTGCTGTCCGGCAGATAAGACTTGATGTGCTCAAGGTTAATCAGAGCGGTATACACCGCCGGGTTGTAGCTGGCTGCCATCTGTTCCAGCCATTCACGCTGGATTTCGCGTCCGTCGGTGGTGGCACCTTCCACCCCGATGCGAAAACGCTTTGCTTTCACTGTCATGAGCCGTGCTCCGTTAGAAAAAACTTACTGGAGCCTTATGGTTGCGGTGATGGGGGCAGTGAAACAATGCGCGGTATTTGTACCGACAACCACACAAACCGCAGGCGGGGAAAGCCTTCATTCAAGGCTGTAGGTTTGTGCCATGAACACCACACTGACACCCGCAGATCTCGATCCCCGTCGGCAGGCCATGCTGCTGTACTTTCAGGGATACCGCGTAGCCCGCATTGCTGAAATGCTGGGCGAGAAAGTTGCAACCGTTCACAGCTGGAAAAAACGCGACAAGTGGGGTGACTATGGGCCGCTGGATCAGATGCAGCTCACCACCGCCGCACGCTACTGCCAGCTCATCATGAAGGAGCACAAAGAAGGGAAAGATTTCAAAGAGATTGACCTGCTGGCGCGCCAGTCTGAGCGCCACGCGCGGATCGGCAAGTTTAACAATGGCGGCAACGAAGCCGACTTAAACCCTAACGTCGCCAACCGCAACAAAGGCCCGCGCCGTCAGCCGGAAAAGAATGTCTTCACCGATGAACAGATTGAGAAGCTGGAAGAAATCTTCCATTCCTCCATGTTCAACTACCAGCGCCACTGGTGGGAAGCCGGAAAAACCAATCGCATCCGTAACCTGCTGAAGTCACGCCAGATCGGCGCGACCTTTTACTTTGCCCGTGAAGCCCTGATTGACGCCCTGCTTACCGGACGTAACCAGATTTTCCTTTCCGCCAGTAAAGCACAGGCCCACGTCTTTAAGCAGTACATCATCGACTTCGCCAAAGAAGTGGAGGTGGAGCTGAAAGGCGATCCGATGGTGCTTCCCAACGGGGCCACACTGTATTTCCTCGGCACCAATGCCCGCACGGCCCAGAGTTACCACGGCAACCTGTATCTGGATGAATATTTCTGGATACCGAAATTCCAGGAGCTGCGCAAAGTGGCTTCCGGTATGGCTATTCACAAGAAATGGCGACAGACCTATTTTTCCACGCCATCCAGCCTGACACACAGTGCTTATCCGTTCTGGTCCGGTGCGCTGTTCAACCGTGGGCGCAACAAAGCCGATAAGGTGGACATCGACCTGTCCCACAGCAATCTGGCCCCCGGCCTGCTGTGCGCAGACGGGCAATACCGCCAGATAGTCACCGTGGAAGATGCGGTACGCGGCGGCTGTAACCTGTTCGACCTCGACCAGTTGCGCATGGAGTACAGCCCGGACGAATACCAGAACCTGCTGATGTGCGAGTTCGTTGACGATCTCGCATCTGTGTTCCCGCTCAGCGAATTGCAGGCGTGCATGGTGGACAGCTGGGAAGTCTGGACCGACTTTCATGCACTGGCCCTGCGCCCGTTTGGCTGGCGCGAAGTGTGGATCGGTTATGACCCGGCAAAAGGTACGCAGAACGGCGACAGCGCCGGATGCGTGGTGGTGGCACCGCCAGCCGTGCCAGGCGGTAAGTTTCGCATTCTTGAGCGTCACCAGTGGCGCGGGATGGACTTCCGCGCCCAGGCTGACGCCATCAAAAAACTGACCGAACAGTACAACGTGACCTATATCGGTATCGACTCAACCGGCGTCGGTCACGGGGTTTACGAGAACGTGAAAGCGTTCTTTCCTGCCGTCCGGGAGTTTGTCTACAACCCCAACGTTAAAAACGCCCTGGTACTCAAGGCCTACGACATTATCAGCCACCGCCGTCTGGAGTTTGACGCCGGACATACCGACATTGCGCAGTCATTCATGGCAATCCGTCGCGCCACCACCGCCAGTGGCAACCGCCCGACCTACGAAGCCAGCCGCAGCGAAGAAGCCAGCCATGCCGATCTGGCATGGGCAACCATGCACGCACTGTTTAACGAACCGCTGCAGGGCGAGTCCGCCAATACCAGCAATATTGTGGAGATTTTTTGATGAAAGAACATATCGCGCCAGGCGAAACCGTAACTGCAGAAGAAACTAAAAAACCCGTTGCGGAGGCTTTCAGCTTTGGTGATCCCATTCCTGTACTGGACCGCCGCGAACTGCTGGACTATGTGGAATGCGTACAGATGGATCGCTGGTATGAGCCGCCCGTCAGCTTTGACGGACTGGCGCGCACCTTCCGCGCCGCCGTGCACCACAGCTCCCCGATCAGTGTTAAGCGTGACATTATCAGCAGTACCTATATTCCACATCGCCTTCTCAGCCAGCAGGCATTTACCCGTTTTGTGCAGGACTATCTGGTTTTTGGTAACGCCTACCTGGAGAAACGCACGAACCGCTTTGGTGAAGTTATTTCGCTGGAGCCTGCACTGGCAAAATACACCCGACGCGGGCTTGACCTTGAAACATACTGGTTTGTGCAATACAGCCTGACGACACAGCCGTATCAGTTCACAAAAGGTAACGTCTTCCACCTGATGGAGCCGGATATCAACCAGGAGATTTATGGTCTGCCGGGTTATCTTTCTGCCATTCCGTCAGCTCTGCTCAACGAATCCGCCACGCTGTTCCGCCGCAAGTATTACATTAACGGCAGCCACGCAGGCTTCATCATGTACATGACCGACGCCGCACAGAACCAGGAGGATGTGAACAACATCCGCAAGGCAATGAAAAGTGCTAAAGGACCGGGCAACTTCCGCAACCTGTTTATGTACTCGCCTAACGGCAAAAAAGATGGCATTCAGATTATCCCGTTGTCGGAAGTCGCGGCGAAGGATGAATTTCTGAACATCAAGAACGTCAGCCGCGATGACATGATGGCGGCTCACCGCGTACCGCCGCAAATGATGGGCATCATTCCCAACAACACTGGCGGCTTTGGGGATGTGGAAAAAGCGAGCCGTGTCTTCGTCCGCAATGAACTGATGCCCCTGCAAAAGCGACTGCAGGAGCTGAATGACTGGCTGGATGAAGAGGTTATCCGTTTTGAAGCCTATGACTTAGGACTTAAGGGCAAACGAAGCTGACATACTCATAACATCAATAACCGACCAACTCTCACAACGCCTCAGCAGCATTCTGCGGGGCGTTTCTTTTTGCCCTGACATCTCCCCCCCTCCACTAAATGAGGCCGCCAGCGGGCCAGAGGCTGTGCCGGATTTTGGCCATTTTACCCCGTTGCGCGCGCTCGTATCCCCGCCACGCCTGCCCGCTTTATGTAGTGGTTTTCATGCACCTGCATGATCTACGCAAAAGCCCGCCAGTTCTGGCGGGCCTTAGCAAAAACGATCCTCAAACGATCATGCGATCTCATGCGGCATAGACATGCACTACAGAGCTAACGCCTCGCAAGGGCTCGTTGTTCAACCTTGCTGACGCCAGAAGCAAGTTCAGACGCCAGCAACGTTTCTTAATGCAGCCAGCTGTCGTCTTCCCACACCTTCTGCATAATTTTCATCACTTGTTTTCTTTCTTCGTCCTGTTGCAGCCCAGTCAGTTCCACACCGTTAGAGCTACCTTTGCGGATACGAATTACCGTTTTTGGATACAGGGGGCGCAGATTGCGGTAAAGCTCGGATTCAAGGGCGTCCAGGGTAGACTGGCTAATCTTCTGCTCTTTATCGATCATTATTTCAATGCGCATAAAAGTCACCTCAGCTGATGACATCCATTGAGCGGTTGTATTCGTGGCTTCTGATTTTTGCCATGAGTTCATCAGTCAATTCAGAAACCCACTGCAGAGCCAGCCCCTTCTCTTCATCACTACACTCACTAGCCGCTACAAGCTTAAGAAAAAAATCAATGCGCTGGAGCTTCAAAGACTCCAAAAAATAGTCCTGCATCTTTCCTCCTATGACACCACAAGCAACACTGTATACATAACCACTGTTTATATTTACAGTATATAATAATCTTACTGATGTAAAACGTTTTTTACGTTCATCAGCCTGATATGCCTGGTATTATTAAGAGCACGAATTGTTAACCCGCGTAATTAATACAGGTTTCGCCACTTATCATCTTCCTGCAAACGCTGGTTCCGATAGAAGATACGCAGGCCTGCTCCTGACGGAATACTGCCGCCGCGAAGGAGTAAATCGACCTCTTTCTCGCTGCCATCAAATCCTCTGGACTTCAGTTCGTAGACGAGCTGCTGTCGCTGATGGTCTGTAATTCGCTGTTTGTAGTCTTTACGCCGTTTCGGTTTCACCAGGCGTAACCTTGCAGCCAGTTCCCGGCGCTCTTTTTTGCTCATACTGTGCAGGTAATCGTGCAACTCCTTGTCATCCATGCGGGTAATGTCCGTCCTGGTATCCCCATCAGCTGATTTGTCTTTCCCTTGTTGGTTCAAATTTTCAGCAAGGGGACAGTTATTGCCACGAGTCCAAGGGGCGCAAGCGCCCTGGTCGGCTGCCGCCTCCTGAACGTCAACGGCCTTACGAACCATTTTCCACTTCACGGCATGAGTGCAGATCTTGCCCTCTGCAATAGGTGACCAGATGCCATAAATACGAATGCCGTGATCGCCATAGGCGGTCGGCTCTTCGTTGATTTCATAAGCAGTTCTGATGAGGTGATATTTACGGGGAACCAGTACGCCGCCCTGCTTCATGATGTAGGTGGCAAAACAACCAGCATCAGCAGCAGCCAGGATTGCATCAAGGCGCGGGTTATCCAGTACCGGCGCACCTGCTTTTTTGTCACCCTGTTGCCTTGCCGCCTGACCAGCCAGCAATCGCAGTTCACGGTAAGCCTGACGCCCCGGAATACCAAAGAAGCGGAATTGCTGAACACGATGCAGAGACGCCCAGGCATTCACGTATTCAGCGTTATCACGCAGGGATTTACCCGTTTCCTTGCTGATCTCGCCAGCCAGACCACGCCCGTCAATGTTCTTACTGATATATTTCGCGATGTAGCTTGTCGGCGTTCCTTTGCGCGGGTTAATCAACTCAGACTTAAAGCGTGGCCCCGTGTTATTCCCCAGCTCCTCGCGGTCTTCACGAATGGCAAACTTACGCAACAAAGCAGTAATGGCGCGGCGATCTTTTTTGCGCATAAAACACAACAGGTGCCAGTGAACTGTACCGTCATGATGCGGCTCAGCCACCCGCACGCCATACCAGCGCAATCCGGCTTTGTGCATCGCCTTACGAAATGCAGCAAACATGCCAACCAGATAATCACTGCTTTGTCTTACCGTCGCATTTGTCCAGGTCGGGTTGGGCCTGCCGTTATTTAGCGTGGAATGGAAACGTGACGGACAGGTGATGGTGTAGAAAACGGCGCAGTCACCGCGCATTTCCGCGATAAGCTCCAGGCCTTTAACACAGGCCATCATCTCATTGCGGCGATGCGCAGGGTTGCTGCTGCTGGCGTTTACCACATCCTCCATGTCCAGCGTGTCGCCGTCTTCGTTCACCAGTTCATGAGAACGGAAAAACTCCAGCGACTTACGGCGCTGCTCACGTTTATGCATCACGGCTTCATAGCTGACATAGGGAGATGCTTTTTTGCTGACCAGACAGACAGCACGCAACTGCTCTTCCCGCCATTCGCAACGCATCTTCCATAATTTCCGATACCACCAGTCGGCGCACAGCATACGCGCCAGCGAACCCGGAATGAGTTCATAGGGCACAGGTTTGCGGCGGTTTCTTTTCCGGCGGAGTTGCTCAAACGCAGGCGGTATGACATCCAGTCGCAGGGTTTCTGCTGCCACCTTTTCCCATGTCTTGCGGATTTCTTCCGGCTTAACGTCATCGGTGGCATACAAATCGCCACAAGCGGCATCAAGGCACATACTCATATGCGCAGCTACCAGGGTGGACAGGCGTTTCACCTGATCCTGACTCATTTCAGGCAGGATCAGCAGGCCGTCCAGCCCTTCATGGCTTGCCATAAAGCGAAAAGATGCAGATAGCTGACTGTCGCGTACATGCTCCAGTCGTTCCAGACATGGCTTAATCGTCTCACGTAAATAGCGGGAATAAGCCTTTGGCCTGCCCAGGCTGCTGAAGTATTCAATACGTTGCATCAGCGGCTTGCTGATATGGGAAGGCTGGGCGTTGACGTCCGCCAGAATGACCATATCCGGATTAAAACGCTGCTGCTCATGCGCCAGCTTTGCCCGACTAATGAGCTTATCCTGTTCCATTTCGCGCTGGACAGGATCACGGGATTCATTAAAGAAATAACGCTCCCAGACCTGATCACTCAGCGCCTCACGGCGCAGCTGTTCCTGCTCGTTATCGGCAGCGTACAGAGTGATCAGGTTTGAAAGCGTAGAAACCGGCGCAACTTCCGCCGGGTCCAGATAAGGGTTAATGGCCTTTTTCGGGCTGTTCCATGAGAACGATGCGGCAGCTTCGTTAAAGCCGCAGCAGTTGTTCATATCGGCATGACTCATGCACGTACTCCGTACACGGCAGAACTATCCACGCCACGCGAATAATCAAATCCCACCCAGCAGCGCGGCCCGGAAACAGCAATGATTTCTGTTGCTGATTTACCCTCGCCAGCTGCCACACCGATGCTGCGTTTTGCCTTGATGTAGTGGTGAGTAAAATTGCGATACAGCGAACGGATCAGGGATGTGTCACTGTTAGAAACAATGACCGGATGTCCTTCTGATGACCGATGTTCAAGAACAGATGCCAGGTGATACTGGTCATCTTCAGTGAAGCCGTCAGTGTGATAGCCGGAAAACGTACCGTCATACGGCGGATCGCAATACACCACATCCCCCGCCTTCAACATCGCCAGCGTTTCATCAAAGCTGGCGCAGATAAACGTTGCCCGCTGGGCTTTTTCTGCAAATGCGCGAATTTCTTTTTCAGGGAAATACGGATTTTTATAATTACCGTAGGGAATGTTGAAATGCCCGCTCTTGTTATAGCGACATAAACCACGGTAACCGTGACGATTGAGATACAGGAAATATACCGCTTTCATGAAATCAGTAATTTCAGTTGAGTAATTAAACTCCTGCCTTATGTTGTAATAAGCCACCTCCCTGTTTGCGATCTCAAATAAAACTCTGGCGCGAGATATAAACGATTCACAATCAGCGGCAACCTTTTTATAGAGGTTGATTAAATCAGGATTAATATCCGCAACCAGATAGCTGGGATAATCCGTCTCCATCATCACAGCACAGGAACCCGCGAAAGGTTCAACCAGTCGCGGGCCAGCAGGAAGATGTTTTTTCAGTTCGGACATTATGGCAGTTTTATTTCCCGCCCATTTCAGGATGGTGCTCATACAGCACCTCCTGCAATAACATATCCTAAAGCTTCTAATGGGGTTAATGGGCGAATTGATAGCATCACCCATTGTTCTGAAACTGCCATGACGTCATTAACCGGAAGCACATGAGAGATAACAGCGGCCCATTCCCTACCCGTAAATACGCCATGCTTCCATTCGCAAAGAGAAAGAACATCACCAACTTTATAGCCACGATCGTCTTTACGAAGTTCAGCCGTCTTTTGACCTGCAACCACAGCGTTGAAATACTTAGGTGCAATTTTTAATTGATGGATACGCACTGCCCTTGTCATACAGCACCTCCGTTGTAGTGCTTGCCTTTAAGCTCTGCGATTTCCTGACAGGTAATGCAAAGCTGCACACCCGGAATGGCGCGGCGTCGTGCTGGCGGAATTGGCGCTTCACATTCAATGCAAAGTACGCGGGACACGCCCGGCGTTTTGGTACGGTCAGCACGGATATGGCGCTGGCGTTCTTCTTCTACGCGCTGCTGTACGAGATCCATTGCATCAGCCATTAGTGGACCTCCTGCGCTTCGTTCTGGATTGCTTCAGCGGTCACACGCAGCAGTTCTGCTGCTTCGACGTGGTTTAGCTGGCGGGATGTAATATGACACGCAAGGCTATCAAGGCGGGCAGCCATTGCCTCAGCCCTTGCCCGACGTTCTTCCAGACGAGCCTCTGTCAGTAAAATATTAAGTCCTGCGTCATCCGGTCCGGTTTTAGTCGAGAGGGTTTCAATATTACGCATAATCAATTCTCCTGAATTTAGATAAAGGAATGCCCGGCGGGTTTACGCCATGAATTTCATTAATTGGTTAATTCGGCATGGCTAGCCGTCTGGGAAATAAGCTCACCACTGCACGAAGATGATTCATTACTTTAATCAACTCCCGCTTTTCGTCAGTGGTCAGTTCATTAATGCTGATGCTATGACGTTCAGCTGGAATTTTTGCTATAAAGAATATAGCAGCCAGTGCCCGTTTATTTCGTTCATAATTAACATCCCGTGGATCACGTATATCTTTAATAAACCGCTCAAGCTCTGACTCAATATTCAGGCCAAATACTTTCGCCCTTAACTCCGCAATATAATTAAGTCCATTCAGGCGTTCACCTGGGCTTAATGGAACAGTCGCCGCAGCGCCATTAATTGCCATAATTCATATCCCCAAAACGCAACTATCGCTCTTTGTTCTTACGGTAACGCTCAAGAGGAGATATATTTTTTCGTATCATCTCTTTAACCTGCTCTCCCCGTAAAAACGTCCCATCCTTTAGCGTGAAAAAGTAACTGCCATCGCCCGACAACGACGGATAACAACAGAGCAAATCATCTTCAGGTACTGAATAACTCTCCCCTCTGTAACGAAACTGATAAACCACTTCACTTTCCGCTGCATACATTTTGACTTTCTCCGTTTCCCCGTGGTCAATTCAGACAGCAATTCATCTTGTGAACGGCACGGATGCCAGCGTTTACCATCCTCACCCATGATCCAGCCGTGACCGTAGTGCATTGCCGGGCTTTGTTTTACCAGCAGCGATGCAAATGATGGTTCTTTCGTCAGCATAAGCACCTCACAGCAAACCGAATGAAGCACCGAGGCCAGTCACGGTATCAACTGCACTCGCCATCGCAGGATTAGCCTGTAAACGGGCCTGCAATGAAACAGCCGCCAGCGCCATCAGTCGTGTTACAGAGTTAATGCTGCTGATAGCATCACGACGACCTGCACTGGTTTTTACATCGCCAGATACCGCACCTGCAGCAACACGCCCGATCTCTGCGGTTGCACTCATGACGTAATGTGGCAGTTTCTCTTTTGCCACCTCATTAATTGGTACGCATGGCAGGCAGTGAATCTGTGCCAGAAAGCCATCTACCAGCGTTGAATCTTCAGTCAGATCGGTGAGCAACCAGATTTCTGGCGCTGTGAGCTGATGCGGTTGATCTGGGTTGAGTTTGTTTCGCAGTGTCTGAACATTCATTCCTGCACGTTCTGCCAGCTTCGCCATATTGTGGCGTAGTGCAAAAGCTCTACAGGCTTCATCAAAATGCGGATGTTTGGAAATCTTGTAATCAAACATGCTGCCCCCTTAGAAAGTTCTCATAATTGAACTTAGCCACCAACGATGACATTAAAATTGAAATTGGATTGGCCCATGTTTTTCCTGACTTGTTCCTTTTTGTACTCAAGGTAACGTATACATACTCTGTCTTTCGGTTTTTCCTTTTTTTCCAAGAATTTAGCGAGCTTACCATTATGAATCATTTGATATACCGAACCGCGAGAGCGGCCTTCCCATTCCGCGAACTCTGCAGGTGTCGCCATCACTTTTGGTACACGAATTGAAATGTCGTTGCTCATAGTGCAGTATCTCTCGATTAAGGTTTGGTTTATGTCGTTTTATCTTGTTTTACTAGATTCAATATTTGATACATCGAGATACTACGATCCAATATTTGATACGTCAATAGGATTAAGAAATGATACAGGTAAAAGCTGGCGAGAATACAGGGGGAAGAGAGGCTATCCATAGACTAATGGCAGCCTATGATTTCAAGTCCAGACAGCAACTTTGCGATCACTTAGGCGCATCAAAAAGCACTATGGCAAACAGATACTTAAGAGATAGCTTTCCCGCAGAGTGGGTGATTCAGTGCGCCTTGGAAACAGGAGTTTCTTTACTGTGGCTAACCACCGGACAAGGCGAGCCAGGTTCAAACATTGACCCTAAAAAAAATATCAATTCTGTGAACTCCAGCAGGGTTAAACCTCTTTCTGAGCTTGTATCTCCTGAAATTGACAAGGCAACTCTCAACGGTGGTTTATTGGTCGATGCTGGAAAAGCAATCATTGATAGCAGCATACTCCCCTCAGACTCAAGCAACCTGCTGCTGGTGAGTACTTCTGGTGATTCTTATTTAATAGATCGCAACCAAACACCACCAGTAAATGGTACGTGGTTAGTGGACATCGACGGGATAAAAAGCATTGTAAAATTGACACGACTCCCGGGAAACAGATTAGTAGTGCATCAGGATGATTCATCGTTTGAGTGCGAACTGGATGACATTGAGGTAATAGGTCGCGCACTGAAAATTATTAAGAGCCTTTGATATGACCATCAGAAAACAGCCGAACGGAAAGTGGTTATGTGAATGCTACCCAAACGGAAGAGATGGCAAACGCGTACGCAAACAATTTGCGACGAAAGGCGAAGCCATTGCGTTTGAGAATTTCACCATGGATGAGGTAAACAAGAAACCTTGGCTGGGAGAAAAGGAAGATCGGCGACAACTGTCAGAAGTGATTGAGCAATGGTATTCCCTGTACGGTCAGACACTCGCTGACCCTAAGCGATTAATGGCTAAGTTAAAAATCATTTGTAATGGACTTGGCGATCCCATCGCTTCTGAATTGACAGCAGGTGATTTCACAAAGTACCGGGAAGCCAGATTAAAAGGTGAGGTCAAAAACGAAGATGGCGTGCTCATGTCACCGGTTAAGCCCAGAACGGTGAACCTTGAACAGCGTAACCTATCCTCAGTTTTTGGCACACTGAAAAAGCTGGGACATTGGTCTGCACCCAACCCCCTCGCCGGTCTGCCAACTTTCAAAATTGCAGAAGGTGAACTGGCGTTCCTTGCTGCTGATGAAATCAAACGCCTGCTTGACGCATGTGCTGAATCTCAAAGTCCCAGTCTGCTAATGATTGCCAAGATTTGCCTGGCTACCGGGGCAAGATGGAGCGAAGCCGAAAACCTGCAAGGTAACCAGATATCAAAGTATCGAATTACCTATACCAAAACAAAAGGAAAGAAAAACCGAACTGTTCCTATTTCTCAGGAACTGTATGAAGAATTACCCAAAAACAGAGGAAAGTTATTCACACCATGCCGAAAGGCTTTTGAGCGTGCGGTAAAACGAGCTGGAATTGAACTACCTGAAGGTCAATGTACCCACGTTCTGCGCCACACTTTCGCCAGCCACTTTATGATGAACGGCGGAAACATTTTGGTATTGAGGGATATTTTAGGACACGCTGATATTAAAATGACCATGATTTATGCCCATTTTGCACCGGATCATCTGGAAGATGCCGTTACCAAAAATCCACTTCATAACCTCAACTGGCATCGCTAATAAATGGCGGCACTTTGGCGGCAGAGCACTAAAAACAAGTAAAACAAGCAAACACAGATTAACATTAACATCATGATTTAAAATGAGAAAATATGATTTCGTTAGTATAAAAATGGTATGTAGGAATTTCGGACGCGGGTTCAACTCCCGCCA
Organism: Salmonella sp. SJTUF15570; assembly: GCF_043357055.1. Lineage (NCBI taxonomy): Bacteria > Pseudomonadati > Pseudomonadota > Gammaproteobacteria > Enterobacterales > Enterobacteriaceae > Salmonella > Salmonella sp. SJTUF15570. The sequence continues at coordinate 332,881 of NZ_JBEUKJ010000006.1, read as the reverse complement.
GCTCCACCAAAATTCTCCATCGGTGATTACCAGAGTCATCCGATGAAGTCCTGAAAGCCCGCATGGCACAAGCCCTGCGGGCTTTTTTGTGTCTGTCCTTGTCCGAGAACATCCGGCTAAATCCGGTGATTGTTGGTATACGTTTAGGTATACGGTAGGATGTATACCTAAAAGCGTATACCAATTCATGAAGGAGCGGCCACAGTGGCACGGACAACGCGCTCCCTGACCAACACCGAAGTTCTGCGCGCTAAAGCGTTAGAGAAGGATCTAACGCTGCATGATGGCGATGGCCTTTTCCTGATAGTGAAAACCAGCGGGAAAAAGCTCTGGCGCTTCCGTTATCAACGTCCGGCGACAAAACAGCGGACAATGATGGGGCTAGGTGCTTTCTCCGCCCTTTCGCTTGCTGATGCTCGCGGACTAAGAGCGGATTACCTTGCCTTATTAGCCAACGGAATCGACCCGCAAATTCAAGCTGAAGTTGCAGAGGAACAGCAGCAAATCGCTCTGGACAGTATTTTTTCGACGGTCGCTGCTAACTGGTTCAAGCTCAAAAGCAAAAGCGTCACCCCTGATTACGCAAAAGACATTTGGCGTTCACTGGAGAAAGGTGTATTCCCTGCCATCGGTGAGATCCCTGTTCAGCAAATCAAAGCCCGGAAACTGGTTGAAGCTCTTGAGCCAATCAAAGCTCGTGGGGCGCTTGAGACTGTACGTCGACTGGTGCAGCGCATTAACGAGATAATGATTTATGCTGTCAACACTGGTCTGATAGATGCGAATCCAGCATCAGGTGTTGGGATGGCCTTTGAGAGGCCCAAAAAACAAAACATGCCGACACTGCGTCCGGAAGAATTGCCGAAGCTGATGCGTTCTTTGGTGATGTCAAATCTCTCTGTTTCGACTCGCTGTTTAATTGAATGGCAACTCCTGACGCTTGTGCGCCCTTCTGAGGCCTCCGGTGCTCGTTGGGCAGAAATCGATCTCGATGCAAAGCTTTGGACTATTCCAGCCGAACGGATGAAGGCGAAGAGGGAGCACATTGTACCTCTATCTTCTCAGGCATTAGAGATTCTGGAAGTGATGAAGCCAATCAGTGCTCACCGTGAACATGTTTTTCCCAGCAGAAATGATCCAAAGCAGCCAATGAATAGTCAAACGGCTAATGCGGCTATAAAGCGCATCGGATATGGAGGTAAGCTAGTAGCGCATGGATTGCGTTCTATAGCCAGTACAGCTATGAATGAAGCAGGATTAAACCCTGATGTTATTGAATCTGCTTTAGCACATACAGATAGAAATGAAGTAAGAAAAGCTTATAATCGGTCAACATATATTACTCAACGTGTTGAAATAATGTCATGGTGGGGATGCTATGTTAATGGTTCAAACAAATAAGATAAGGGAGTCTAACATGTCAAAAAAGACAAATGACCAAATAATACTTGAACAAATTCTTAAAGATAAAAAGAATTAACTCGATGTCGATATTAAAGATTCTGAGTTCTTTGAAATATACTCAGCGTCAGAAATCCTCAAAGATTACGATGTTACCTATGATGACATTGAATATGGCATTGTTGGAAATGGTGGTGATGGCGGCATTGACTCTATATTTACTTTTATTAATGGTGAACTACAAAAAGAAGATACTCAACTTAATACTCAAGCAAGAAAAAACCAAATTGAATTGGTAGTAATTCAGTCTAAAACATCCTCAACATTTAAAGAGGATGCAATAATTAAATTCCGAGAAACCATTCAGGATTTATTTGACTTAGGTAACGATCTCGATAAATTTAAAAAACGATATAACTCATTATTACTCGAGAAAGTTAGCCTGTTCAGAAATGCTTATTCAAAACTTGCAAAAACATTCCCGACGATTTTAATAAAATTCTTTTATGCAACCCAGGGTGTTGAAAATGACATTCATCAAAATGTAATTGATAAAGCAAGTAAGTTACGTGACGATATACATGGATTATTTAGTGGTTCAGTCTGCGACTTCTCTTTCATCGGAGCTACCACTCTATTAGAAATGAGCAGAAACATACCAGCGAGTTCACGCATATTAGAGGTATCAGAACAGCCAATAAGCACATCTGCAGGTAGCTACATTTGCCTTGCTTCACTTACAAAATATTATGAATTCATCAGCGATAATGGCGCATTAGCTCGAAGTATTTTCGAATCAAACGTTCGAGACTACCAAGGAAGTGTAACTGTTAACACAGGAATTCGACTGACGCTTCAAAATATGAACTCTGATGACTTCTGGTATTTGAACAATGGCGTTACAATAATTACACCGAAAGCAGTCAGCGCAGGAAAACAATTAACCATAGAAGACCCACAAATTGTTAACGGGCTCCAAACCTCACATGAAATATACCGACACTTTTCCAATTCCGAGAATTCTCAAAATGATAAAAGGTCTATTCTCATTAGAATAATCTGTGAAGAAAATGAAGATGCACGTGACAGAATAATCCGTGCCACCAACAGCCAAACAGCTATTTTACCTGCATCCCTTCGCAGTTCTGATGAAATTCATAGAAACATTGAAGATTATTTGAAAGCCAATGATTTCTATTATGATAGAAAGAAAAATTTCTACAAAAACCTTGGAAAACCAGTATCAAAAATCATAAGCATCGCGTATCTTGCACAAGCAATGATGACAATATTATTGTTCAGACCTGATAGTGCAAGGGCACGTCCATCAACACTTATCAACTCTGATGCTGAATATAAAAAAATATTCAGTCTAGATATCACCATTGATACCTACTTAAAAGTAATACTAATTATAAAGGCTACTGAAGCTTTTTTGAAAGTAGAAACAGAAAAATACACCCCAGATCCAAAAACCACAACAAATATTAAATATTATGTTGCGATGGTTGCAGCCATAAAATACTTAGGAACCAAAGATAATATCTTACAGGAACTATCAACAATAAATCAAATAAACATCGACAATGCTATATTTAATGAAAGTCTTGATATTGTATTAGCTCATTACCATAAGCTAGGAGGGGATGATCAGGTTGCCAAAGGCGCTGCGTTGACCCCAGCGATTCTAGCTTCACTTTAAAATAATCACTATACATCTGGAGGGGAGTCCCCTCCATTTTTAAAATAATTAATAATATTTCCAGCGCGCAATGTTCTCCCCGCCACGCCAGCCCGCTAAAGAAGTCGTTTTTAATGCAGGTGCAGGTGCCAGCTCCGCGCCGTGCTGCTGCATAAAGTCATGGAGCCGGTTAAGGATGTTGATACGTTGCACCTCCTCATGCGAGAAGATGTAGCGACCGGCGGCCTGATTCACCTCCCATTTTTTTACGTCAATCAGGTCACGCAATGTCTGTAATCTGCGGGAACCTGATGCGTGTCATCCAGCAATAATTCCTGATATTCCTGCTCTGCGGCGGTCAGTTCAGCTTTACGATCCAGCCACGCCGTTTTGTTCATCTGACAGGCTTCAAACGCCTGCTCTAAGGTCAGGGAGGAGCTCACTTACACCTGCATGTGTTTACCAAAGGAGTACAGGTTACTAATGCCTCGTCCATTTTCTCTCAACCCTAAGAAGAATTAGCCCGTAAGGAATAAGGGTAATATCCATGCATATAAACCTGAAAATCCAAACTTCGTGGTAAGTCCAAGCCTTACCCCCACTGGTGCTAAATTTTATCTCATATTCAGAAGGAGATGATAGAAAACTATATCTTTCACACGGTATCGAACTTCCTTGCCAAGCCATAATTGGTCAGTTATCTCTACCGTTTCAACACGTTTCTTTTTATCAGTAAAACCAGCATAACTAATATCTGAAACATATTTTTTATAATCTTTTGTCAGTTGCGTAAAATCGTCGATATCACAGTAAACTATAATAAATACCGGACTTAGCCCCTCATTATCATAAGATGAAATCTTATCCAAATGCCCACTAATAGTCCTTTTTTCAAGTGAGAAAAGGCGAAAAGCCTCAAAAATAGCAATTCTAGTATTATCACTGTGCTTAATAACACCATCTATTTCTCCGATACTTTGACCCGATGCTGAGCGCCCCATCCTTTTCTGGTCACCAAAACCAATCCTGGCTTCAGACATACGCATATCAAACAACGACGTAAACCAATCATTAATCAGATCCTCATTAGTAATCTGGTTGGTTATTGTACCTTTTGCTCTCCCACTAGCTTGAAGCTGAAGATTTTTTTTGCGCATCAAAAGTTCACGACCAATGCTGATAACCACATCTTTCAAGAAAATCTCAGTGGTTTGACCATTCCCAATAATTTCGACATATTCGTTAAATTTACGGCTAACGATCAAACCGTATTGTTGGGCAAGTTGAAATGTACTATTCTTCTGTGACTCAACCATAGCCCTGAAAATACCAGTAACAACAGGTTCTTCAGGAAGAGACTTATTTAACTTCTCAAGAAGTGGCATTAGACTGGTATCGTCGCCGATTTCAGCATTTAATTTTCGATAATTATCAATGATCTGCTGCGCTGCCCAGACTTCGTTTCGTTCTAGAAGAGCCAGGCAATATGGCAGCATTATTTCTTTAGTGTTACGCTGCTCAGGTGTTAATTTTCGCCAGAAAATATCAGCCTGATGTTGAAATTTCAGTTTCCGCATAACATCCAGTATTTGGCTTGCCCACTGAGTTCCAATATCTTCTGGTTTCGTCTCTTTAATAGATATGAGAAATTTATCAAGAGCGAGAGATAGAATTGAAAGATCCCCCACTTTCTCGCCATATTCAACTCTTGCCACAAAAAGGGCAAAGGAATGGTGAAGACTCTTACTAGTCCTACAAAGGGACTCCATTATACTTACACTTTTCTCCGGATCGCTTTTATACAAGGCTATTGCACAAATGTAACGACTAAACTGGTCACATTCATAACACAAATTCTTAAAGTGGATGTTATTCTCAGATAAATCTATATTGGGTTTCTTGAAAGTTATTAACTTCGAGGCTCTAATATATTCATCAGGGTTATCTTTTAATTCCATAAACAATCTTAAATGTTCATACTTATAAGCATATCCTTCCCATCGACAAATACGCTCTAGCAAATCAAGATTTTTCATACCTTTCAGTCGACTAAGAATAGGCTTTGCTGCCTGCAAGACCCCCCAAGCTAATTTTAAATGATTATTGTCACATGCCGATATGAATGCTAATTCAAGATCATTGAGACCTAAATTTTCTTTATCCAGGTCTCGACGAGATAAAATAATATCTTGCAAAACCTGCTCTCTAGCCAAGATATGACAATGGTCAAGCATGATGTACAAAGAGCTAACTGGAATTCTCTCTTTACACTGTTCAATGAAATCAACATAGAGATCATCGGGGATACTATTCAAAAAAACACTAAAGGCTACCCATAAATCCCTAGCATTATCAGTAATATATCTATCAAATATATATACCCTACCTTCCTGTTTTCCAAACCCATACGAACACACTATTTCTGTTACTTTTCGCCAAACCCTTTTCTGCTCAATGACATCAATTTTGCACTTAACAACACACATCAAAGTCTGCATGTAATGTCTTATAGCAGAAGCAACTGCCGACCAGTTTTCATTTTTATATGTCAGTGAATCTCTCCAATCTAATATCCTCACTGACATAGAAAGCAAAGGACTAGCTCCTTTTACTGCAATCAGACTTGCCCATGGTAAGGAGGCAAAAAAAGCACCAGGTTCAAGATCTCGGCGCTTTCCACTAAAACATTCTTCAAAGGCTGTTTGATAGAAGGTATACAAACAGGTACACAATTCATGCTGAATCTGTTTGTTATGGTTTCCCTCCACTTTTTCAATACGCTCAGCGAGCCAAAACCCAATATAATAAATGCTTCTTTCTCTAAGCCTCAAAACTCGTCGAGGTAGTTGCTCTTCTAATTGCTTAATGAAAGAACTGACCAATTGCAGCACACTCGCATCGTCAAGACGTTGTAGTAGACAAGTTAACATTCTGTATTCTGGCGAATCAATATAATTATCATTATAGAAACTACATAAATCAGCGATATGATATGCAATCTTCAGTAAACGTTGTCCATTGGCATCACAACTCTCAATTGTTCGTAAATACTCTTTTAAAAGCGCTTCCCTGTAGGTTTTCTCAATACCCGCAGCCCCAGAATAACTGCTCAAGAGCGTATGAAGCGTTTCCCTACTGGTCAAATGAACTAAGGCTGTATCACAAGTATCGACGCGGGACAACAGAAATAGCATATACGTCCAGGTAAATCGTTGTGGTAGGATATTAAATAGGATGTGCCTTAAAACCGGATTGATTTTAGCCATTACAAGCAGATTTAATAAAAAAGACGAACCTCTGAGGCATTGTCTGTCAATGTAGATTGAATGAATCAAACACTCTTGGATCAACCATGTTAAGGGCATCGACAATCCAATTTCATACCCGCGTTGTTCCCATTTTTCAAAAGCCTCCATTTCATCGGGGTCATCTCCTGCAGGATACATATATAGCGCATCTAAATCCTGAGCCGTTATATTTCCAGTAGCTGATATTTCTGACTTCATTCCAATTTCAGGCATATCCTTATTAATGGATACATTAAATTGTATAGTTCGAGGCTCAACAAGTTGCCGGAAATATCGAGAATTTGTAACTTGTTTGAATATGGTTTTCAATGAATATGACGACGAGAGTTCTGATGATAAGAACCTTTCAATTTCTTCAAGAAAATTTTCCTCTTGCTTCTTTTCCAGAAGGCTAAATAGTACAGGAACAATGGCTCTTCCCTGTACTTGTATACAGAGCATCCAGCGTCTAAACGCCTCCTCCGCAGGATACTTCTCAAGTAGAGTTTGCCAGAGATATGTACTATGAAGAGGAGTAAATTTTGAGGTCTCAGGTGCAACACTGACAGCGTCGTTTATCCGCGTACATAGTGGTAATAATGTTTCCAGAGAAACGTTGCCAAATTCTTCACTTAATAGTGCTGTAAGTTCGTTAACATTTATGCAAAAGTGTGGTTCAATAAAATCATTCAAGCCAAGCCGTATCTGTTTAAGCTGTTCCGCTGTGTTCAAAATATCGATAATACTGTCATCGAGCACTTCTGTTTGCCAAGGATGTTGACAATGTACGCTACACCAGTCAGCGTAAAATGACAAAAATCCCGCATCCTCGAGGAAATCAAGCGAACAGTTAGTTTGTATAAAATGGTGCTTACCATCTTTACATGGCCAGCCTCTCGATCCAGATAATAGTTCAGCTATAGTTGTTTTGTTAAGTACAGGGGTTGCCAAAGTGGCGTGCGCAAGATAGATCGCGAGCGCTCTGGCATGCTGATGCTCTTTGTAAGTCCAGAGTCTATCCCGAGTGAACACAGGTGTTTCATCAACCAATAACTTATGCAAAAGATACCAATTTGGGGAGTAATTATTCATTTTGTTCATCATCTTAGCATTCTTGCCTTTTGCTGATTGTAACCTAACTTAAAATGAATACTTATTTTCTCACTTACTGTAGTCCCTCAAGGTGATTATGGTTGTGAGGTGCCCCTAGCTTATAGCCTGACAGCTCCTGAAATCCCCATCAGAATATTAAACGTCTACTCCAAGTAGATAGAGGTCTGAACGAAAGGCTATCAGATCAGCTAGAAGCAACAAACCTATGACGTCCACCCACAAGCCTCGACTAACACGCAAAATTCTTCCTACAACAATCAACTTAAGAATCAATAAGATCCCCCCCTTCCATATCAACACCATCGCCACTCTTTTGCGCCTTCGCGCAAAAATAAAAATCCCCAACAAACTCAACCACCTCCCCCACCAATTACAAGGACGCCAGCAAATAAAACAAGGGGCAACGTGAATACGTAGCCCCTTTTTGTTGTCTATGTCCACTTTACGTCCACCAAATTAAAGGATTTAACGCCAGGATTAATGCAGTCATTAAAAGTATGGCACTGACTACTTTAGGAAGAGGCGTACGTCACATCACTGCACGGAAAGTCCACACAGAACACGATCTGCCGCCGGACACCAGTAAATTGCCCCGCAACGCGTTATCAATACTACTACCTACGTTTCCCATTACCTTGCTGTCGGTACGTTTACCTCATTGTCTGAAAGGTTATTTACGAAGTTATCATTAATAATCCACGGGCGTCTGGTATGCGAATCCAGTTCCCCAATCCTGGCGCTTTGCCTTCGCGACCATACGCACGTAAATAAGTCTGAAACCAAACTTCACCGCTTAACGCTCTCCTCTTCCCCGATTTTTATGAAAAAAATCATCACATGATCAAGGGTCGTATTTGTTATTGCATTTTTCAAATGATATTGGTAATTATTATCATTCTCATTAACGACTTGTTCGATTTATGACGTGGAGAGAGAGGATTTCTCATGCGTATTCTGTTTGTCGGTCCACCACTGTATGGACTGCTATACCCTGTGCTGTCCCTGGCGCAAGCTTTTCGTGTTAATGGCCATGAAGTGCTGATTGCAAGCGGTGGACAATTTGCACAGAAAGCAGCCGAAGCTGGGTTGGTGGTATTTGACGCTGCGCCTGGTTTCGATTCGGAAGCGGGTTATCGCCGTCAGGAGGCATTACGAAAAGAAAATAACATTGGAACAAAAATGGGGAACTTCTCATTCTTCAGCGAAGAGATGACTGACCCGCTGGTCGCGTTCGCCGGGCAGTGGCGACCAGATCTCATCGTCTACCCTCCCCTTGGGGTCGTTGGACCACTGATTGCCGCTAAGTATGACATTCCGATAGTGATGCAAACCGTCGGCTTCGGTCATACGCCCTGGCACATCAAAGGCGTGACGAAATCACTTTCTAACGCCTACCGCCGCCATGGGGTCAGCGCGCCACCAAGAGATCTGGCGTGGATAGACGTCACACCGCCCAGCATGAGCATACTGCAAAATGACGGAGAGCCGGTTATCTCCATGCAATACGTCCCGTATAACGGCGGCGCCGTCTGGGAAGAATGGTGGGAACGTACACCTGATCGCAAGCGTCTTCTGGTCAGCCTCGGCACCGTCAAACCGATGGTGGATGGCCTGGATCTGATTTCCTGGGTAATGGATTCTGCCGGCGAAGTAGATGCCGAAATCATCCTGCATCTTCCGGCAAACGCCCGCTCGGATTTACGTTCACTGCCGCCGAATGTCCGTCTGGTCGACTGGCTTCCGATGGGCGTTTTCCTTAACGGCGCCGACGGTTTTATCCACCATGGCGGCGCAGGCAACACCCTGACGGCGCTGCATGCCGGCATTCCGCAGATAGTCTTTGGCCAGGGTGCCGACAGACCCGTCAATGCCCGCGCCGTGGTCGAGCGCGGATGCGGAATTATTCCCGGTAAAAGCGGACTTACGAGCAGCATGATCAATACCTTCCTCGATAATCACGCGCTTCGCGAGGCGTCGCAGGAGGTCGCGGCGGAAATGGCGGCCCAGCCTTGCCCGACCGAGGTGGCAAAAAAACTGATCGCCATGCTGCAACACGGCTAACCGCGGCAGCGCAATGACAATATGGCGGCTGAACCCAGCGTGTGTCGCCATATCTCATCTTTCACCGATAAGGAGGCTTAATGCCCGCGACTCATTCCCCCATGCCCGCTCGTGCCTGGATAGTTCGCCTTGCCCGCGTGTGTTGGGAACGTAAAACACTGAGCATCATTGTCATCGTAGCATCAGTATCGACCATTTTACTGGCTGCGCTGACGCCGCTAATAACGCGTCAGGCCGTCAATGACGCGATAGCAGGCGATACGACCCACCTGCCGTTACTTGCCTGCGGCCTGCTGTTAATTGCCCTTTTTGATTTTATCGGGAATTACGTGCGCCGCGGCTATGCCGGAGAACTCTCGTTGTGGGTTCAGCATACGTTACGTAGCCGTGCGTTCGACAGTATTCAAAAACTGGACGGCGCAGGCCAGGACGCCTTGCGTACCGGGCAGGTCATTTCGCGTACCAACAGCGATCTTCAACAGGTACACACCTTGCTACAGATGTGTCCGGTGCCGCTGGCGGTGCTCACTTACTATGTGGCCGGTATCGCGGTGATGCTATGGATGTCGCCATCCATGACGCTTATCGTGATTTGCGTACTGGCCGCCCTTGCTATTACCGCCCTGCGCGCCCGTCGCCGTGTTTTCGCGCAAACGGGGCTTGCCTCAGACCGGCTGGCGCACATGACGGAACATATGCGCGAAGTATTGGAACAGATCTCAGTGGTGAAGTCCTGCGTGGCGGAGTTACGCGAAACGCGTTGGCTCGATGGTCAGTCGCGGCAGATGGTGCGGGTACGCATCGGCGCCGCTATCTCGCAGGCGATGCCGGGCGCAACCATGCTGGCGCTACCAGTGATAGGGCAAATCGTCCTGCTGTGCTATGGCGGCTGGTCGGTAATGAATGGGCGCATCGATCTGGGAACCTTCGTTGCGTTCGCGAGTTTTCTCGCTATGCTGACCGGCCCTACCCGCGTACTGGCATCGTTTTTGGTTATCGCACAGCGCACACAGGCGTCGGTAGAGCGCGTCTTCGCGCTTATCGACACGCGTTCTCGCATGGAAGACGGTACTGAGTCGGTTGAGGGTCAGATTATCGGGCTGGACGTGGAGAAGATGAGTTTCCACTACGACAACGGTAACCGTATCCTCAATGAGATCTCGTTTTCCATTCACGCCGGTGAAACCGTGGCAGTGGTTGGCGCCTCCGGCTCCGGGAAATCAACGTTGCTGATGTTGCTGGCGCGCTTTTACGATCCCACCTCCGGCGGGGTGTGGCTCAACACCACTACGGGTCAACAGAATATTCGCGACCTGAAACTGTCGGCGCTTCGTCGTCGCGTTGGCGTAGTGTTTGAAGACGCGTTTCTGTTTGCCGGTACGGTGGCGGAAAACATCGCCTATGGGCACCCGCAAGCGACTCAGGACGACATTCGACGCGCCGCCGATGCCGCAGGCGCCAGCGGGTTCATCAATGCGCTACCGCAGGGGTTCAACACCCGACTGGCCGAACGCGGAAGCAACCTCTCCGGCGGCCAACGCCAGCGTATTGCGCTAGCCCGGGCACTGATTACCGCGCCGGAACTGCTGATTCTCGATGACACCACCTCGGCGGTCGATGCCGGTACTGAAGCGGAAATTAACACGGCTCTTGGTCGTTATGCCGATAATGAGCATATGCTGCTGGTGATTGCACGCCGCCATTCAACACTGCAGTTAGCCGATCGGATCGTCGTGCTGGATAAAGGCCGCGTCGTGGATATCGGTACCCAGGCGGAGCTGGATGCAAGGTGTCCGACGTTTCGCTCGCTGATGAGCGGCGAGGGGGATTTTCTCGCCCTTGCCCCAGCAGAACAACGTACGCTATGGCCAACAACGCAGGCGGTAAAATCCGACGACGCGCATGAGCGCCAGACAACCGCCGGAAAAGGTTTTGTCGACCGGATGACGCGCGTTCCAGAACGCGCCGTACAGATGGCGCTGGCAGGCCACGGGCGTCAAGTCTCATCGCTGCTGACGCCAGTAGCCTGGATGTTCGTCATCGCCGCCCTGCTTATCGCGCTTGATTCCGCCGCAGGCGTTGGCGTGCTGGTGCTTTTGCAGCGCGGTATTGACTCAGGCGTTGCCGCAGGGGATATGTCGACTATTGGCATATGCGCTCTGCTCGCGCTGTGTCTGGTAGCGATCGGTTGGTGCTGCTATGCGCTGCAAACGATCTTCGCCGCCCGCGCGGCAGAGTCGGTACAGCATACGGTACGCTTACGCAGCTTCAGCCACCTGCTACGCCTGAGTCTTCCCTGGCACGAGAAGCACATCGACTCGCGTCTTACTCGCATGACCGTCGACGTTGATTCACTCGCCCGATTTCTGCAAAACGGTCTTGCCAGCGCGGCCACCAGCATCGTGACGATGGTCGCTATCGCCGCGGCAATGTTCTGGCTTGACCCCATTCTTGCGTTAACGGCATTAAGCGCCGTACCTGTAGTGATACTGGCGACGTGGATTTACCGCCGTTTGAGCTCGCCTGCTTACGCCCAGGCACGGCTGGAAATTGGTAAGGTGAACAGTACGCTTCAGGAAAAGGTCTCCGGTATGCGGGTAGTGCAGTCACACGGTCAACAGAAGCAGGAAGCCGCCAGGCTACGGGCGTTATCAGACAACTTCCGCGCCACCCGCGTGCGGGCGCAAAAATACCTTGCTGTCTATTTTCCGTTCCTGACCTTCTGCACCGAGGCCGCCTATGCCGCCGTGCTTTTAATCGGGGCGACCCGGGTCGCCGGAGGCGAAATGACGCCCGGGATACTGGCGGCGTTCTTCCTGCTACTGGGACAATTTTATGGCCCGGTACAGCAGTTGTCAGGCATTGTTGATTCCTGGCAGCAGTCGACCGCCAGCGGCAAACATATCAATGCGCTATTGGCGACTGAGGAAACGGAGAATATTGAACCGTCATCCATAACGCCTGGCACTGGCGGCGCGCTACGTCTGGAGGCATTGACATTCCGCTATCCCGAAAAAACGCAACCTGTGCTTGATAATCTCTCGCTCACTATTCCGCCAGGAACGGTAGTCGCGGTAGTCGGACGTAGCGGCGCCGGCAAATCGACGCTGATCAAGCTGCTGGCCGGGCTCTACTCTCCCGGCAGCGGGCAAATCCGTGTCGGTGAGCGCCTAATTGATGCCGCGTCGCTTAGTGATTATCGTCGCCAGACGGGGCTGGTCACTCAGGATGTCGCATTATTTAGCGGCGATATTGCCGAAAATATCCGCTATTCGCGGCCAAACAGCAGCGACACGGAGGTGGAAATCGCGGCGCGACGGGCGGGACTCTTTGAAACTGTGCAACATCTGCCGCTGGGGTTTCGTACTCCGGTCAATAACGGCGGCACGGATCTGTCCGCGGGCCAGCGTCAGTTGATTGCCCTCGCCCGCGCCCAACTGGCGCAGGCGCACATTCTGCTGCTCGACGAGGCGACAGCGCGTATCGACCGCAGCGCCGAGGAGCGCTTAATAACCTCGCTTACCAGAGTGACGCATACCGAGAAACGCATCGCGCTTATCGTCGCGCACCGGCTGACCACCGCTCGCCGCTGCGATGTTATTGTCGTAATCGATAAAGGATGTATCGCTGAATATGGCAGCCATGAGCAGTTGATAGCGGCTCATGGCCTGTATGCTCGTCTGTGGCGGGCCAGCGTCGGCCAGACACGCGATACGCAAGGAGAGGTCGTAGGATAGTTTTTATCGCCACGATTTACGCAAAAGAAAGCCCGCAAGCGGCTGTTCCTGTAACAGCCGCTTTAGCTATTGATACTGACCGAAATATAAATGAGATGGAATACAAAGAATGAGACTGAGCCCGCCCGTCGCTCCTGTCGCTATACAGACCGCTACGCGCCTTCGCCGTCAACTCGCCGCCGGAAGCCAGGTTGACGCTTCTCACTTCTGGCGAGAAGCAAACTCGCTCGCGCTGCCGCTGGTGACAGCCATTAACGGCGCAGACGATGAACGGGAAGTCACCTTCCTGTGGCGTGCCGCCTCTCCTCTGCGGGGGGTTTATGTTCGCCTGAACCGTGTCACCGATAAAGATAACGTGGCGAAAGGTATGATGACGCAACTGCCCACAACGGATATCTGGCATCTGACGCTTCGCTTACCGGCGTCCTACTGCGGTTCCTATACGATGGTCGAAATACCACCGGAAACCCCGGACGAGACGGTGTTGCAGCTTGGAAGCCGTTTCGCCCCCCTTGTCGGGAAGGCGGACCCGCTGAACAGCACGCCGGGAATAAATGTTCGGGGCAATGCGCAGGAGTCCGTTCTGGCGTTGGATCATGCCCCGGCACAGGAGGAGTGGTCAGGCTGTCGCGCTTACGCCGGGCAGCTTTTCACCTCAGAACATCGGCTCGCCGGACAATGTCGCCGTGTGCGGCTGTATCTTCCTGACGTTCCTGTCGAACAACCGCTGGGCTTGCTGGTACTCACGGATGGCGAGATCTGGTTCGACCATCTTGGGGTAAGCGCCGCCATTGACGCCGCCATCCGCAGCGGACGCATCGCGCCGGTGGCCGTACTCGGCGTTGATAATATCAATGCGCGTGAACGCGTCGCAATCCTCGGCGGTCGCCGCGAGCTGGTGCTCGACATTGCCGAACGCCTGCTGCCAACCCTTCGCGCCAAATACCCGGAACGACAGTGGGCGGACCGTACACAAACGGTGCTGGCAGGGCAAAGCCTCGGCGGCGTGACCGCGCTGATGGCGGCCCGCCACGCGCCAGAGAGCTTCGGCCTGGTGCTGAGCCACTCCCCCTCAGTGTGGTGGACGCCGGACAACCGCAATCGCCCGCCCCATTTCAGCGCAGAAGAGCGCTCATGGGTCAGCGAACATGTGTTATCCGCGCCCTCGCCAGCCGTACGTACGCATCTGTGCGTGGGATCGTTAGAAGGTTCGACGGTCCCGCAGGTCAAACAGTTGCATGAAAAATTGCGCGCCGCCGGCGTTGAAAGCCATTGCAGCGTGTACACCGGCGGTCACGATTATGCCTGGTGGCGCGGCGCGCTGATTGACGGATTACGTCTACTGCCCCGATAAAACTTCACCTGCCAAAAAGGAATCACATCCGATGTATGGTCGCCAGTACCACAACAAGTGCTATCGCATGGCGCTATTTTTAGTGAGTTTTTGTTTTAGCGCGCTGAGTTATGCGCAGCCGGATATGCAGCCATTAGGACCGAATATCGCTGATAAAGGTTCGGGATATTACCATTTTAGGGTCAATGACTTTCAATCTGCCGATGGCGCAAGACATTACCGGGTATGGACCGCTATCCCCAATAAAGCCGCCCCGCCGTCGGGTTATCCTGTCTTATATATGCTGGACGGCAACGCAGTGATGGACAGACTGCCGGAGACGCTGCTCAAACAGCTGGCAGACCACTCGCCGCCGGTGATTGTGGCGATTGGCTATCAGACTAACCTGCCGTTTGATCTTAACGGCAGAGCTTATGACTATACGCCGGCGCCGGGAATCGATCGCGAAGGCAGTGAAAATAACCCGCGTTTTCATCGTAAAACCGGCGGCGGGCCAGCGTTCCGCCAGCTACTGGAGAGACATATCGCGCCGCAGGTGGAACAAGGAATAACCATCAACCCCGAACGGCGCGGGGTATGGGGACATTCTTATGGCGGCCTGTTCGCTTTGGACTCCTGGCTGTCGTCATCCTTCTTTCATATCTATTACAGCGCCAGCCCGTCACTCAGCAGGGATAACTTTGCCCTGTTGAATCGCCTTACGGCAGTGAAGCCGTCGCCGTTCTACCATAAAAAACTCATTATAATGGAAGGTTCAGCGTCGAATGGGGATAGCAGGCAACGCCAGATGGCCGAGCTCCTGCAAAAAGTTCAGGAGACCGTGAGAACGCTTGAGAACAACGGCGTTAACGCGGCCCTGCAGCATTACCCGGGCCTGGGCCACGGGCCCATGTTTAACGCCTCTTTTCGCAGTGCATTGCTGGATATCAGTCGCGAACCGGCAAGCCAAAAACCACGCTGCCATTAACCCGCCGCCAGAATATGCCCGCCAGCGGCGGGCATAATCCATCAAAACGAGGCCGTCACACCGGCATAATAAGCCCGCCCCGGTTCGTTATAGGTATTTGCCCCTTCGGCGGAGCGATAGATCTGTTTATCGAAGATATTGCTGATACCGACATTAAGACGCAGGTTCTTATTGATATCGTAGTTAACGTTAGCGCCGACCAGTGAGTAAGCCCCCAGCGCTTTCCCGGACAATCCTTTGGTCTCTTCACTACGCGACTCCGCATGTGTTCGCGGTTTTTGCTTGCCGTATAACGTCCAGTTGACGTTAGCGGAGAGCGCGCTGGTGATAGTCCAGTCGAGGAAGGTATTCACCGTATATTTCGGGATTATCGATAAGGGATTGCCGGTATCTTTTTGCTCAGAAGCAATCATATAAGTCGCATTGGTATTCCAGTTCAGACGGTCCGGCAT
The DNA here is from genome assembly GCF_043357055.1 of Salmonella sp. SJTUF15570. Lineage (NCBI taxonomy): Bacteria > Pseudomonadati > Pseudomonadota > Gammaproteobacteria > Enterobacterales > Enterobacteriaceae > Salmonella > Salmonella sp. SJTUF15570. Next base: position 316,828 of record NZ_JBEUKJ010000006.1, on the reverse strand, counting down.
CAGCGGAACAGTCATGCTGGCTTCAATACCTTCAATCAGCGCTTTACCGCCGTTCTGCCATTGCAATACATAAGCGCCAGATGCGCTTCTGCCAATAATTTTATCACCTGCGACAATCTTATTCTGATAATCGTTACGGAAATACGTGACGCTTGCGTGGTAATCGTCTACGGTAAATTCCAGCCCGATCTCTTTATTGATGCTAATTTCAGGATCGAGGTTCTTATTACCGACCAGGTAACAGCCGCCCGACGTAATATCTTTTGGACAACCGTTGCCTTTCGAATAGAGTAAATACCCCTCACTGGTTTGATACAAGTTCGGTGCCTTAAAGGCACGGGCAATACCGGCTTTCACCTTGACGTATTCACCTAACTCCTGGGAAAGGTTAAGACTGGGACTAAAATTACTCCCGGATTCGCTCAAATAGTCAAAACGCAGACCCGGAATAATATTGGTACCGGCCATGGGTTCGATATTATCTTCAACGTACAGCGCACTGATTTCCGATTTATTTTTGCTGCTACGGTTAGCCGCCGAACCGGAAATCCCGGCGATATTGCTATCCTTAACCGTCAGACTGGTAGAGGAAGGATCGTTCAGCTCATCGCGGTTCCACTCCGCGCCGACGGTGAGCGTTTGCTCAAATAGCCATATCACCGGGACATTCACCTCGCCGCTGGTGCGATACGAGGTCAGGCGGTTAGTGGTGAACGTCTGGTCGTTGGTAATACGCCCCTCGCCGCCGCCGGAGAGCCCCTCATTCATGCGGGTGTTATCGGTTTTTTCATAGTAGAACCCCAGGCGGCTTTGCCCCCAGTCCCAGATGCCGTTATGAGTTAGACCGTAATTCTGCCGGTACAGGCGATTGGTCTCCCGCCCGGACTGCGCCAGACTTTTGGTAACCGCGTTTGAAGTACTGTTTTGCGTATCGCCAGCATAAATATTCCCCTGCCGACTATATCCCGCTTCAAAATCAAGGATTTGCTGCGGGGTCATTTTCCATGAGAAGACGCTATTAATATCTTTATTGGTGACCCCCTCCCGTCCGGCGGCATTTTTGGTCCCGGCGGAGGAGTTAATATCCCAGCTATCGGCATCGGTTCTGTTGAGATTACCGTACAGGCGCATCGTCAACGTATCTCCAGCCAACGGGCCGCTAAGGCTAAAGTTACCCCGCCGGGTGTCACCTTCTTTGCTGCTTTCCGGCTGGTTGGTATAGAGCGACAGCGAACCGTGCCAGTCATTAGTGGGGCGTTTGGTGATGATATTCACCACCCCACCTGCGGCACCGGAGCCATAGCGCGCGGCGGCGGGCCCACGGATCACTTCAATACGTTCTACCATCTCCGGCGGCACCCAGTTCGTATCGCCACGGGTGTCGCGTTCTCCGCGCCAGCTATAGCGAACCGAATTTCGCGACGTCACCGGCACGCCGTCAATCAGCACTAAGGTATTTTCCGGCCCCATACCACGAATATCAATTTGTCGGTTATTTCCGCGCGTCCCCGAGGCGCTATTGCCGGTAAGATTAACCCCAGGCATCTTACGAATAATATCGGCAAGATCGTTAACGGGAGGATTCTTCTGAATATCGTCACGAGTAATAATCGAAACGCCCGGCTGTTGCTTTAATACTTGCTCGGCGGTGGATTCAACCACCATCGTTTCGCCGTTGTCGTCAGTAGATTCTGCTGCTGATAATGGACTATTAACCCCTGTAGAAACCACGGTTATTAACCAGATGAACTTCTTAACTCTCATACCCATTCCCTAAATAATGTCTAAAGTAGCGCTGTTGCCCTCAAGCTCACATCCTTGCCAGGTTACGTCTATATAGTAATTATTATCATATGCTAATGATAATAATTATCATTCAATCAAGGAAAAGGCAATCTTTCGACCGCAAAAATCTGGTAATAAAAAAACGGAAACGGGATTTTGCAATATGACTCTCTGTCCGGGCTCCGCTTTGCCAGTAAATCCGGGAAGGGTGGCAGAATGCGCCTACTGAACGGAGGTTTTACAAAACAGGAGTAGAGAAATAAAACTATTTTTCAAAGCGTTAATGACAAGAAACACCCAGGTAAGATGGTATAGTGCGGTTCAGAGTTCACCGGCGCTTCCCTGTCGACGGCAAACCGTTCTTACAGTTTGCCGTCAGGGTAATGGCGGGATCGGATACGATTGTAGTCATTCGATATATGACAATGAAAGTGATGTTGGCGCCAAAATACAAAGCGCCTGGTAATATTTATCAGGCGCTTTGCAGACTGAAAACCATTAAACATCGGTTTCTCGTTCTCCAGGAACTACTGGAAAATATGGCAACCCACAGTTAGTGGATTTTACTGTCGGGTCTTGCCAGGGATGTTGTGTTACCCCCAAGTCTTTTAAAAGACCTCGTAACAGCACTAACTCACTGGGTGTCATTTTTTGCTTTGGTTCACCCTCCTTAGGTGGACGAATATCCTCCTGACTAGTACATGTAACACAATAACCTTTTAACTCTATCCACTTAGGCTTAGGGGGGGCCTTAGGATCGGGAGGCGTCGGGCTGGCAACGCACGAACAGGCACTTATACATCCAGGCATAACGTTTTCCTTTTCAAACAATTCGCTTTAGTTGGAAGTTCTACTTGAGAAAATAGAAATAGTTATTCAGATATTTTGATCGTCGCATACTCCTGTAATAATAAAAGATACTGTAAATAATTAACTCTCGGCTACTATTCAGTAGCAGATTGTCATTCTTACATTGCTTTTATTTCAGATTCACGTCAAAAAGGGCTAAATATTTTCACTATAAAATTCGTTAAAGAGTGTTTGTGTGCTTGTAGACATTCTGGCGTCTTCGGTACGCAAATGGGTTAGTGTACAATCTTTAAAACAGGTATTGTTTAAATTAGCCTCAGCCAAATCAGCCCCGTCCAGGTTCGTAGAAATGAAACTCGCCTTTCGCAGGTTTGCCCGGGTTAAGATAGCGCCTTCCATATCAGCAGCCATTATAGTAGCACTCTTTAATGTCGCACCGCTCATATCGGCGCGTATAAGGGTTGCGCCTGAAATATTAGCATGCTCCATATTTGCACCGGAACAAAGACATTCTACCATGCTACAGCCTAACAGACTTGCGTGTTGTAAATTGGCGCCGGTAAGATTAGCGCGATCGAGGGTAGCGCCACACATAATACTATCTTCCAGACAGGCGTTCATTAAATTACTGTCGCCTAATGATGCTCCCGATAGATTTGCCCCCTTAAGATTTGCACCGTCACAATCCGCCATGAACAGTACTGCCCCCCCTAAATCTGCGTCGCTTAGGTCTGCGCCACATAAATTTTCTGCCGTCAGATTTGCTCCGGTAAGGACAGCGCCTTTAAGATTCATGCCTCCCTGGTCAGTTAACATTACAGAATCCTGAGGGAGAGAAAATTCGCATCTGAATAGTAAAACTCGACATATTTTTTCAAAAGAGGCAAACGGAATTTCTCTCGTCTCAAAATTGTCGCCTTTACTGACCCGTACAATAACTTGTCCAGCTTCGTTATTCTCACCAGGAAGATTAAATTCGACACGACACCCATCCACATCCTCCAGTATGATGTTTTCTGGCAACGGAGCACCTCTGTCATGCATTGAACTTTTCAATGTATCAGCCATAACCTCTATCAATTCCTGATATTGTGCTTCATTTTTCCGACGTACCCCACCACAGGTAAAAAAGTTAATGATATGTTCCAGAATAGTTTTGGGAGAGGTGACTTGCCGCATAGCAGCAGAAGTCCCCGCGCCAAAAGCAGATGTAGCCATACCAGCCAGACTATCGAGTGAACGCTGCATATATTTTCTCCCAGAGAGAGCAACACAGTACATGATAAAATTTATCATATAGATTTGCATTTAGAGATAAGGTGAATACCCCCTTTGCGTCTGGTTACATAATCACGTATCACGGCGCTTTGCTGTCTGGCTTACACAATACCAGCCAAATAAATATATTGGCTTATACTCGTCATACTTCAAGTTGCATGTGCTGCGGCTGCGTTCCCTCACCCCAGTCACTTACTTTAGTAAGCTCCTGGGGATTCGCTCGCTTGCCGCCTTCCTGCAACTCGAATTATTTAGAGTATAAACATTATTTAAAATAATAAATACGGCATTCGTTTTAATACTACGTTCAGGACTCATCCCACTCATTAGCAGAAAATCTATTAAAAAGCGTGTTCAGGCGTTTTATTGCTGCCATTGATAAACTGTTTAACAACGTCGTCTGTACAGGCCTTCTTCGTTGCCTTTACGTTTAACTCAATCAGGCTACCGTCTCGGTTATAAGTCTATCGAGTAGTAGGGACGTAGTATGACGATGCAGCAAAGTGATATGGAAAGATATAATCCATTATTAATGTTAAAAGAAGTCATGGCGCAGACGCCTTATCGCCATAAACGCTGGGGAGAGCGTAAGTTTCGCTATAAATTTGTATTACGTTGCCTTATTAACCCCGTAACGACAATTAAATACTTCAATGAATTATGCCATCTGTCTCAGCCCAGAACGCTGATCATTCATCGTCCACTATTGCCGGCAAAAATCCAGCGGCCCTATTTGTATACCGGACTTAGCATACGTTGCCGGGCAAGGGCTATTCTGGAACACTACCAGTTCGTTCAGTCCTTTCCGGAAAGTAAAATTAAAAAGATCCTTCTGTCCGAGGAACAAATCTTACTCGCTCACCTGGAAGGAAAAAACGGTGCTCTGGTAGATATCTACTGCGGTCCCTGTGGCTATGACAGGGAAGGTGAACTGACATTAACGCTGTGCTTCAATGATACGCCGTTGGCACGTTTATCATTTTCCTTTATCCGTCATGAAGGGAAGCAAATAGCGCTGGTTGCCGGGTTACAAGGGCCCAGTAAACATGTCGGCCCACAAGTCATACGTAACGCCACCAAAGATTGTTACGGTCTCTTTCCTAAACGGATGCTGTATGAAGCATTTGCAACATTGATGCAGGCCTGTAATGTCGACGAGATTTATGCGGTAAGTGAAAACAACCATGTTTATCGTCAACTCAGGTACTTATTCCAGAAGAAAAAAACTTTTGTGGCCAGCTATAGTGAATTCTGGGAGTCGCTAAACGGCGTTAAGAAAGGTGCCTTATATCATCTGCCATCACAGGTGATGCGTAAAGCGCCTGAAAGTATCCCCAGCAAAAAACGCGCAGAGTATCGGAAACGCTATCATATTCTGGATACAATAATACAAGAGGTTAACAGCCTCTCCCGGTAGAACTATTTCATACGCGGATGTGCAGATCCTGCTACTGTTCAGCGGATCTTTTGAAATCTGTATCGCTACTGAATGGTTAAATACAGAATGGCTTGCGAGTGAAAAGTGCGGCATTAAACCGTCGCTTTCACTCATACTATGATCAACATCTTAATCTTATTCCCTTCACCATAACGTCATCGATTAGCATGTTAACCATTAAATACAAGCTAAACATTTGTCACATTTTTATTTGGTTGAGCAAAAAAATAATACAAAATAGAATTTTCAGTAAGCTAAGTCAGGAGTTTTGGTGAAAATACAAGAAGTTAAGCGTATATTAACCCGCTGGCAGCCGTCTTCCTTTACCCTATACCGGGAGGTGTTTACGCAATACGGCGGTAGTATCAATATGCACCCAGATATTGTGGATTATTTTATGAAGCGCCATAACTGGCATTTTAAATTCTTCCACTATAAAGAAGACGATAAGATTAAAGGCGCCTACTTTATCTGTAATGATCAAAATATTGGCATCCTGACGCGCAGAACCTTCCCGCTATCGTCAGATGAAATACTTATTCCGATGGCACCAGATTTACGCTGCTTCTTACCCGATCGTACTAACCGGCTTTCGGCGTTGCATCAGCCACAAATACGCAATGCCATATGGAAACTCACCAGAAAAAAACAAAATTGTCTGGTCAAAGAAACGTTCTCTTCTAAGTTTGAAAAAAGACGCCGTAATGAATATCAGCAATTTCTTAAAAAAGGCGGTAGTGTAAAAAGCATTGCTGATTGTTCTTCTGATGAACTGACTCATATTTTTATCGAGTTATTTAAGTCTCGTTTCGGCAATACTTTATCTTGCTATCCCGCTGATAACCTTGCCACCTTTTTTAGTCAACTGCATCACCTTCTGTTTGGGCATATTCTTTATATTGAAGGGATACCTTGTGCATTTGATATCGTACTGAAATCTGAAAGCCAGATGAACGTCTACTTTGACGTATCTAATGGTGCAATTAAAAATGAGTTCAGGCCACTCAGTCCCGGCAGCATACTGATGTGGCTAAATATTAACCGCGCCAGACATTACTGCCAGGAAAGACAAAAAAAATTGCTTTTTTCCATCGGCATACTAAGGCCTGAATGGGAATATAAGCGCATGTGGTCGACCCCCTATTTTACCGGGAAATCGATTTGCTAAGAAGAAAGCCTGGACGTAAATATGTTTTTACGCCCAGGTTTTTCATAAATCCTGATGAACTGATAAAAAACGAAATTTAATCAGAATTTAAAAAATAAGTTAACCACCATATAATCATAATGACAATTACTCGAAATTCACTTACACTATACTCGGTTTTATGGAATTGATTAACACGGTATGTTACAGATAACGTGCTAAAAAGCGTGCAGCGGTTATACATTTTCATATGTGTGTGTCATTAACCTGGCGTCAGGAACAGATGATGATGACAACTACCCTTTTATCTCTTCTGGCCTGGCATACCGTCAGTAGATTAAAGGTGTAGCCTTGCTTTATGGCATTACAAAAATGTGGGTGAGGTCTATGCTCAATGTATACGTTATTTGTAACAACGCTCTTGTGCATAAACAATACGTTATTGCCAACAGCACTGAACGGGTACAGTGGTTCTTGCTGACAACAGGCTTAAAGATCGCCTTAACACGGGATACCTGATAACTGGATTATATTATGACACATGCAGACTGGCTGATTCTTGGGTATACAACTGTTATTATTATTTTTGGTATTGTATGTTATATCGGATTGCTTAAATTGATAACGAAAGGCAAGCATGAAAAATAACGCGCTTACCGGGAAGAATATACTCTCAGGAGATAAAATGCTTCGGCAATGATATGACACCACTGCCGAAATGCTATTTTTACAGAAATCAATCAGGTATTGAGGGTGATTTTATCATAGCCGCGCCAGCGATAATTCAACAACGAGAGCAGCCAGAATAGCACGAAAGCGCCCACTACCCAGAAGCCCACATTCCCCATATGATCGTTAAGCGTGCTTACGGTCTGCCAAAATGTTCCGCTTAACTGTAACGCATCATCAATCAACCCCAGCGCCTCAAGCCCGCCAATCGCCAGCGCGACAATGACGGATGCGGCGGTAATGGTCATATTATAATAAAGCTTACGTAATGGATGCGAGAAAGCCCAACCGTAAGCGCCGACCATGACAAAGTTATCTAGGGAATCCACCAGCGCCATCCCGGCGGTAAACAGCACAGGAAAAATCATCATCGACCAGAGAGATAGCCCCTGGTTGGCTGCTGAAGCGGAAATGCCCAGCAACCCAACCTCGGTTGCGGTATCAAATCCCAGACCAAACAGAAAACCGACAAAATACATATGCCAACTGGAAGTGACTAAACGAAACGTACGCTGAAATATACGCGTCATCAGCCCGCCAGGTATCGCCTCGTCATGCGCCCTCACTGACTCGCCGCGGGTAACCGAGCGAAATTGCCGCCAGACGTTGAACAAAATAAACAGGTTAAGCAGGGCCATCGCCAGCAGAAAAAAAGCGGAAACAGCCGTACCGATCAATGAACCATATTGATGCAAAACATCAATACGATCGCGAAATGCCATCGACGTCACAACAATCGCCAGACATGCCAGAACGACAATGGTCGAATGACCCAATGAAAAAAATGCCCCCACGCCTAAAGGCGTTTTACCCTGCTGCATCAGTTTACGGGTGACAGTATCGATGGCTGCGATATGATCGGCATCAACCGCATGACGCAGCCCAAAGCTATACGCCAGTATGGCTGCGCTTAGCATGACGGCATGGTGATGAAAAACACAGAACGCCCAAATCCAGGCCAGGATGTTAACCCCAACAAGAAAGACGGTTAATGCTATTCCCCGTCGTTTAGTATGATTATTCATGCCCCTGCACCCACTATATTTTAATTAACGCTACGGTTTGTAGGGGGAATGTATGATCATTTGATTAAAACGTCACACCTCAAGATGCGACTTTTTGTAAACGTGCTTTACCGCTGACACATTTGTGCGCATTACTGCGGAACAAGGCTTAAAAAGCGTATCCGAACGTATAACCCTCCCAACGCTTCACTACGGGAAAAATGGGGATGAGTACGGTGCAGGCGTGCGATATCATTGACCAAAGCCAGACCAATGCCCGCCCCGGCCACATTTCCTACGTTATCGAGCCGGTGGAACGGCTGTAGCGCCAGATGGATGTGTTCATCATCAATGCCGGGGCCGCTATCTTCGACAACCAGCGTCACGGCATCGCCATCCCGTTCAAGCCGCGCGGTGACGATGCCTTGCTCAGGCGTGTATTTCAGCGCATTATCCAGCAAGTTTCCGCACAGCTCGCTAAGCAGTACCTCATCCCCCTCGATCCACATCGCTTCCTGTTCGCCTTCGTAGCCCAGGTCGATATGTTTACTCCGTGCCTGCGCCAGGCGGGTAAAACAGCCGCTCTGTACGATATCGTACAGATTCACCGGGGAAAAACGCCGCTCGCCCTGCTCTTTATGCTTTACCGCAGAAAGTTGCAACAATCTTTCCGTGAGCTGAATGGTGCTATCCAGCGTTACGCTCATCGCCTGCAGACTTTCGTACCAGTGATGAGGGTGCCGGCTGGCTAACGCCACCGCCGCCTGCGTTTTTAACACCGCCAGCGGCGTTTTTAACTGGTGAGAAGCATCAGCGCTAAAGCGTTCCTGCCGGGAAAGGATACCGCGGAGCCTGTCAATGTAGCGATTAAACGCCACGATTAACAAGCGTGTTTCCGACCACGGCAGCAGTTCCGGCAGCGGCGTTAACAGACCCGGTTCGCGGCGTACCATTAATGATGAAAGTTGACGCATAGGGCGCAGGATCCGGCGTAATAACCAGCCAACCAGCACCAGGGTCAGCAACACCAGCAGCCCCTGTGAGATCCAGGAAGAGAACAGCAGTTGGCCCGCCAGATAACGACGGGACTGCAGCGTCTCTGCGACATAAATCTCCGCCATGCCGATAATGCCGCCTTCGTTGACCGGCTGTAGCAAACGCGCCACGCGGATCGCCTCGCCGCGATACTCGGTATGATAGAACCACGCCAGCGCCGGATAAAGCCGGGTACGGGGCGTAGCGGGCGGCATGACGGGCAGATCGTCATAACCGGAAATGACCTTTCCGGAAGGGTCGACGACTTTGTAATAGAGTCGATCATTCATATTAAGCTCGAAGCTATCCAGCACCACCCAGGGCACGTTAACTTCCAGATGGTTATTGCGTACCACCAGCCGTTCCGATACCGTTCGCGCCGAGGAGAGCAACGTACGATCATAAGCCTGAGTGGCGGCCTGTAGCGCATTGACATAGCTGTTAAACGCCGACAGCCCCCATAGCAGAATCAGCGGCAACCCCAGGAACAGCAAGAGTTGCAGGTACAACGATTGCGGCTTAACCCACTTCATCGCCGCGCTCCAGCACATAACCCAGGCCGCGCAGCGTCGTAATTCGTACATCGCTTCCCTGGAGTTTTTTACGCAGTCGATGAATATAAAGTTCGATGCTTTCAGGGCTTACCTCATCGTTCAGGCTGAACACCTGTTCAAAAAGCTGCTGACGCGAAACCGGCCGCGTTCGTCGGTACATCAATACGGTTAAGAGCGCCTGCTCACGCGGCGTCAGCGCTAACGGTTGTCCCTGTAACAGAAAATACCCTTCATCATGAAAGATCAATTCCCCCAGTTGCTGAACTTCATGGACCTGCCCAGCGCTGCGTCGCAGCAAGGCCCGTAAACGGGCATCCAGTTCTTCCAGTTCAAAGGGTTTCGGCAGATAGTCATCGGCGCCGACGTTGAGACCTTTTACGCGATCCGCCACCGCGCTTCGCGCCGTGAGCAGCAAAACGGGCAAGGTCTGACCGCGTTTACGCAGCCGTTGCACCACCTCCAGTCCATCCATTCCCGGCATATTGATATCCAGCACCGCCAGCGCGTACATTTCACTGTGCAGAAGATGGTCAGCCGCCAGGCCGTCAAATACGCAGTCCACGGCAAAGCCGTTTTGCACCAGCGCTTTCTCCAGCCAGTGAGCCAGCTCACGGTTATCTTCCGCCAATAAGAGACGCATATCACATCCTGTAAAGTTTCTGCCGCATTGAAAGGGAATTGAAAGGTTATTGTTTTAACAATCACGCAACCGAACTGCTACATGTCGGCTCACATAATCACAAAAATCTTCTTCCGAACCTGAAAAATCCGGACGTCCGGCGTGAGGATAAAAAATGAAAAAACAATTACTTCGTACCCTTACTGCAAGCATTTTATTAATGAGTACCTCTGTTCTGGCGCAGGAGGCGCCGTCGCGAACGGAATGTATCGCACCAGCCAAACCTGGCGGCGGTTTCGACCTCACCTGTAAGCTGATTCAGGTGAGTTTGCTGGAGACTGGCGCTATCGAGAAACCCATGCGGGTAACGTATATGCCCGGCGGCGTCGGCGCTGTGGCCTATAACGCGATAGTCGCCCAACGCCCTGGCGAACCCGGGACTGTGGTCGCCTTTTCCGGCGGTTCGCTGCTCAACCTGTCGCAGGGGAAATTTGGTCGCTACGGCGTGGATGATGTGCGCTGGCTGGCAAGCGTGGGCACTGATTACGGCATGATCGCCGTGCGTGCGGATTCCCCGTGGAAGACGCTGAAAGATCTGATGACGGCGATGGAAAAAGATCCCAACAGCGTGGTCATTGGCGCTGGCGCCTCTATTGGCAGCCAGGACTGGATGAAGTCGGCGTTGCTGGCGCAAAAGGCGAACGTCGACCCGCACAAGATGCGCTACGTTGCCTTTGAGGGCGGCGGCGAGCCGGTGACGGCATTAATGGGCAACCATGTTCAGGTTGTCTCCGGCGATCTCAGTGAAATGGTGCCTTATCTGGGCGGCGACAAAATCCGCGTGCTTGCCGTCTTTTCAGAAAATCGTCTGCCGGGCCAGCTTGCCAATATCCCTACCGCTAAAGAACAGGGCTACGACCTGGTGTGGCCGATTATTCGCGGCTTCTACGTCGGGCCCAAAGTCAGCGATGCCGATTACCAGTGGTGGGTGGATACCTTCAAGAAGCTCCAGCAAACCGACGAGTTTAAAAAGCAGCGCGATCTGCGCGGCCTGTTTGAGTTCGACATGACCGGCCAGCAGCTCGATGACTACGTGAAAAAACAGGTTACTGATTACCGTGAACAGGCGAAAGCCTTCGGACTCGCGAAATAATCGCGGAGGCAATGATGAGCGATCGTATCTTTGCGGGTATCTGGCTGTTGCTCTGTATCGCCGGGCTATTCATCGCCTGGCAGATCCAAAGCGAATACAGCTATGAACCCGTCGGCCCCCGCCCTTTTCCGCTGGGGATTATCGGCCTGATGGCGCTCTGCGCGCTGGCGCTGTTATTGCGCCATCCCGACACGGTGAGCTGGCCGCGCCGTCATGTTCTGCAAAAGCTAATTACCATGATCATCATCCTGCTGATGTATGCCTGGGGATTCGAATGGCTGGGTTTTCCCATCGCCACCGCGCTTCTCACCATGGTTATCGGGATGCTGTTCGGCGCCACGATTCCGGCGGCGGGTATCTCCGGCGCGGTATTAGGTATTCTGCTGTGGTATGCCTTTGACCGGCTGCTTGATGTCACCTTACCTCTCGGCGCCTGGCTGAGTTAACGGAGCAACGATGGATACCTGGATATATCTTTCTCAGGGTTTTGCGGTGGCGATGACGCCGGAAAACCTGGTTATCGCGTTGATTGGCTGCTTCGTGGGCACGATCGTCGGTCTGCTGCCGGGCCTGGGACCGATCAACGGCGTGGCAATCTTACTGCCGCTGGCCTTTGCGTTGCATCTGCCTGCGGAGTCGGCGCTAATTCTGCTGGCGACGGTGTACATTGGCTGTGAGTATGGCGGCAGGATCTCCTCCATATTGCTCAACGTCCCCGGCGATGCGGCGGCGATCATGACGGCGCTGGACGGTTACCCAATGGCGCAGCAAGGGAAAGGCGGCGTAGCGCTGTCGATTTCCGCAGTCAGCTCATTTTTCGGTTCATTAATCGCTATCGGCGGCATCATTCTGTTCGCCCCTTTACTGGCGCAATGGTCGCTGGCCTTTGGTCCTGCGGAATATTTCGCCTTAATGGTTTTTGCCATCGCCTGTCTTGGCAGCATGATGGCGCAAAACCCGCTTAAATCATTTCTGGCAGCGCTGATCGGTCTTGGCCTTGCGACCGTCGGCGTCGACGCCAACACCGGGGTTTATCGCTTTACCTTTGACAGCGTTCATCTTTCCGACGGCGTACAGTTTATCGTCGTGGTGATCGGCCTGTTCTCGGTATCAGAAATACTTTTAATGCTGGAACATACCAGCAGCGGGCAAACAATGGTCCGCAAAACGGGTCGAATGTTGTTCAACCTGAAAGAAGGCGCGCAGTGTATCGGCACCACCCTGCGTTCTTCGGTAATCGGCTTTTTTGTCGGCGTATTGCCCGGCGCCGGGGCGACCATCGCCAGCGCCATTACCTATATGACCGAGAAAAAACTCAGCGGCAACAGCGATAGCTTCGGCAAAGGGGATATTCGCGGCGTCGCGGCGCCGGAGGCGGCAAACAACGCCTCTGCCTGCGGCTCCTTCATCCCGATGCTGACGCTGGGCGTTCCCGGTTCCGGCACTACGGCAGTGATGATGGGGGCGCTGACGCTGTACAACATCACGCCAGGCCCGGCGATGTTCACCGAACAGCCGGATATCGTCTGGGGACTCATCGCTGCGCTGCTGATTGCGAACGTGATGCTGCTGATCATGAATATCCCGTTGATCGGTCTGTTCACCCGTATGCTCACCATTCCGCTGTGGTTCCTGGTACCCGCCATCGCTGCCGTATCGGCGGTAGGGGTGTATGCGGTACACAGCACCACCTTCGATCTGGTGCTGATGGTCGCGCTCGGCGTGTTAGGGTACATTTTACGTAAAATGCACTTCCCCATGTCGCCGCTGATCCTGGGATTCGTACTGGGGGAAATGCTGGAGCAGAACCTGCGTCGCGCACTCTCCATCAGTAACGGCAATATGGCGATTTTGTGGCAAAGCGGCGTTGCCAAAGCCCTGCTGATCATGGCGATCATGGTCATTGTCGTACCGCCAGTGTTACGTCTGATCCGTAAACACAGCCGTAAACCGCAGGTTGACGCCGGTTAATTGACTGCTGAAATACGTTGTACTTGTCCGGCCTACGCGCTCATGTGCCAGGCCGGGCAACCCCGCCAGCATCACTCTTTCCATAACTCGCTCATTTTATACCCCTTCTTGCCGTTGTCAGGCTCGTGGCGCCGTTAACCTCACCTTTCGCATTGTTAAATATTTGTTGTTTTTGATCACAATAATTAAACAAAAGCGGTTATTTCATACGCGTTCCTGGAAAATGTCGATATTTTTAATTTATGGCTACGAAATGAGCATCGCCATGTCTCCCTGACCATCTACCGAGAGGAATGATTCTGATGAATGCACTGACTGCCGTAAAAGCGAACACAGATGATTTAGCCCAACGCCATACTGGTTTCACTCTTGCCCCTTCGGCGCAGTCGCCGCGCCTGCTGGCGTTAACGTTTACGGCGGATACCACAAGACAATTTCTCCACCAGGTTGCGCAGTGGCCGGTGCAGGCGCTGGAATACAAATCTTTCTTACGTTTTAAAATCGGCAAGATCCTCGACGATCTGTGCGGCAATCAGCTACAACCGCTGTTGATCAAAACGCTCCTCAACCGTGCACAAGGCGCGCTGTTGATCAGCGCCGAAGGGATCGATGATGTCGCACAGGCAGAAGAGATGGTCAAACTGGCGACGGCGGTGGCGCATCTTATTGGTCGCTCCAACTACGATGCGATGAGCGGCCAGTATTACGCGCGTTTCGTGGTCAAAAACGTCGACAACTCCGACAGTTATCTGCGCCAGCCCCACCGCGTAATGGAACTGCACAATGACGGTACCTATGTTGAGGAGGTGACCGACTACGTGCTGATGATGAAAATCGACGAACAAAATATGGAAGGCGGTAATTCGCTGCTGCTGCACCTTGATGACTGGGAACATCTGGAGTCGTTTTTTACCCATCCGCTGGCGCGTCGCGTCATGCGCTGGGCGGCGCCGCCAAGCAAGAATGTTAGCCATGACGTCTGGCACCCGGTGTTTGATGTCGACCAACAAGGCCGCCCGGTCATGCGTTATATCGACCAGTTCGTCCAGCCAAAAGACTTTGAAGAAGGCGTCTGGCTCAGCGAGCTTTCAGACGCGCTGGAAACCAGTCAAAACATCCTCTCCGTGCCGGTACCGGTCGGCAAATTCCTGCTGATTAACAATCTGTTCTGGCTACATGGACGCGATCGTTTTACGCCGCATCCTGACTTGCGTCGCGAGCTGATGCGCCAGCGAGGTTACTTCGCCTACGCCGCCAGCCATTATCAAACTCACCAATAAGCGCCACGGCGAAGGAATTACGCGGATGTATGATTTTGTGATTATCGGCGGCGGCATTATCGGCATGTCGACCGCCATGCAACTTATTGATGTCTACCCGGATGCGCGCATCGCGTTGCTGGAAAAAGAGTCCGCGCCAGCCTGCCACCAGACCGGGCATAACAGCGGCGTGATCCATGCCGGGGTGTACTACACGCCCGGCAGCCTCAAAGCGCGGTTTTGTCTGGCGGGCAATCAGGCGACCAAAACCTTTTGCGATCAAAACAACATCCGCTACGACACCTGCGGCAAAATGTTGGTCGCCACCTCGGAGCTGGAAATGGCGCGGATGCGCGCGCTATGGGAGCGGACGGCGGCCAACGGCTTAGAGCGCGAGTGGTTAAGCGCGGCGGAGCTGCGTGAACGCGAACCCAATATCATTGGCCTGGGCGGGATTTTTGTCCCTTCCAGCGGGATTGTCAGCTATCGCGATGTCGCGACGGCCATGGCGAACCGCTTTCAGGCCAAAGGCGGCGAGATCATCTACCATGCCGAGGTCAGCGCGCTAACAGAACATGCCGCTGGCGTTGTCATTCGCACCTCGCAAGGTCGGGAAATCGAAACCGCTACGCTTATCGGCTGTGCAGGACTGATGGCGGATCGGCTGGTCAAAATGCTGGGCGTGGAGCCCGGTTTTATTATCTGCCCTTTCCGCGGCGAGTACTTTCGTCTGGCCCCGCGACACAACCGGATCGTTAACCATTTGATCTACCCGATCCCCGATCCGGCAATGCCGTTTCTCGGCGTCCATCTTACCCGCATGATCGACGGCAGCGTTACGGTCGGGCCGAATGCGGTGCTGGCGCTTAAACGCGAAGGCTACCGTAAGCGCGACGTTTCCTTCACCGACACCCTGGAGATTTTCCGCTCCGCCGGCATTCGCCGCGTACTGCAAAACCATCTGCTTTCCGGACTGGGCGAGATGAAAAACTCGCTATGCAAAAGCGGCTATTTGCGGCGAGTACAAAAGTATTGCCCCAGCCTGACCGTCAACGATCTCCAGCCCTGGCCGGCAGGCGTGCGGGCGCAGGCGGTTTCACCGGACGGCAAACTGATTGATGATTTTCTGTTTGTCACGACGCCGCGTTCCATTCACACCTGTAACGCCCCCTCCCCGGCGGCGACATCCGCGATACCTATCGGCGCGCATATCGTCAGCAAAGTTCAGGCGCTACGCGAAAGCCAGAGCAACCCCGGACGTACGCTGCGTGCGGCACGCAGCGTGGACGCACTACACGCCGCATTTACCCGTTAACCCTTCAGACAGGAAGCAATTATGCAACTTAACGACTCTACCCTGTTCCGCCAGCAGGCCTTTATCGATGGCGACTGGCGCGATGCGCGCGGCGGCGATGTCATCCCCGTGAGCAACCCCGCCAACGGGAAACCGCTTGGCAATGTGCCCAAAATGGGGGCGGAAGAGACGCGCGACGCCATCAACGCCGCCAATCGCGCCCTGCCCGCCTGGCGCGCGCTCACCGCCAAAGAGCGAGCCAATATCCTGCGTCGCTGGTTCAATCTGATGATGGAACATCAGGACGATTTGGCGCGTCTGATGACGCTGGAACAGGGCAAACCGCTGGCGGAAGCGAAAGGCGAAATTAGCTACGCCGCCTCGTTTATTGAATGGTTCGCCGAAGAGGGGAAGCGTATCTATGGCGACACGATTCCAGGTCATCAGGCCGATAAACGGCTGCTGGTGATTAAACAGCCCATCGGCGTCACCGCCGCGATTACCCCGTGGAACTTTCCCTCGGCAATGATCACCCGTAAAGCCGGCCCCGCGCTGGCCGCAGGCTGCACGATGGTACTCAAACCCGCCAGCCAGACGCCGTTTTCCGCGCTGGCGCTGGCGGAACTGGCCCGGCGCGCCGGAATTCCCGCAGGCGTATTTAACGTCGTTACCGGTTCGGCAGGCGATATCGGCGGCGAGCTGACCAGCAACCCGCTGGTACGCAAACTGTCGTTTACCGGCTCGACGGAGATTGGCCGCCAGCTAATGGAACAATGCGCCAAAGACATTAAAAAAGTGTCGCTGGAGTTGGGCGGCAATGCGCCGTTTATCGTCTTTGACGATGCCGATCTGGATAAAGCCGTCGAAGGCGCGCTGGCTTCGAAGTTTCGCAACGCCGGGCAGACCTGTGTCTGCGCCAATAGATTGTATGTTCAGGACGGCGTTTACGATCGTTTTGCGGAAAAACTCAACCAGGCGGTAAATAAGCTCGCGGTCGGCGACGGCCTGCAAGCCGACGTCGCTATCGGGCCGCTGATTGATGAAAAAGCCGTGGCGAAAGTCCAGGAGCATATCGCCGACGCGCTGGAAAAAGGCGCCCGCGTCATTACGGGCGGTGAAGCGCACAAATTGGGCGGCAACTTCTTTCAACCGACCATTCTGGCGGATGTCCCTGATAACGCGAAAGTCGCCAAAGAAGAGACATTCGGGCCGCTCGCGCCTCTGTTCCGCTTCAGCGACGAGGCGGATGTCATCAGGCAGGCTAACGATACCGAGTTCGGCCTGGCAGCCTATTTTTATGCACGCGATTTAAGCCGCGTTTTCCGCGTCGGCGAAGCGCTGGAATACGGCATCGTCGGTATTAATACCGGCATTATCTCCAACGAAGTCGCGCCTTTCGGCGGTATTAAGGCCTCCGGATTAGGCCGTGAAGGTTCCAAATACGGCATCGAAGATTATTTAGAAATCAAATATATGTGCATCGGCCTTTAACAGGAGAGTCGCTAATGAATACCAATAACGCTTTAATGCAGCGCCGTCATAACGCCGTTCCTCGCGGCGTGGGGCAGATTCACCCGATTTTCGCCGAGCGGGCGGAAAATTGTCGGGTCTGGGATGTCGAAGGCCGTGAGTATCTCGATTTCGCGGGCGGCATTGCCGTCCTGAACACCGGTCATTTACATCCGGGCATTGTTTCAGCGGTCGAAGCGCAGTTGAAGAAATTGTCGCATACCTGTTTTCAGGTGCTGGCCTATGAACCGTACCTGGCGTTGTGCGAACGCATGAACCAGAAGGTACCGGGCGATTTCGCCAAAAAAACGTTGCTGGTCACGACCGGTTCAGAAGCGGTTGAAAACGCGGTGAAAATCGCCCGCGCGGCGACAAAACGCAGCGGCGCTATCGCGTTTAGCGGCGCTTACCACGGTCGTACCCACTACACGCTCTCTCTGACCGGGAAAGTACACCCGTACTCTGCTGGAATGGGATTGATGCCAGGCCATGTCTACCGCGCGCTTTATCCTTGCCCGCTACACAACATCAGCGACGACGACGCGATCGCCAGCATTGAACGCATCTTTAAAAATGATGCCGCGCCGGAAGATATCGCCGCCATTATTATTGAGCCGGTACAGGGCGAAGGCGGATTTTACGCTGCCTCTCCCGCGTTTATGCAGCGACTGCGCGCGCTATGCGACCAACACGGCATTATGTTGATTGCCGACGAAGTGCAAAGCGGCGCGGGCCGGACCGGTACGCTGTTCGCCATGGAACAGATGGGCGTTGCGGCAGATATTACCACGTTTGCGAAATCGATCGCTGGCGGCTTTCCGCTGGCAGGCGTTACCGGCCGGGCAGACGTGATGGACGCTATCGCGCCGGGCGGGCTGGGCGGCACCTATGCCGGAAACCCGATTGCCTGCGCCGCCGCGCTGGCGGTACTGGACATTTTCGAGCAGGAAAATTTACTGCAAAAGGCAAATACGCTTGGCAAAACGCTGCGCGATGGCCTGATGGAGATAGCGGAAACGCACCGTGAGATTGGCGACGTGCGCGGACTGGGCGCCATGATCGCCATTGAGTTGTTTGAAAATGGCGCCCCCGGCAAACCGAACGCGACTCTGACCGCCGACATTGTGGCCCGCGCCCGCGAGAAAGGGTTAATTCTGCTCTCCTGCGGTCCTTACTACAACATCTTGCGCATCCTCGTTCCACTCACTATTGAGGCCTCGCAGATTCGGCAAGGCCTGGAGATTATCGCCCAGTGCTTTGATGAGGCGAAACAAGCGTAATGTCCAATAAGCAGCGTCGGATGGCGACGTAACTGTCTTATCCGGCCTACAAAAACCGTTTCGATTGTAGGCCGAATAAGCCAGGCGCCATCCGGTAAACGAGCGCAATAACAATAAAGAGGTTTTAGGATGGGGCAATTGTCAGAATCACATGCATTAGGGGGCGGGCTGAAATCACGCCACGTCACCATGTTATCGATCGCCGGCGTCATCGGCGCCAGCCTGTTTGTCGGTTCCAGCGTGGCGATTGCGGAGGCCGGCCCTGCGGTACTGCTGGCCTATCTGTTCGCAGGACTTTTAGTCGTCATGATTATGCGAATGCTGGCTGAAATGGCCGTCGCCACGCCGGATACCGGTTCTTTTTCCACCTATGCGGATAAAGCGATCGGCCCCTGGGCCGGGTATACCATCGGCTGGTTATACTGGTGGTTTTGGGTACTGGTTATTCCGCTGGAGGCCAATATTGCCGCCATTATTCTGAATTCATGGATACCGGGTATTCCGGTGTGGCTATTTTCATTAGTGATTACGCTTGCCTTAACCGGAAGCAATTTATTGAGCGTCAAAAATTACGGCGAGTTCGAATTCTGGCTGGCGCTATGTAAAGTAATTGCCATTCTGGCGTTTATCGCGCTGGGCGCGACGGCGATTAGCGGTTTTTATCCGTATGCCGAGGTAAGCGGTATCTCCCGGCTCTGGGATCACGGCGGTTTTATGCCTAACGGCTTCGGCGCGGTGTTAAGCGCCATGTTGATCACCATGTTCTCTTTTATGGGCGCGGAAATCGTCACTATTGCTGCCGCGGAATCCGATACGCCGGATAAACATATCGTACGCGCCACCAATTCTGTTATCTGGCGAATTTCCATCTTTTACCTGTGTTCCATTTTTGTGGTGGTGGCGCTGATCCCGTGGAATATGCCGGGTCTGAAAAGCGTAGGTTCGTACCGTTCGGTACTGGAGCTGCTTCATATTCCGCACGCAAAATTCATTATGGACTGCGTGATTTTATTGTCGGTGACCAGTTGTCTGAACTCCGCATTATATACCGCCTCCCGGATGCTCTATTCCCTTAGCCGCCGCGGCGATGCGCCTGCGATAATGGGAAAAACTAACCGTAGCAAAACGCCCTGGGTGGCGGTTCTCCTCTCTACCGGCGCGGCGTTTTTAACCGTTATCGTCAATTATTACGCCCCGGCAAAAGTGTTTAAATTTCTTATCGACAGTTCTGGCGCCATCGCGCTGCTGGTCTATCTGGTGATTGCGATTTCGCAATTGCGAATGCGTAAAATTCTGCTGGCGCAGGGCGGAGAAATTAAGCTGAAAATGTGGCTTTATCCGTGGCTCACCTGGCTGGTTATCGGCTTTATCTGCTTTGTCCTGGTGGTGATGCTATTTCGACCGGCACAGCAATTAGAAGTCATTTCGACGGGGCTGTTAGGGCTGGGCATAATAGGTACTGTCCCCATTATGTCTCGCTGGAAAAAACTGATAAGGTGGCAAAAAGCCCCCCTGCAAAACCTACGTTAGTTATTCCCGGCGTCAGCCGGGAAGCTTCTCAGGAGTAAAAGATGACCGCCCTTTCCCAACCGACGGCCATAGATGGCTATCGCTGGCTTAAAAATGACATTATTCGCGGCACTTATCAGCCGGATGAGAAACTGCGGATGAGTTTATTAACCGCCCGCTATGCGCTCGGCGTAGGGCCGCTGCGTGAGGCGCTGTCGCAACTGGTGGCGGAACGGCTGGTCACCGTGGTGAATCAAAAAGGCTATCGCGTGGCATCCATGTCAGAGGCGGAACTCCTCGATATTTTTGACGCGCGCGCCAATATGGAAGCGATGCTGGTACGCCTGGCGATTGAACGCGGCGATGATGCGTGGGAGGCGGAGATCCTGGCGCGAGCGCATATGCTCAGTAAACTGGAAGCCAGCGATGCCAGTGAACATATGCTCGATGAATGGGACCAGCGCCACCAGGCGTTCCATTCCGCCATTGTCGCCGGGTGCGGCTCCCACTATCTGCTACAGATGCGCGAACGCTTATTTGACCTGGCGGCCCGCTACCGCTTTATTTGGTTACGTGAAACCGTTCTGTCCGTCGAGATGCTGGAAGATAAACATATCCAGCATCACACGCTAACCGAAGCGATACTGGCGCGCGAGGCGGCACGCGCCAGCGAATTAATGCGTCAGCATTTGCTGACGCCGATTCCCATTATTCGCCAGGCGATGGCAGGAAAAATGTAGCCAGGCGCGGCTTGATAGCCATTATTCTTCAGGAATACGCAACACTTGTCCCGGATATATTTTTTCCGGGCTTTTCAGCATCGGTTTATTTGCCTCGAAGATTTTATTATACAGATTGGCGTTACCATACACTTGCTTTGAAATAGCGCTCAGGGTGTCGCCTGATTTTACGGTATAAAACTGACTTTCAGCCGCTGGCGTCGTGGTTTTAACCTGATCGTCAACGCTGCTAATCCCGGCGATATTCCCCACGGCAACCAGAATTTTTTCTTTTGCCTCCTGACTCAGCCCATCCCCCGTCACTGTCGCTTTTCCATCCGCAATTTGCACATTCACTTTATCAGCGTCGGGTATTCCCGTTTTATTTAAATGTTCCTGGACTTTTTTCGCCTGATCGTCCTTATCATGATTAGCGGTTACCGCGTCCCAGAGTTTTTCACCTGCATCTTTTACAAAATTGAAAAGTCCCATATTCACCTCGCTTGTCAAAAATACACACAAAGAAAAGTGTAGCAGAGGGAATGAGGTTATCCTGATAAGCGGCGCTTATGCGCCGCCGGTGGCCGGTAATTAATGACGCATCTGAACCCAAAATGCGTGGATAAGCCCCGGAATATATCCGAGTAATGTCAGCAGGATATTAAGGATAAATGCCCAACCGAACCCTTTTCCTAAAAGTACGCCGAGCGGAGGCAAAATAATCGTAAATACAATTCTCCAGAAACCCATATACACTCCATACAAGCAAAATTAGTCATTGTTTAAAAAGAGATTTTATCTCTAAGCATAGTCAGTTTACCTGAGCCTGCCAGTCGCGCGCCGCGCTTTTACCCTCCTTTACGCTTTTTACGCTGGCATCAGGTTGATGTTTATTTTAGAATTAACTAAATTTAGAAAATACTTAAATAACTATGACAGAGCTTGAACAACTTCAGGCCAGCGCAGAACAGGCGGCGGCCCTGCTCAAAGCGATGAGCCACCCAAAAAGATTACTGATTTTATGTATGCTTTGCGGTTCGCCAAAAACCAGCGCAGGCGAACTGGCGCGCATTACCGGGCTAAGCCCCTCCGCGACGTCGCAACATCTGGCGCGGATGCGGGAAGAAGGGCTGATTGATAGTCAACGCGATGCCCAGCGCATTCACTATTTCATTAAAAATGAGGCGGTTAATACGATTATCGCCACGTTAAAGAATCTCTATTGTCCATAAGGAGGCACGATGTCCATTGGGATAGTTTCCCCCCGTGAGGCGCAAGCGCTGATAGCGCAAGGCGCGAAACTGATTGATGTGCGCGACGCCGATGAATATCTGCGCGAGCATATTCCACATGCGCAACTGGCGCCGCTTTCCCGGCTTGAACAGGGCGATTTGCCCGCCAACCTGCGAGCGGAACAGATTATTTTTCACTGTCAGTCAGGTAAACGAACCAGCAGCAATGCAGCAAAACTACAGGCCATTGCCGCCCCTGCTCAGGTCAGTCTACTGGAAGGCGGCATCGACGGATGGAAAGCGGCAGGATTGCCCGTCACAGAAGACAAATCGCAACCGTTGCCACTGATGCGTCAGGTGCAAATCGCCGCCGGCGGGTTGACGTTGCTTGGGGTGATTCTGGGCTATACGGTCCACGGCGGCTTTTTCCTCATTAGCGGTTTTGTCGGGGCCGGGTTAATGCTGGCAGGCATGACCGGCTTCTGCGGAATGGCGCGACTACTGGAAAAAATGCCCTGGAATAGCCGTACTCATTAAGCGATACCTTCACCACGCGTCGGTAAGTGTGTAGTAGACTGAAGGCGGGTTTATAGCATTGTTCAACAGGAGGGCGTGATGTTCACACCAGGCGATATCGTACAGCCCCGAATGGGTGGGCCGAAACTGAAAGTGATTGAAGTCAACGAGGATCATATTGTCGCGGTACAGGTCGGTAATGAGCCGGGCGAAAAATTGCTCCTCAAAGCGGCAGATGTCACCCCCTATTGCGAAGAGGGCGATTTTGGCGTGTGCTGATTTATCAGAATGAGCATGGCGCAACGTTCCCTGAGTCCCGGTTAATAGAGACAGGAAACGAAGCGCCATCTGTTAAAGGTTATCCGTGATTAGATTAAGAAATCATCCAGAGATTTCCCCGCCGCCAGCGCCTGGGCAATCGGTTTAGGCGTACGACCTTGTCCGGTCCAGGTTTTTTCTTCGCCATTGAAATCAGTAAAACGATATTTTGCCGGACGCGGCTGGCGCTTTTTAGCAGAACGCGGCATTGCTGAATCCATGGCAAATAACTCTTCCGGGTTAATACCGTCTGCTTTCATCAGCTCCAGAAAGGCATTAATTTTCTCCTGCTTCTCGGCAAGCTGGCGTTGCTGCAATTCTTCTTCTTCGCGTCTTTCTTTAGTGACAACCCTGAATTTTTCGAGCATTTCTTCAAGAACGTCAATGGAGAATTCGCGAGCCATAGCGCGCAGCGTGCGGATATTATTTAAGTTCTGTAACATCAAATTCATATCAATAAAAACCTTTTAACGCAGAAAACAAAAACTATTACAGGCGGTATTGTATGCGATTATTGATTATATTTCCAGATCCTAAAGTTCATACAGATATACTCAGTATAACTCGATTAATTATATTAATCTGTTAACCAGAAGGTTATATTCATTACCCCCTGTGTGTTTCAGGTTATTCTGCCTACGGTATATCTGTAGGTTTCCCGTTCGGCTGTTTATACCCTTCATTCTTCAAGTTGCTTATGTGTTGGCTACGGATTACCCGGCTCATCCATGGGCCTCGCCCTGACGGGTCGTCGCACGCGACGTTCAAATCTGCTCCCGGCAGATTTGTCGCTCCCCACAGTCACATCGTTATCTATACTCCTGGGGACTCACTCCCTTGCCGCCTTTAAGCAACTCGAAATCCATAGCGTATATAGCGTATTGCGTATCTCAGTAACCACGGTGACCCTCACGGTGGCTGACCTTATACAGAAGTGAATATTTCAGCACAATAAGAGATTAACCATTCAAAAATCATCATCAGAGCTTTATGCTAAAAATCAGCCTGCAATAGCTATAATTATGCTGAGAAAAGTAGAGCGCGTGCCGTTAGCCGAGAATACATCGCATCTGACAACATTTGGAATGTGGCTGAAAATCGCCAGAAAAACAATGCATTATAATGCATTGATTTAAAAGTAATTAATAACTAACAACAACGAAAATCTCGCCGCGAGTAAAAAACACACAACCACAGAGTATTTTATCGACAAAAAGTCTATAAATAAAAATATTGCACTAGTTGATAGTTATTATATAGGGATATACTCTATGCAAAGACAAAAGTGCTTTATGATTTCACTACCAACCATCACCTCATTCTGATTGATACACTACAAGGAGCATTAACATGTTCTCTCCACAGTCACGCTTGCGTCATGCCGTAGCAGACACGTTTGCGATGGTTGTTTACTGTTCTGTTGTGAACATGTTGATCGAGATATTCCTCTCCGGAATGAGCTTTGAGCAGTCGCTTTCTTCCAGGCTGGTAGCGATACCTGTCAACATTTTGATTGCATGGCCATACGGCGTTTACCGCGATCTGATTATGCGCGTCGCGCGTAAGGCAAGCCCGGCGGGATGGGCCAAAAACCTGGCGGATGTATTGGCTTATGTCACCTTTCAGTCACCCGTTTATATTATCATCTTGCTGACCGTCGGCGCCGGCTGGCATCAGATAGTGGCCGCCGTGAGTTCAAACATTGTTGTTTCAATGTTAATGGGCGCGGTTTATGGCTACTTCCTGGATTATTGTCGCCGCCTGTTTAAAGTGAGCAGCTATCATCAGGCTAAGGCGTAAGTTAACGTCGCGACTGGCATTGCCAGTCGCGCTTTTAGTCGCTTTTTTCGTCGCCAAAAAGCCCGTTCAGATAACGTTCTAACGCTATTCGGGAGCTAAAGCCGTGGGGAATACCGTAATGTTCGTGGGTCTCGCCGCCTAAATAGAGCGGAAAATTTTGGTAGTGATCGCAGGTTTTAATATCCGAAGCCGGGTCAGCCAGTGATGAGCTACGGTCTTTTAATCTGGGGTGAATGATCAGCGCGGTACGCCCCATACGCGCCTCGCGGTTAACATAAACATAATTCTCGCCGCGTCGATAACCATACGTCTTATTCGTCACCACATCGACGGTAAACCCTGCCTTTTCCAGTACCCGCGCCACCTCGTCAGGTCGTAAATACATATTTTATCCTCATTCTCTTGTACTGCGGGCTTACCTTACCCGATAGCGCGTTATCAACGCTTTCAGAAAAGTCCAGAAACGCATGATATCGCCGTAACAAGCCTCAGCAGGTAAAAATATGAACTACACTGAAAGCTACATCGAAATCAATGGAGGATCATATGCTTAACAAACCGAACCGAAACGACGTCGATGATGGTGTTCAGGATATTCAGAATGATGTCAATCGATTAGCCGACAGTCTGGAAGATGTCCTTAAATCCTGGGGAAGCGATGCGAAAGACGAAGCCGAGGCTGCGCGACGTAAAGCACAGTCGTTGCTGAAAGAGACCCGGGCGCGGATGCAGGGTCGTACTCGCGTAAAACAAGCCGCCTGTGATGCGATGGGGTGCGCGGATACGTTTGTGCGTGAAAAACCCTGGTGTAGCGTAGGAACCGCCGCAGCGGTAGGGATTTTTATCGGGGCGCTGCTTAGCCTGCGTCGCTAACGACGTGCGCTGCCGGATGGCGACATACTTTATTGGGCCTGCATCATTGCCGCAGGCCCAGGTCGCGCCATTCGGCGAAACGGTTACTGTATCGCCTGTCGAAGCTGCCATGCGACCTGTTTCGCCATGCCAGCGGAAGTAATATTGGTAAACGACAGTAAAATGCCCCCCTTTCCTGACGAAACCACTCGCCAACGGCTTAGCGCCTGTACCGCCAGTCCGGCCTGATTCGCTTTTGCTACCTGCGCTTTATCATCACCTTCAACCTCAATAACCAATTGAATACCGCCTTTCTGTAATGTCACGACAAATCCCTGTTCTGCCAGCGCCTCTTCAATCCATAACCGTCGCTGAGCATAATGTTGGCGCATCTTTTTCAGATGCCGCCAGAAATGGCCATCACGGATAAAATCAGCCAGCGTGTGCTGCCATAACAACGGTACGCTACAGGGCATCAGCGACGCCTGCTGGCGGAAATGCTCAATCTGCTTTATCGGCACCACCAGCCAGGCGGTACGTAATGCCGGAAAGAGCGACTTACTGAACGTTCCGGCGTAAATCACTCGCTGCGGGGCATCCAGACTCTTGAGCGGCGGAAGCGGTTTACCGTGATAACGAAATTCGCTGTCGTAATCATCTTCAATAATCCAGGCCTGCACATTCGCCGCCCATGCCAGAAGTTGCCGTCGGCGAGTTAACGACAGCGCCACCCCCAACGGACTTTGATGGGCGGGCGTCACCAATGCAAAGCGCCCCTGCGGGCAATCCCGCATCCCCGCCGCGACATTCAGCCCATCGGCATCGACCGGAATCGGCGCCAGCGTAATCCCCTCCTGCGTTATCACCGGGCGAATTAACGGAAAGCCGGGATCTTCCACCCACATGCTGTCTCCCGGCACAGACAATGTACGCAGGATTAGCCGCATAGAATCCGCATAACCCGAGGTAATAAATACCTGTTCCGGCAGACATTCAATGCTACGCGAAACCCGCAGGTAATCGACTATTGCCTGGCGCAAAATCGCCTCGCCGCAGACGTCGCCTAATGCCAGATCGAAGCGCGTCTGCGTGCGCAACCGACGCCCCATTACTCGCGCCCACTTCTCGCGTGGAAAGAGATCCAGCGCCGGTAACCCCATCTGAAAGGGTTTCGGTTCCGGACTTTCTCCGGCAAAAACAGCGGGTATCGGCGGCGCCGTCTCAAACCGTAGAGCGTTGCTCACAAACGTGCCTGCCTGGCCACGTCGCTCCAGCCAGCCCTGCGCCACCAGCTCGCCATAGGCATTTTCCACCGTGGCGCGAGAAACGCCCAGTTCCTGCGCCCACGTCCGACTGGAAGGCAAACGCGTTCCGGGCGCGAGTTCTCCTTGCTCAATGGCCGTTTTTAACTGACGAGCGATGTGCTGATAGCGCGGCATATGGTCTGCTTTTTCTGTAAAAATATGGCCCTCTTTTACAGACCATTATAGTGCTACAGTGCTCGTCATCAACACGAGGAGAAACATGATGACGACGTTACGCCAACCCTATTATGAACTGAGCCCGGAGGTTTACAGCGCTCTGGTGCAGGCGAAAAACGCGCTGGAAAAGAGCACGCTTGACCTCACTCTGATGGAGCTGATTTACCTGCGTGTTTCGCAAATAAATGGCTGTGCATTTTGCCTGGAGATGCACAGTAAAGCGCTGCGTAAGGCTGGCGTAAATCAAGCTAAATTAGATGCGCTGGCAGGATGGCGGGTAAGCCACCATTTCAGCGAGCAAGAGTGCGCGGCGTTAGCCTGGGCGGAATCGGTGACGCACATTGCTGAAACCCACGCCGAAGATAATGTTTACCTGCCGCTGCTCGATCATTTCAGCGCGCGTCAAATCAGCGATCTGACCTTCGCCATCGGTTTAATGAACTGCTTTAACCGTCTGGCGATTGGTATGCGAATGTGACGCATTGTTGCCGGATGGCGCGGATGTCAGCCAACTCTGTTATGCGTGAACCTGCAGGCCGGATCGGGCGTTCACGCCGCCATCCGGCAAAAATTAGCCATGCCGCCCCTACCCCGCTGCGTTCATCAGCGACGTTAAAATCAATCGAAAATTCCCATATCTTGTATGGTTGAATCTTAATTCAACTACATCTAGTATTTCCTGTATCAACACACGACAATCCGACGCGTTTCATCGCGCCGTTTTCTCATTTTAAATGGAAATACGAATCATGAGCATTACTATTTACACTCGCAATAACTGTGTTCAGTGCCACGCCACAAAGCGGGCGATGGAAAGCCGTGGATTTGAATTTGAGATGGTGAACGTCGATCTGGTGCCGGATGCAGCGGATACGCTCCGGGCGCAAGGATTTCGTCAATTACCGGTGGTGATGGCGGGCGATTTGAGCTGGTCTGGCTTCCGCCCGGACATGATTAACCGTCTGCACCCGACACCCCACGCGGCAAACGCATGAGCGCGCTCGTCTACTTCTCCAGCAGCTCTGAAAATACGCACCGTTTTATGCAGCGTCTGGGGCTGCCTGCCACGCGTATTCCGCTCAATGAACGGGAGCGAATTCAGGTAGACGAACCGTACATTCTGGTTGTGCCGTCATACGGCGGCGGCGGGATGGCCGGTGCGGTGCCGCGACAGGTGATCCGCTTTTTAAATGATGAACACAACCGGGCGCGCATTCGCGGCGTCATTGCCTCCGGTAATCGCAATTTCGGCGATGCCTGGGGATGCGCTGGCGATGTGATAGCACAAAAATGCGGCGTACCCTGGCTGTACCGCTTTGAGCTCATGGGCACACAACGCGACATCGATAACGTCCGAAAAGGAGTAAATGAATTTTGGCAACAACTACCCCGGAGCGCGTAATGCAGGAAACCATGGATTACCACGCCCTGAACGCGATGCTGAATCTTTATGATAAAGCAGGCCATATTCAGTTCGACAAGGACCAGCAGGCGATCGACGCCTTCTTTGCCGCCCACGTCCGCCCGCATTCCGTGACGTTTGCCAGCCAGCATGAACGTCTGGAGACGCTGGTTCGGGAAGGGTATTACGATGACGCCGTCCTCGCGTGTTACGACCGCGCCTTCGTCCTCCGCCTGTTCGAGCACGCCCACGCCAGCGGCTTTCGCTTCCAGACGTTTCTTGGCGCCTGGAAGTTCTATACCAGTTACACGCTGAAAACCTTCGACGGCAAACGTTATCTGGAACACTTTGAAGATCGGGTGACAATGGTGGCGTTGACGCTGGCGCAGGGTGACGAAACGCTGGCCACCCAACTGACCGATGAAATGCTTTCTGGTCGCTTTCAGCCCGCCACCCCGACTTTTTTAAATTGCGGCAAACAGCAGCGTGGGGAACTGGTCTCCTGCTTCCTGCTCCGTATCGAAGACAATATGGAGTCGATCGGGCGGGCGGTGAATTCGGCTCTACAACTCTCCAAACGCGGCGGCGGCGTCGCGTTTTTACTCTCCAATCTGCGCGAGGCGGGCGCGCCGATCAAACGCATTGAGAATCAGTCTTCCGGCGTGATCCCGGTGATGAAAATGCTGGAAGACGCGTTTTCGTATGCCAACCAGCTTGGCGCGCGCCAGGGGGCCGGCGCGGTTTATCTCCATGCGCACCACCCGGATATTCTGCGTTTTCTGGATACCAAACGGGAAAACGCTGACGAAAAAATCCGGATCAAAACGCTCTCTCTCGGCGTGGTGATCCCGGATATCACCTTCCGGCTGGCGAAAGAAAACGCGAAAATGGCGCTCTTTTCGCCCTATGACGTACAACGACGCTACGGCAAACCGTTTGGCGATATCGCCATTAGCGAACGGTACGATGAATTAATTGCCGATCCGCACGTGCGTAAAACCTATATTAACGCCCGTGACTTTTTTCAAACACTGGCGGAAATTCAGTTCGAATCCGGGTATCCCTACATCATGTTTGAAGATACGGTAAACCGCGCGAATCCCATTGCTGGGCGCATTAATATGAGCAACCTGTGCTCGGAAATTTTACAGGTCAATAGCGCCTCCCGTTACGACGATAACCTTGACTATACCCACATCGGGCATGACATTTCCTGCAATCTCGGCTCGCTGAATATCGCTCACGTCATGGATTCACCGGACATTGGTCGTACCGTAGAAACCGCTATTCGCGGCCTGACGGCGGTGTCGGACATGAGCCATATACGCAGCGTACCCTCAATAGCCGCCGGTAATGCCGCCTCTCATGCCATCGGTCTGGGCCAGATGAATCTGCATGGCTATCTGGCGAGAGAAGGCATTGCCTACGGTTCGCCGGAGGCGTTGGATTTCACCAATCTCTATTTTTACA
Organism: Salmonella sp. SJTUF15570; assembly: GCF_043357055.1. Taxonomy (NCBI): domain Bacteria; kingdom Pseudomonadati; phylum Pseudomonadota; class Gammaproteobacteria; order Enterobacterales; family Enterobacteriaceae; genus Salmonella; species Salmonella sp. SJTUF15570. The sequence continues at coordinate 286,664 of NZ_JBEUKJ010000006.1, read as the reverse complement.
CCATTACCTGGCATGCCGTGCATACTTCAATGCGGCTGGCCCGCGAACGCGGCAAAACCTTCGCCGGATTTGCGCAGTCGCGTTATGCCAGCGGCGACTATTTTACGCAGTATTTACAGGACGACTGGCAACCGAAAACAGCGAAAGTCAGGGCGCTATTTGCCCGCAGCGGCATTACCCTGCCCACACGAGAAATGTGGCTAAAGCTGCGCGACGATGTGATGCGCTATGGCATCTATAACCAAAATTTGCAGGCGGTGCCGCCGACCGGTTCGATTTCTTACATTAATCATGCGACCTCCAGCATTCATCCGATTGTGGCCAAAATTGAGATTCGCAAAGAGGGCAAAACCGGGCGTGTGTATTACCCCGCGCCGTTTATGACCAATGAAAATCTGGACATGTATCAGGATGCTTACGATATCGGTCCGGAAAAAATTATTGATACCTATGCCGAGGCCACGCGCCACGTCGATCAAGGACTGTCGCTCACCCTGTTTTTCCCCGATACCGCCACGACCCGCGATATCAACAAGGCGCAGATCTATGCCTGGCGAAAAGGTATTAAGTCACTGTATTACATCCGGCTTCGCCAGTTGGCGCTGGAAGGTACTGAAATTGAAGGCTGCGTATCCTGCGCGCTATAAGGAAAGCCATATGAAATTATCTCGTATTAGCGCCATCAACTGGAACAAGATCCAGGACGACAAAGATCTGGAGGTGTGGAACCGGCTGACCAGTAACTTCTGGCTGCCGGAAAAAGTGCCGTTATCGAATGATATTCCGGCCTGGCAGACGCTGAGCGCCGCCGAACAGCAGCTCACCATTCGCGTGTTTACGGGACTTACGCTGCTCGACACTATCCAGAACATCGCAGGCGCGCCGTCGTTAATGGCAGATGCCATCACGCCGCATGAAGAGGCCGTGCTGTCGAACATCAGCTTTATGGAAGCGGTACACGCCCGCTCTTACAGTTCTATTTTTTCCACGCTGTGCCAGACGAAAGAGGTTGATGCCGCCTACGCCTGGAGCGAAGAAAACCCGCCGCTACAGCGTAAGGCGCAGATTATTTTGGCTCATTACGTCAGCGATGAACCGCTAAAGAAAAAGATTGCCAGCGTCTTTTTAGAGTCTTTTCTGTTCTATTCCGGCTTCTGGCTGCCGATGTATTTCTCCAGCCGCGGTAAGCTCACGAACACTGCCGACCTGATTCGTTTAATCATTCGCGATGAAGCGGTTCACGGTTATTATATTGGCTATAAGTATCAGATAGCGCTACAAAAACTATCGGCAATCGAGCGTGAAGAGTTAAAGCTTTTCGCGCTGGATTTGTTGATGGAACTGTACGACAACGAAATCTGCTACACAGAAGCGTTATATGCGGAAACCGGCTGGGTTAACGACGTCAAAGCCTTCTTGTGCTACAACGCCAATAAAGCCTTAATGAACCTGGGTTATGAGGCGTTATTTCCGCCGGAGATGGCAGACGTGAATCCCGCAATCCTTGCTGCGCTCTCGCCGAATGCCGACGAAAACCATGATTTCTTTTCCGGCTCAGGTTCATCTTATGTGATGGGGAAAACAGTCGAAACCGAAGACGAAGACTGGAATTTTTAACCTTACGGGCATGGGAAATAACGTTACATTTTCCATTCCTTTATTTCAAGCAATACCGGGTTAAATCGCGCAAATATTACAACATGTCCTACACTCAATACGAGTGACATTATTCACCTGGATTCCTCCAATTCAGGTGGATTTTTGCTGGTTGTCTCAAAAAATATCTCTCCCTCCCCATTCGCGTTCAGCCCTTATATCATGGGAAATCACAGCCGATAGCACCTCGCAATATTCATGCCAGAAGCAAATTCAGGGTTGTCTCAGATTCTGAGTATGTTAGGGTAGAAAAAGGTAACTATTTCTATCAGGTAACATATCGACATAAGTAAATAACAGGAATCATTCTATTGCATGGCAATTAAATTAGAAGTGAAGAATCTGTATAAAATATTTGGAGAGCATCCGCAGCGTGCCTTCAAATATATTGAAAAGGGACTATCGAAAGAGCAAATACTGGAAAAAACGGGGCTATCGCTTGGCGTTAAAGACGCCAGTCTGGCCATTGAAGAAGGCGAGATATTTGTCATCATGGGATTATCCGGCTCGGGTAAATCCACAATGGTACGCCTTCTCAATCGCCTGATTGAACCCACCCGCGGGCAGGTACTGATTGACGGTGTTGATATTGCCAAAATATCAGACGCTGAGCTTCGCGAGGTGCGCAGGAAAAAGATTGCGATGGTCTTCCAGTCATTTGCGCTCATGCCACATATGACCGTGCTGGATAATACGGCATTCGGTATGGAATTAGCGGGCATCGCGGCGCAAGAGCGTCGCGAAAAAGCGCTGGACGCCTTGCGTCAGGTGGGGCTTGAAAATTACGCTCATGCCTATCCGGATGAACTTTCCGGTGGGATGCGTCAGCGTGTTGGACTTGCCCGCGCGCTGGCAATCAACCCTGATATCTTATTAATGGATGAAGCGTTTTCCGCCCTCGATCCATTAATTCGTACCGAAATGCAGGATGAACTGGTGAAATTACAGGCGAAACATCAGCGCACCATTGTCTTTATTTCCCACGATCTTGATGAGGCTATGCGTATTGGCGACAGGATTGCCATTATGCAAAATGGCGAGGTCGTACAGGTTGGTACGCCGGATGAGATCCTGAATAATCCGGCAAATGATTATGTCCGCACGTTCTTCCGTGGCGTGGATATTAGTCAGGTCTTTAGCGCAAAAGATATTGCCCGTCGCAGTCCGGTCGGCTTAATTCGTAAAACGCCAGGTTTCGGTCCCCGTTCGGCACTGAAATTATTACAGGACGAAGACCGTGAATATGGTTACGTCATTGAGCGTGGCAATAAATTCGTGGGCGTCGTGTCCATCGACTCATTAAAAGCGGCATTAAGCCAGGCGCAAGGGATTGAAGCGGCGCTTATCGACGACCCTTTAGTTGTTGATGCGCAAACCCCACTCAGCGAGTTGCTCTCTCACGTCGGCCAGGCGCCCTGCGCGGTGCCGGTTGTCGATGAAGAACACCAGTATGTTGGCATTATTTCAAAACGTATGTTGCTACAGGCTTTAGATCGCGAGGGGGGTAACAATGGCTGATCAAACGAATCCGTGGGATACCGCACAGGTGGCCGATACTACGACGCAAACGGCTGATGCCTGGGGAACACCGGCAGGCGTAGCCACGGACGGCGGCAGTACCGACTGGTTGAACAGCGCGCCCGCGCCAGCCCCTGAACACTTTTCTCTTCTGGACCCGTTCCATAAGACGCTGATCCCGCTGGATAGCTGGGTCACAGAGGGAATCGACTGGGTCGTCACCCATTTCCGTCCCCTTTTTCAGGGGATTCGTGTGCCGGTGGATTACATCCTTAACGGCTTTCAGCAACTGCTGCTGGGAATGCCCGCCCCTGTGGCGATTATTCTCTTTGCGCTGATTGCCTGGCAGGTTTCCGGCGTGGGCATGGGGATCGCGGCGCTGATATCGCTGATCGCCATCGGCGCGATCGGCGCCTGGTCGCAGGCGATGATTACCCTGGCGCTGGTATTGACCGCCCTGTTGTTCTGCGTCGTGATCGGATTACCGATGGGAATCTGGCTGGCGCGCAGCCCGCGCGCGGCCAAAATAGTTCGTCCGCTGCTGGATGCGATGCAGACCACGCCCGCGTTTGTCTATCTGGTGCCGATTGTCATGTTATTCGGCATCGGTAACGTGCCGGGCGTGGTGGTGACGATTATTTTTGCTCTACCGCCGATTATACGCCTGACGATCCTGGGCATTAACCAGGTGCCTGCCGACTTAATTGAAGCGTCGCGCTCGTTCGGCGCCAGCCCGCGCCAAATGTTGTTCAAAGTGCAGCTACCGCTGGCGATGCCCACCATTATGGCAGGCGTTAATCAGACGCTGATGCTGGCTCTCTCGATGGTCGTCATCGCCTCGATGATTGCGGTCGGCGGGCTTGGCCAGATGGTATTACGCGGCATTGGTCGTCTTGATATGGGGCTGGCAACCGTCGGCGGCGTCGGCATTGTGATTCTCGCCATCATTCTGGACCGTCTGACGCAGGCCGTCGGGCGCGACTCGCGTAGCCGTGGTAACCGTCGCTGGTATACCACCGGTCCTGTTGGGCTAATCACCCGCCCTTTCGTTAAGTAACTCTCCTACGCCCGGTGACATTGCGCTTACCGGGCTTACAACTCCCTACCATAATTAAAGGAACAACGATGCGACATACCGTGATATTTGCCTCAGCGTTTGCCACCCTTGTCACCGCCAGCGCTTTCGCTGCCGACCTGCCTGGCAAAGGCATTACCGTCCAACCTATCCAAAGCACGATTTCTGAAGAGTCCTTCCAGACGTTACTGGTCAGCCGGGCGCTGGAAAAGTTGGGTTATACCGTAAATAAGCCGAGTGAAGTCGATTACAACGTAGGCTATACCTCCATCGCCTCTGGCGATGCGACGTTTACCGCCGTGAACTGGCAGCCGCTGCATGATGATATGTATGCCGCAGCAGGCGGAGACAAAAAGTTTTACCGTGAGGGCGTCTTCGTCTCCGGCGCTGCGCAGGGCTATCTGATCGATAAAAAAACCGCCGAGCAGTACAACATCACTAATATCGCTCAGCTAAAAGATCCGAAAATCGCCAAAATCTTCGATACCAATGGCGACGGAAAAGCGGACATGATGGGCTGCTCGCCGGGCTGGGGCTGCGAAGCCGTAATCAATCACCAGAATAAAGCGTTTGATCTGCAAAAAACCGTTGAGGTCAGCCACGGTAACTATGCGGCGATGATGGCTGATACCATTACCCGTTTTAAAGAAGGCAAGCCGGTGCTGTATTACACCTGGACCCCGTACTGGGTGAGCGACGTAATGAAGCCGGGTAAAGATGTCGTCTGGCTACAGGTGCCGTTCTCCTCTCTGCCGGGCGAACAGAAAAATATTGATACTAAACTGCCGAACGGCGCGAACTATGGGTTCCCGGTTAATACCATGCATATTGTCGCCAATAAGGCATGGGCGGAGAAAAATCCGGCGGCGGCGAAACTGTTCGCCATCATGAAGCTGCCGCTGGCGGATATCAACGCGCAGAACGCCATGATGCATGCCGGTAAATCGTCTGAAGCCGATGTTCAGGGCCACGTAGACGGCTGGATCAACGCCCACCAGCAGCAGTTTGACGGCTGGGTGAAAGAAGCGCTGGCCGCGCAGAAATAATATCGTTTTTTATGCCGGATAAGGCGCAGTTCATGCGCCGCTATCCGGCCAACGCAATCTCTCCTCAAAGCGCACGATTCATCACGTCACTGTTCCCCTTTATTCATCAACATCCGCTATGATTGTTTTCCCAGGAAATAATTATCTAAATCACGATTACCATAATGACGAAACCCACTCATGGGCTTAGCCCGGCGCTGATCGTTTTAATGTCTGTGGCCACGGGGCTGGCGGTCGCCAGCAACTACTACGCCCAGCCGCTACTTGATACCATCGCGCATCACTTTTCGCTTTCCGCCAGCTCCGCAGGGTTTATCGTTACCGCCGCGCAGTTGGGCTATGCCGCTGGCCTGTTGTTTCTGGTGCCGCTCGGCGACATGTTTGAACGCCGAACGCTGATTGTCTCCATGACGTTGCTGGCGGCTGGCGGAATGCTGATCACCGCCAGCAGTCAGTCGCTTAGCATGATGATACTCGGAACGGCCTTAACCGGACTGTTCTCCGTGGTGGCGCAGATTCTGGTTCCGCTGGCCGCCACGCTTGCGACGCCCGCCACCCGCGGTAAAGTGGTCGGCACCATTATGAGCGGCCTGTTGCTGGGGATCCTGCTGGCGCGAACGGTCGCCGGACTGCTGGCAAACCTCGGCGGTTGGCGCACCGTATTTTGGGTAGCGTCGGCGCTGATGGCGCTGATGGCCGTCGCGTTGTGGCGCGGACTGCCAAAGCTCAAATCCGACACCCATCTTAACTACCCGCAGCTGTTGGGTTCTGTATTCAGCCTGTTTATTCACGATAAGCTGCTGCGTACCCGCGCGCTGCTGGGCTGTCTGACCTTTGCTAATTTCAGCATCCTCTGGACGTCAATGGCCTTTTTGCTCGCCGCGCCGCCGTTTAGCTATTCCGAGGGGATGATTGGCCTGTTTGGCCTGGCGGGGGCCGCCGGCGCTTTAGGCGCGCGTCCGGCTGGCGGATTTGCCGATAAAGGTAAATCTCACCTCACCACCACGTTCGGCTTACTGCTGCTGTTACTCTCCTGGCTGGCGATCTGGCTTGGGCACACCTCGGTACTGGCGCTGATTATTGGCATTCTGGTACTGGACCTCACCGTTCAGGGGGTACATATCACCAATCAGACGGTCATCTATCGTTTGCATCCGGATGCGCGTAACCGGCTCACCGCCGGCTATATGACCAGCTACTTTATCGGTGGCGCCGCGGGGTCGCTGATTTCCGCCTCCGCCTGGCAACATGCCGGCTGGGCCGGCGTTTGTCTGGCGGGTGTCACGGTAGCCTTACTTAATTTACTGGTCTGGTGGCGAGGTTTTCACCGACAGGAAGCCGTAAATTAAGCGGATAGTGAGCGTTTACCTTTGTTTAAGCTCCTTAGGGTGTTAAGGAGCTCCCCAGTCTGTTAAGGTTATGCTATTCATTTATCATGGTTATTTTTATACCGGTGAAGAATAATATAATTCTATGGAAAGCCCTGCATCCCCATCTGCTCCCAGGCCAATAGCGCCCGTTCAAGGATTCGAAGGTCGTTCACCGATAGCTATCCGTGATATTCCGGTGGCTTTTGCATCGGGTTGTAAGGCCGTTTACCCGGCTTTCGCCCCTCCCGCTTATCGTTCTCTCCTGATTTTTTCATGCAGGCACTCACGCTTTTCTCGTCATTCCTGGATTTGCCGCAGGCGGCGCTTTACCGGGCCCAATGTTCCCGCTGACGTCTCAGTCTGCGTATCATTGGTTGCTTTATAGCCTGAAAGAATGATTTTGTATTAATAATACATTTACTTTATTTGTCACTGTCGTTACTATATCGGCTGAAATTAATGAGGTCATGCCCAAATGGATAGTTCGTTTACGCCCATTGAACAAATGCTAAAATTTCGCGCCAGCCGTCACGAAGACTTTCCTTACCAGGAAATTCTTTTGACTCGTCTTTGTATGCACATGCAAGGCAAGCTCCTGGAAAACCGCAATAAAATGCTGAAGGCTCAAGGGATTAACGAGACGTTGTTTATGGCGTTGATTACGCTGGAGTCTCAGGAAAACCACAGTATTCAGCCGTCTGAATTAAGCTGCGCGCTGGGTTCATCTCGCACCAATGCGACACGCATTGCAGATGAGCTGGAAAAACGCGGCTGGATTGAGCGTCGTGAGAGCGATAACGACCGCCGTTGCCTGCATCTGCAATTAACGGAGAAAGGCCAGGCATTTTTGCAAGAAGTGCTTCCGCCTCAGCATCATTGTCTGCATCAACTCTGGTCATCACTTAGCACAGCCGAAAAAGATCAACTTGAGCACATCACTCGTAAACTCCTGACGCGTCTTGATCAAATGGAGCAGGAAGGCACTGTTCTTGAGGCGCTGCGCTAAAGCGCCGACCCGCTCAAAAATCCAGATTAATAACAGGAAAGCGGACAGGCCGGCACGCATTACTGCTGGCCTTTCTGACAACAGGTCGGCTCAGCCGATGTGAATAATAAGATCGTGGAGAACAACATGAGCGCAAATGCGGAGATCCAAACCCCGCAGCAACCGGCTAAGAAGAAAGGCAAACGCAAAACAGCGCTGCTACTTCTTACCTTGCTCTTTGTTATTATTGCCGTGGCATATGGAATTTATTGGTTTTTAGTATTGCGTCATATTGAAGAGACAGATGATGCTTACGTGGCAGGGAACCAGGTTCAAATCATGGCGCAGGTGTCAGGCAGCGTGACGAAAGTCTGGGCTGATAACACCGACTTTGTAAAAGAGGGCGATGTTCTGGTCACGCTTGATCAGACGGACGCCAAACAAGCGTTTGAAAAAGCCAAAACGGCGCTGGCCTCCAGCGTGCGCCAGACGCACCAGTTGATGATTAACAGCAAGCAGTTGCAGGCGAATATCGACGTGCAAAAAACCGCCCTGGCGCAAGCGCAAAGCGACCTTAACCGTCGTGTGCCGCTGGGTAATGCCAATCTTATTGGCCGGGAAGAGCTGCAACACGCCCGCGATGCCGTCGCCAGCGCGCAGGCACAGCTGGATGTCGCCATTCAACAGTACAATGCCAACCAGGCAATGATACTCAACAGTAATCTGGAAGATCAGCCCGCGGTTCAACAAGCGGCGACCGAAGTGCGTAACGCCTGGCTGGCGCTGGAGCGTACTCGCATCGTCAGCCCAATGACTGGTTATGTCTCCCGCCGCGCCGTCCAGCCTGGCGCGCAAATCAGCCCCACCACGCCGCTGATGGCCGTGGTGCCTGCAACCGATCTGTGGGTGGACGCTAACTTTAAAGAAACCCAATTAGCGAATATGCGCATTGGGCAGCCAGTGACGGTGATTACTGATATTTATGGCGACGACGTAAAATACACCGGTAAAGTCGTCGGTCTGGATATGGGAACAGGCAGCGCCTTCTCCCTGCTGCCCGCGCAAAATGCGACGGGTAACTGGATTAAAGTGGTTCAACGTCTGCCGGTACGCGTCGAACTGGACGCCCGCCAGTTAGAACAACATCCGCTGCGTATTGGTTTATCGACGCTGGTCACCGTGGATACCGCTAATCGCGACGGTCAGGTACTGGCCAGCCAGGTACGAACGACGCCGGTTGCCGAAAGTAACGCACGCGAAATTAATCTCGCGCCGGTCAATAAACTGATCGACGACATCGTACAGGCTAACGCGGGTTAATCCTGAGGTGCGTGTGATGCAACAGCAAAAACCGCTGGAGGGCGCGCAGCTCGTCATCATGACGATCGCGCTGTCGCTGGCGACATTCATGCAGGTGCTGGACTCCACCATTGCCAACGTGGCGATTCCGACCATCGCCGGGAACCTGGGTTCTTCCCTAAGCCAGGGGACATGGGTTATCACCTCTTTCGGGGTGGCGAACGCTATCTCGATTCCCTTAACCGGCTGGCTGGCGAAACGTTTTGGCGAAGTCAAACTGTTCATGTGGTCGACGGTCGCCTTTGCCGCGGCCTCCTGGGCCTGTGGCGTATCCAGCAGCCTGAATATGCTGATCTTCTTCCGCGTGGTGCAGGGCGTGGTCGCCGGGCCGCTGATTCCGCTCTCGCAAAGCCTGTTGCTGAATAACTATCCGCCTGCAAAGCGCTCCATTGCGCTGGCGCTCTGGTCAATGACCGTCATTGTCGCGCCGATTTGCGGCCCGATTCTGGGGGGCTATATCAGTGATAATTACCACTGGGGATGGATTTTCTTCATCAACGTGCCGATTGGCATCGCCGTCGTCCTGATGACGTTACACACGCTGCGCGGACGTGAAACGCATACCGAACGGCGACGTATTGACGCCGTCGGGCTGGCGTTACTGGTGATTGGCATCGGCAGCCTGCAAATTATGCTCGATCGCGGTAAAGAGCTGGACTGGTTCTCCTCGCAGGAAATTATCATCCTGACCGTGGTCGCCGTCATCGCCATCAGTTTCCTGATCGTCTGGGAACTGACCGACGATCACCCTATCGTCGATCTTTCTCTTTTTAAATCGCGTAACTTCACGATTGGCTGCTTGTGCATCAGCCTTGCCTATATGCTCTATTTCGGCGCCATTGTTCTACTGCCGCAGCTTTTGCAAGAGGTGTACGGCTATACCGCAACGTGGGCAGGTCTGGCGTCGGCGCCAGTCGGCATTATTCCGGTAATTTTGTCGCCGATTATCGGACGCTTCGCGCATAAACTGGATATGCGCAGGCTGGTCACGTTCAGCTTCATTATGTACGCCGTCTGTTTTTACTGGCGCGCCTGGACGTTCGAACCGGGTATGGATTTCGGCGCTTCCGCATGGCCGCAGTTTATTCAGGGATTTGCCGTCGCCTGCTTCTTTATGCCGCTGACCACCATTACGCTCTCCGGGTTACCGCCAGAACGGCTGGCAGCGGCATCAAGCCTGTCGAACTTCACGCGAACGCTGGCAGGTTCAATTGGCACCTCGATTACCACCACTATGTGGACCGATCGTGAGTCGCTACATCATGCTCAGCTCACGGAGTCGATTACGGCGTATAATCCAAACGCTCAGGCTATGTACGATAAACTGGAAGGCTTAGGGATGACGCACCAACAGGCGTCAGGCTGGATAGCCCAGCAAATCACGAATCAGGGGCTGATTATTTCCGCCAACGAAATCTTCTGGATGTCGGCGGGGATCTTCCTGGTGCTGCTCGGCCTGGTGTGGTTCGCCAAACCGCCCTTCGGTGCGGGCGGCGGCGGTGGCGGCGCGCACTAACTATCTGATAAAAGGGATCTGCGGATCCCTTTTTTAGTAGACCAACAATCAGAAGAAATATTTGAATCTCAGACGCCCGCCGTAACGCGCATCTTCACTGTTATCGCCATTATTCGGATTGGCCTCTACCCATGAAGCATAGGCACCGAGGTAGATGTTAAAGTTTTTCATATCCATCACGTTGGGGAATAAATATGAGGCATGAATAGTGTGAATGTCATAATTGCCGGGATCGGTGATCCAACAATCGTCCTCACAAACGGCATCGATATTAGTAGCATTGAAGGCTTCGATTTTGTTATGCGCATAGATATAACCCAGTTCAAATCGATGCCACAGCGCATTCACCCCAGCGGTAAAATCTGTCTCATCGGTCGCATCCATATAGGCGGTATTCAGGTTAATCACCGCGCCATCTTCCGGGTCAGTTTTTTGACCATTCCAGGTCATGGTAAAACCATAGCCCGTACGATCTGACTGATCGATCCACTTCCCATTCTCATAATAGCCATAGGCGTTGTTAACGACGTTACTTTCCATCGCTATCGCCGTTGAAAAACGCCCGTTTTGCCAGGCGATAACCGGACGGACGTAAGCCACGTTTTTATCGTTGGTTAAATCCATTCCGTGGTACTGCTTCTCTGTATATAACGTACTGCCATTTTCCAGCAATGTGTTAACTTCGAAATACCAGTTGTCGATGGTTTTACTCAGCAGGAAGTTACCCCCACTGTCGCTACGTCCCCGTCCTTCTTTCATCATATAGATATAGCCGTAACCGTCACTGTAAAGATCGTTCGCTGTATTCCCCGAATATTCAATAAACGTATCCTGATTCAGCGGGAACATATCGTAGGCTTCAAAACGACCAACCTTAATTTTCCAGTCATTCTCACGACCAAAGAAGAAAACGGCATCATCAAGGTTCATTTTTCCGGTCAGGTCCGCCAGAGGCTGTACAGAGAATCCGGCAAAATTACCGTTGTCCAGCCGCTGGTAGCCATCAAAGCCCAGCAACAAGCGCCCGTTAATATCCCAGCGTTCATTGGTTCCTGATGCCCAATCTTTATTCGCTGACGTTCTCATCGAGGTCAGGCTACCGGAACGGCTTGCCGCATCCATATTAAATTCGACATCGCCATAGAACTTAATATCGCTGAATCCGGATAAGGTCAGCTTCGGCGGCGTTTTATCTGCTGCAATGGGCTCGGCGGACTGGACATTCACCGTCGGCGTAGCGGCGACCTGCTGCTGTTTCAGCGAGCGAATTTGCGCCTCGGCATCGGATGCCCGTTTTTCAGCATTAACAACACGTTGCTCCAGTTCAGCCAGACGCTGCTCAATAGTGATATTATTCGCTGCCCAAAGGTTATGAGAAAAGCAAGCGCCGATCATCAGCGCCAAATATTTAGCCTTCATTTTCTATCCCTTAAGTTTGATGTATACCAGATAAGATTTGCTAAAAACCCCATCGACCGGCTATTAGTAGAGTCTTGTTATTACCTGGATATCTGGCGCATTCCATTATGTTTTTCTATTAATTATTTATGATTTTTAGTTTATGTGATCAATACACTCTGGCATCGTGAGTTATCCGCCTTTTCTGTTTACCAGATCACATTTTATTATTTAACAGGCCAGGCATTACTTAATTTAAAATGTATTCTCGCCGCAAATATAATAAACGCAAATTATATTAAGCAATAAAAAAACCCGGCCATAGACCGGGGTTAATTTAAATACTGGAACCGCTTACCAATAAGACTAAATATGCAGTTCCTGCAGTTTTTCTTTCGGCAGCGCCAGCTCTTTATTGCTGTTCACGCGCACATCACGCTCCAGAATATGACGGGCAATGTCCTGCGCTTCACTGAGCGAGTGCATCTGATACGTACCGCACTGGTAAACGTTCAGCTCCGGGATCTGATTTTGATCCTGCACTTTCAGCACATCCGCCATCGCCGCTTTCCAGGCGTCGGCAACACGCTGCTCGTCCGGCGTGCCAATCAGGCTCATGTAAAAGCCGGTGCGGCAGCCCATTGGCGAGATATCGATAATCTCAACGCCGTTACCGTTGAGGTGGTCGCGCATAAAGCCAGCAAACAGATGCTCAAGCGTATGAATCCCTTTTTCCGGCATCACTTCTTTGTTCGGAATGCAAAAACGCAGATCAAACACGGTGATTGCGTCGCCATGCGGAGTGTTCATCGTTTTTGCAACCCGGACCGCCGGCGCTTGCATCCGGGTATGATCGACTGCGAAGCTATCTAATAATGGCATTTAGTCACCTCCGATAATTTTTTAAAAATAAACTGAACTCTTTGTTCCGGGGCGAGTCTGAGTATATGAAAGACGCGCATTTGTTATCATCATCCCTGTTTTCAGCGATGAAATTTTGGCCACTCAGTGAGTGGCCTTTTTCTTTTGGGTCAGGCGTGTTTTGCAAGCCACGCGGCAAACGGCTCGGTATCCGCCGCCTCAATCTCCTGCTGACGACGTACTGAAGCGTCACGTTCAGCAATAAACTCTTCTTCCTGTAAAATCTCCAGCGGCTCTTCGCGTAACAGATTACGGTAAGCCTCACCGAACGCTTTCCCGGTGCCGCCAATGCCTTCATCAATCATAGACCGTAGGATCCGGGCGGAGAATGTCAGTTCAGGATTATCAAAGCAGGCGACCAACTCATCACACACCTTTTGATACTCTTCTCCCCCGTGGATACTGTCCAGCGTTTGCGCCACGCGTTTCAGATCGCGGAAGAGATCTTTCCCTACTTTGGGCAGCGGGAACTGCGCAGTTTCACAGCCAATGCCTAACGTCAGGCCCGGCTTACGCCCTTCCAGAATAACGCGATTCCAGTTAGTACGCGTACATAACAGCTCATCGCTACTCATTTCCGGCGCATCGGCCAATACGCACCAGACCATAAACAGATCGAGGAAGCGCACCTGTTGCTCGTCTACGCCGATCGGTGAGAACGGGTTAATATCGAGAGAACGAACTTCAATATACTCAATACCACCACGCAGAAGCGCGTCAGAAGGCGATTCGCCGCTGCGCGTCACGCGCTTGGGACGAATGGGCGCGTACAGCTCATTTTCAATTTGCAGAACGTTGCTGTTAATCTGTAGCCGCTTACCGTCTTTTTCCACACCAATCCGCGCGTACTCCTCGGAAGGGGTTTTAATCGCGCGCTTCAGACCTGCAACATATTCATGCAAATCGTTAAACGTAATTCCGAGATTGCTTTGCGACTTATTGGTATAGCCCAAATCACTCAAACGCAGCGACGTCGCATATGGCAGGTAGTACATGCCGCAGTCCGTTTTTTCAAACGGTAATGTGGTTGGCTTTCCTTGCAGGAAAGAGGAACAAATGGCCGGAGACGCGCCAAACAGATAGGGGATGACCCAGCCAAAACGGTAATAGTTGCGAATCAGACGAAAATAGCCGGCAGAAATTTTTTCTTTTGCCGCTTCGCCTTCCGTAACGCCGCATTTCGCCTGCCAGAACGCCATCGGTAATGAAAAATTGTAATGTACGCCGGAGATGGTTTGCATCAAAGCGCCATAACGATTTTTCAGCCCTTCGCGATAGAGCGTCTTAAAGCGCCCGGTATTGGATGTGCCGTACTGCGCCAGCTCTATGTCCTGCCCTTCCGCAATATAGCAGGGCATACTTAATGGCCACATCCGCTCATCGCCCAGTTTCCTGGCCGTATACCGATGGAGATCGCGCATAAAAGTGAGCATATGCTGGATATCGCCATCGACTGGCGTAATAAACTCCAGTAGGGCTTCCGCAAAATCCGTGGTAATCCATTTATGGGTCAGCGCTGAACCTAACGCTTCAGGATGACCTGTTGTCGCCAGCGTGCCATCAGCATTGACACGCAGCGTTTCGCGCTCTAACCCGCGCTGTATCCCCTTTAACGCCTGAGGATGTTTTTCCAGCCAGGCCAGAGCCTGTGATACGTCCGGGATCAAATTGACCTCCCGCCTGTCCAAATCGTTTTAATAAGCATAACTGTAATGGCGGCCATACATGCCAAACCTACAATTATTACCACCACATCATGCCCTGAACCGTCGCCGCTGCGAGCGCAACATAGCGCAGCGCCTTACCAAGACACAAAAAAAAGATCGTCCGCCCCCACGGGATGCGCATCCATCCCGCTAACAGGCACAACAAATCACCGATGACCGGCATCCAGCTTAATAATAGTGTGGCTGCGCCATAACGCTTTAGCCAGCCAGTCGCTTTTTCCTGCCAGCGCGACGTTTTGCGCAGCGGAAAGAAACGCCCAAGAATAACGTTAGTTACCCCTCCAAGGCTATTACCCATTGTTGCTGTTAAGACTAAGACCCAGGGATGGCTGACGCCGGAGACCAGCATAGCAACCAAAACCACCTCAGAATTACCGGGTAACAGCGTCGCGCTGAGAAAACTACTGGCAAACAGAGACAGGAGCGACAGTCCGTCACTCACAATAGTCGGACATCCACGGCATCCATTCCCGCCGCCCGCGCCGCCTGTAAACCAAAATCGGCATCTTCAAATACCACGCACTGCGTCGGCATGACGCCCATCTGCTGGGCGCACAGTAGGAAGGTGTCAGGCGCAGGTTTGTGATGCTGTACGTGATCTGCCGCCACAACCGCATCAAAATAACGACGCAGCCCCAGATGCGCTAACAAGGCTTCCGCGATAGCGCTTTCGCTACCGGTACCGACCGACATGGGACGCCGCCCATGCCACGCTTTGACCACCTCAACCAGCGGCAGCGGTTCTACGCAGTCCAGCAGGATGCTTTTTACCGCGTCGGTTTTCTCACGCGCCAGTGACAGGGGATCAAGATCGGCATGGTTAAGCTCAATGATTGACTGGGCGATAAGCCAGGTTGGCGAACCGTTAAGCGCGACCATTGCCTGTTCATCAAAACGAAGACCATAGCGCCCCAAAACCTCACGCCACGCTTTGCGATGCGTGGGTTCGGTATCCAGGAGAGTACCGTCCATATCAAAAATCAAACCAGCATAACGTGCGTACATCGTGTTCTCGCAAACCGAATAACCAGACAGTACTTTATCGCAATTGGTTGATTTTGTCGCTAATAGAGATGAAGAGGTATATTCAGGATAAGGGGAAAAGCGATTGCAGGGCAGTGACGTATCCGGGAGGATTATTCACCTTATGGGCCGTTGCTGACGCAACGTTATCCTTCTGATGCCAGCGGTGATTACCGCTATCTTATCTGCATTGCTGAAAGTACGGAGAATATGGTGCATCCGGGAGGATTCGAACCTCCGACCGCTCGGTTCGTAGCCGAGTACTCTATCCAGCTGAGCTACGGATGCATTGGGAAACTTGCTTTACTGCTGATATTGATACCGCGGTGAAAGCCGTATCAAGTAAGAGATGGTGCATCCGGGAGGATTCGAACCTCCGACCGCTCGGTTCGTAGCCGAGTACTCTATCCAGCTGAGCTACGGATGCATCGGAAAACTTGCTTTACTGCCGATATTGATACCGCGGTGAAAGCCGTATCAAGTAAGAGATGGTGCATCCGGGAGGATTCGAACCTCCGACCGCTCGGTTCGTAGCCGAGTACTCTATCCAGCTGAGCTACGGATGCATCGGGAAACTTACTTTACTGCAGATTTTGATACCGCGGTGAAAGCCGTATCAGGTAAGAGATGGTGCATCCGGGAGGATTCGAACCTCCGACCGCTCGGTTCGTAGCCGAGTACTCTATCCAGCTGAGCTACGGATGCAAATGGCGGTGAGGCGGGGATTCGAACCCCGGATGCAGCTTTTGACCGCATACTCCCTTAGCAGGGGAGCGCCTTCAGCCTCTCGGCCACCTCACCACACGCCTCTTACGAGTGCTTCGAAGAACTTGTTCTGCTCATCGTCGCTGCGTGGCGCACATATTACTTTCTGGGACTTATAAGTCAAACAATTTTTCCAGAGCTTTTATCGTTTGCACACTTCACGCTCAATTAGTCTGTAAAAAAGCCAAAAAGAGTGTTTTATCAACAGATAATTTGATGACACGCTGGCCGCCAAAAGCGCACCATATCAACAGTGAGGTTGAAAAAAGTCATGAAGGGACAACGCGGGCGAGCGAGAAGAGAGGCTGCGTCTCACCCGAAAAGTGAGACGCGAAAACCTTAGTAACTGGACTGCTGGGATTTTTCAGCCTGGATACGCTGGTAGATCTCTTCACGATGGACAGAAACTTCTTTCGGGGCGTTCACGCCAATACGCACCTGGTTGCCCTTCACCCCTAAAACTGTCACGGTGACCTCATCGCCAATCATGAGGGTCTCACCAACTCGACGAGTCAGAATCAGCATTCTTTGCTCCTTGAAAGATTAAAAGAGTCGGGTCTCTCTGTATCCCGGCATTATCCATCATATAACGCCAAAAAGTAAGCGATGACAAACACCTTAGGTGTAAGCAGTCATGGCATTACATTCTGTTAAACCTAAGTTTAGCCGATATACAAAACTTCAACCTGACTTTATCGTTGTCGATAGCGTTGACGTAAACGCCGCAGCATGGGCTGCGGCGCCAACGAACGCTTATAATTATTGCAATTTTGCGCTGACCCAGCCTTGTACACTGGCTAACGCTGCAGGCAGAGCTGCCGCATCCGTACCACCGGCTTGCGCCATGTCCGGACGACCGCCACCCTTACCGCCCACCTGCTGAGCGACCATACCAATCAATTCCCCTGCTTTAACCCGGTCGGTCACATCCTTCGACACGCCCGCAATCAGAGAAACCTTACCTTCAACAACCGTTGCCAGTACGATAACGGTAGACCCCAGTTGATTTTTCAGATCATCAACCATGGTTCGCAGCATTTTCGGCTCAATACCAGCAAGCTCGCTGACCAGGAGCTTCACGCCGTTGAGATCAACCGCTTTACTGGAAAGATTTGCACTCTCCTGCGCTGCGGCCTGGTCCTTCAACTGCTGCAACTCTTTTTCCAGCTGACGCGTACGTTCCAGCACGGCACGCACTTTGTCGCCCAGATTCTGGCTGTCGCCCTTCAGCAGATGCGCAATATCGTTTAAGCGATCGCTTTGCGCGTGAACGGTGGCCATAGCGCCTTCACCGGTTACCGCCTCAATACGACGAATGCCCGCTGCGGTGCCGGACTCAGAGATAATACGGAATAGACCGATATCACCGGTACGACTGGCGTGAGTACCGCCGCACAGTTCGGTAGAGAAATCGCCCATGCTCAGAACGCGTACACGTTCGTCATATTTCTCGCCAAACAGCGCCATGGCCCCTTTCGCCTTCGCCGCGTCGAGATCCATGATGTTCGTTTCAATCGGCAGGTTGCGGCGAATTTGCGCATTCACCAAATCTTCAACCTGACGAATCTCCGACGGCTTCATCGCTTCATTGTGCGAGAAGTCGAAGCGCAGCACTTTATCGCTAACCAGCGAACCTTTCTGCGCAACGTGTGTCCCAAGCACCTGGCGCAACGCCGCGTGCATCAGGTGCGTGGCGGAGTGGTTCAGACGGATACGTGCGCGGCGCGCTTCATCTACGTCAGCCTGTACCGCATCGCCCACTTTCAGAGCGCCCGCAGACAATTTGCCGAGGTGACCAATCGCCTGACCATATTTTTGCGTGTCGTCCACAGCGAAAGTAAATCCAGCGCCTTTCAGCTCGCCTTTATCACCAACCTGACCGCCTGATTCCGCATAGAATGGGGTCTGATCCAGCACGACAACTGCTTCCTGTCCCGCGTTAATCACTTCAACCGCTTTACCATCGACAAACAGCGCGGTCACTTTGCCGTTCAGTTCCAGATGGTCATAACCTTTAAATTCAGAAGCGCTGTCAACGCGGATCATCGCGTTGTAGTCCGCGCCAAAACCGCTAGCTTCGCGCGCACGACGGCGTTGCTCTTCCATAGCGGCTTCAAAACCGGCTTCATCGACTTTGATGTTGCGCTCACGGCAGACGTCCGCCGTTAGATCGACCGGGAAACCATAAGTATCATACAGACGGAAAGCGGTTTCGCCGTCCAGGGTGTCGCCCTGCAATTTCGCCAGTTCTTCATCCAGCAGCGCCAGACCGCGCTCCAGCGTACGGGCGAACTGCTCTTCTTCCGTTTTCAGAACCTGCTCGACCTGCGCCTGCTGACGTTTCAACTCTTCGCCTGCGGAGCCCATTACCTCAATCAGCGGCCCAACCAGCTTGTAGAAGAAGGTCTCTTTCGCGCCCAGCATGTTGCCGTGACGAACCGCGCGACGAATAATGCGACGCAGCACATAACCACGGTTTTCATTCGACGGCAGCACGCCATCGGCAACCAGGAATGCGCAAGAACGGATGTGGTCGGCGATAACGCGCAGCGATTTATTACCCAGATCGGTAGCGCCGGTGACTTTCGCTACCGCTTCAATCAACGTGCGGAACAGGTCGATGTCATAGTTAGAGTTAACGTGTTGCAGTACCGCGGCAATACGCTCCAGCCCCATACCGGTATCTACAGACGGTTTCGGCAATGGTTCCATCGTCCCGTCAGCCTGACGGTTGAACTGCATAAAGACGATGTTCCAGATCTCAATATAGCGATCGCCGTCCTCTTCCGGGCTTCCCGGAGGGCCGCCCCAGATGTGGTCGCCATGATCGTAGAAGATTTCGGTGCACGGACCGCAGGGACCGGTGTCGCCCATCTGCCAGAAGTTATCCGATGCGTATGGCGCGCCTTTATTGTCGCCAATACGGATAATACGCTCGCGCGGGATGCCGACTTCTTTTTCCCAGATCTCATAGGCTTCGTCGTCGGTTTCATAAACGGTGACCCATAAACGCTCTTTTGGCAGAGCAAACCAGTTTTCACCGGTCAGTAATTCCCATGCGAACTGAATGGCGTCGTGTTTGAAGTAATCGCCGAAGCTGAAGTTGCCCAGCATTTCGAAGAAAGTATGGTGACGTGCAGTGTATCCGACGTTTTCCAGATCGTTGTGTTTACCCCCCGCGCGTACGCAACGCTGGGAAGTGGTTGCACGGGAATAATTACGTTTATCGAGCCCAAGGAAAACATCCTTGAACTGGTTCATCCCGGCATTGGTAAACAACAGAGTGGGGTCATTGTTAGGCACCAGGGAACTGCTGGCAACTACCTGATGCCCTTTACTATGGAAAAAGTCGAGAAACGCCTGACGGATCTCAGCGGTGCTCTTGCTCATAATTATCCTGAAATCAAGCTACACTTCATCCTTCAGGCCGCCTCTGCGTTGGCTGCGAGTTTCCCGGTCACGCGTTCCCGAGGCTCACTTGCCGCTTTGATGCGGCTTGAATGATTTTGTGTATTTAAGGAATATTCGTCGCAGACGCTGTTCGCCGTTAAGCAACCCGCGTCCAGACGGAAAAAGTGGGAATAAGATAAGTTTTCTTTACCGGGAAGTAAAATCCCGTATGCGCTCAATCTGCAAAATTTCGCCATATTTGCTGGATATCGTCCATCAGATACCCGCGATAGAGCAAAAAGCGCTGTACCTTAACCTTTTCTGAAAAGTTTGAAGGGAGCGGCTCGCCATATTTGCGAACAGCCTGTTCACGTGCCATTTCACTCCAGTCAATTTCACATTCTCGCATCGCTTTTTCAGTCGATTCACGGGAAATGCCTTTCTGATTCAACTCCTGGCGAATACGCGCCGGGCCATAGCCTTTGCGGCTACGACTGGCGATAAAGCGCATCACGAAGCGCTCGTCATCAAGATAGTGATGTTCGTGGCACCAGGCGATCACGCGTTCATAATCGTCTGCCGTCGCATCAATCTCTTCCGGCCCATTTTTGCCCATCACCGGCGCGGAGAGTTTACGCCGTAATTCCTGCTCGCTGTGATCGCGGACAGCAAGAATACGTACCGCACGATCAAGGAGACGAGCATAAGCGGGACGGCGCGATGTGGGTTCACTCATAAAAAACCTTAACAGGGAGAAATGCCAAAAGGGCCGCATAAATGCAGCCCTTGATGGTAATTTAACGTTTTGCTGAATGGCGGCTTCGTTTTGTCCGACCCACCATCACCTGATGATTAAAAATCTTCGTTGGTTTCTGCAACGCCTTCGCTATCGTCAACGGCGAAATCGGGCGTGGCATTCTGATTACTCAACAGTAATTCACGAACCCTTTTCTCGATCTCTTTCGCTGTCGCCGGGTTCTCTTTCAGCCAGGTAGTCGCGTTCGCTTTACCCTGGCCAATCTTCTCGCCGTTGTAGCTGTACCATGCGCCCGCTTTCTCGATCAGCTTCTCTTTCACGCCCAGGTCAACCAGTTCGCCATAGAAGTTGATGCCTTCGCCGTAGAGGATCTGGAACTCGGCCTGCTTAAACGGCGCGGCGATTTTGTTTTTCACCACTTTCACACGCGTTTCGCTACCCACGACATTATCGCCCTCTTTCACCGCGCCAATACGACGGATATCAAGACGAACAGAGGCGTAGAATTTCAGCGCGTTACCGCCGGTGGTGGTTTCCGGGTTACCGAACATCACGCCAATCTTCATACGGATCTGGTTGATGAAAATCAACAGCGTGTTGGACTGTTTCAGGTTCCCCGCCAGCTTACGCATCGCCTGGCTCATCATACGCGCCGCGAGGCCCATGTGAGAGTCGCCGATTTCGCCTTCGATTTCCGCTTTCGGCGTTAGCGCCGCTACGGAGTCGACCACAATGACGTCCACCGCGCCTGAACGCGCCAGCGCGTCACA
The DNA here is from genome assembly GCF_043357055.1 of Salmonella sp. SJTUF15570. Taxonomy (NCBI): domain Bacteria; kingdom Pseudomonadati; phylum Pseudomonadota; class Gammaproteobacteria; order Enterobacterales; family Enterobacteriaceae; genus Salmonella; species Salmonella sp. SJTUF15570. The sequence continues at coordinate 265,388 of NZ_JBEUKJ010000006.1, read as the reverse complement.
GATTTCCAGCGCCTGCTCGCCGGTATCCGGCTGAGAGCAGAGCAGGTTATCGATATCGACGCCCAGCTTGCGTGCGTAAACAGGGTCAAGCGCGTGTTCCGCATCGATAAACGCACAGGTTTTACCTTCACGCTGCGCAGCGGCAATCACCTGCAGCGTCAGGGTCGTTTTACCGGAAGATTCCGGCCCGTAAATTTCGACGATACGCCCCATCGGCAGACCGCCCGCACCGAGTGCGATGTCCAGTGAAAGCGAACCGGTGGAGATAGTTTCCACATCCATAGAACGGTCTTCACCCAGACGCATGATGGAGCCTTTACCAAATTGCTTTTCAATTTGGCCCAGTGCTGCCGCCAACGCTTTCTGTTTGTTTTCGTCGATAGCCATTATTACTCCTGTCATGCAACTTGGTATTGAACCGGATAGTGAATTCGTACTGTTGAAGCAATTATACTGTATGCTCATACAGTATCAAGTGTTTTGTAGAAATTGTTGCCACAGGGTTTGTAGCGCGTACGTCGTCGCCTGTCGACGCACCGATTCACGGTCGCCGCTGAAGCATTCCCGACGCGTAATCCCTTCTCCGCTGACGCTGGCGAAAGCAAACCACACCGTACCAACCGGCTTTTCTTTACTGCCGCCATCCGGCCCGGCAATCCCGCTAATAGCGACAGCAAAATCGGCGCGAGCGGCCTTCAGCGCCCCGATCGCCATTTCGACCACTACGGGTTCACTGACCGCGCCATGCTGCGCCAGGGTCTCTTCACGCACGCCAATCATCTGCGCTTTGGCTTCATTACTATAGGTGACAAAGCCGCGTTCAAACCAGGCGGAGCTTCCGGCGATGTCGGTAATGGCTTTCGCCAGCCAGCCGCCGGTACAGGACTCTGCTGTCGTTACGGTCGCCCCGCGCGCTTTTAACGCCAGCCCGACCTGCTCGCTAAGCCGCATCAGTTCACTGTCAGTCATCATGACCTCTGTCAGTTAGAAATCCTGCCGCACAAGATAGCACTTTCTCACCAGAGATGGGGACGAGCAGTCGATTTTACGAGTCGGATTCCGAAAAAATGCCAGCAGGTTATTTATGCAGAATGAAATGAGGTAGCACATGACTAAATAGCAGTACCATGTCGCTAAATTTACACGCACGGAGAGAAAGCAAGGATGTCACTCAAAAAAACGGAAAGCACACAGCACAAACTGAAACAAACCTGTCAACTACGGCTGTGGTTAATTGTGGGTGGAGTATGTTCATTAGGAATGGGAGTACTGAATATATTGTCGTCAGGCTATTTTGAACCGTATGACGGCGGTCAAATTATCTTAGGTCTGGGATGTCTGGGATATAGTCTGGCACTATCAAAGAAGATATCCCACTTGCAGGCAGAGAATCAGCCCAAAAAGCCATAATAATAGCGGAGGGGGTGCTCCCCTCCCTAAGCGTAAATTAGCGCACCCGCGCCAGCGCTACCGCCTGGCCCAGTTGCCAAACCGCCATCGCATAATGCGTGCTGTGGTTATATCGGGTAATGGTGTAGAAGTTCGGCAGGCCGTACCAGTACTGGTAGCCCGTACCGATATCCAGACGCAGCAGGCTGGCTTCCTGATGATTGCCCAACGATTGCTGCGGCGTTAAGCCTGCGGCGGCAAGCTGAGAGAGGCTGTATTTTGTTTTGAAACCATTCGCCAGTCCCGGCGCCTGACCATTCGCCGGCACCGCAACCGTATCGCCTTTCACCCAACCATGCGCCTTGAAGTAGTTCGCCACACTGCCGATGGCATCTACCGGATCCCACAAGTTAATGTGCCCATCGCCATTGAAATCGACCGCATATTCTTTATAGGAAGATGGCATAAACTGGCCGTAGCCCATCGCGCCCGCAAAGGAACCTTTCAGATTGAGCGGATCGTCTTGCTCATCGCGCGCCATGAGCAGGAAGGTTTCCAGCTCGCCGGAGAAATATTCCGCCCGGCGCGGATAGTTAAATGACAGCGTCGCCAGCGCGTCCAGAATCCGCGTTTTCCCCATGATACGTCCCCAGCGGGTTTCCACGCCGATAATCCCCACGATGATTTCCGGCGGTACACCGTATACCTGCCAGGCGCGGTTCAGCGCGTCTTCATACTGATTCCAGAACGCGACGCCGTTTTGCACGTTATCCGGCGTAATAAATTGTTTGCGGTAGCGCAACCAGGCGCCATTTGGTCCAGCGGGCGGCTGAGTGGTCGGCGCTTGTCTGTCCATCAGACGCAGGACGTAATCCAGTCTTTTAGACTGCGAGAGGATCTCCTGCAGCTGCTGACGGTCGAAACCGTGTTTACTGACCATTTTATCAATGAACTGCTGCGCATTAGGGTTGTTGGCGAAGTCACCGCCCATTTGCATGACGTTATGCTGCGGCTCAAGCAGAAAGCCGCCGGAAGGCGTGCCCGTCGTCGCTTGAGTCTCGGAAGATTTTGGCGTGCTGCTACAGGCAGCAAGCAATACGCAAAGTGGAAGTAACGCTACATAACGACGCTTGAACATGAGAGATCCATTAAACAAATTCAGCCAGGGAGAAGTATGGTAAAGCATCCCCCGCCGCACAAGGAAGCGGCACAAGAGAATAAATCACCTTTCTCCTCTTTTCAGTTTGTATCCGCTCCCCCACCCCGCAATCTTTCAAGTTAAAATATTTTTCTTTTATTTTGCGATCACAATAACACTTTTGAATCTTTCAACATGATTACAATGAACAGGAAATTAGCAAGAAAACTAAAAACCCTACAGGAGAGAACAATGATCGAAACCATTACACATGGTGCGGAGTGGTTCATCGGGTTATTCCAGAAAGGCGGAGAGGTGTTTACCGGTATGGTGACAGGTATTCTTCCGCTACTGATAAGCCTGCTGGTTATCATGAATGCGCTCATCAATTTTATCGGCCAGCAGCGTATTGAGCGTTTTGCCCAACGTTGTGCCGGAAATCCGCTATCCCGTTACCTGCTTTTACCGTGTATCGGGACATTTGTTTTTTGTAATCCGATGACCCTGAGCCTGGGACGCTTTATGCCGGAGAAGTACAAGCCGAGCTATTACGCGGCGGCCTCCTATAGCTGTCACTCCATGAACGGTCTGTTTCCGCATATCAATCCCGGCGAACTGTTTGTTTATCTGGGTATCGCCAGCGGACTCACCACGTTAGGGCTTCCTCTCGGCCCGCTCGCGGTGAGCTATCTGCTGGTAGGTCTGGTGACGAACTTCTTCCGCGGTTGGGTCACCGATCTCACCACCGCTATTTTTGAGAAAAAAATGGGGATTCAACTTGAGCAGAAAGTTCATCTGACAGGAGCGGTATCATGACACGGGTTCGTATTGAGAAAGGCGCCGGCGGCTGGGGCGGCCCGCTTGAACTGGACGTTACGCCAGGCAAAAAGATCGTCTATATCACAGCCGGTACGCGCCCGGCGATCGTCGACAAACTGGCGCAACTAACAGGCTGGCAAGCGGTGGACGGCTTTAAAGAAGGCGAACCACCGGAAGCGGAGATCGGCGCGGCCATTATCGACTGCGGCGGTACGCTGCGCTGCGGTATCTATCCGAAACGCCGGATTCCAACCATTAATATTCACTCGACGGGTAAGTCCGGCCCCCTGGCGCAGTATATTGTTGAGGATATTTATGTCTCCGGCGTAAAAGAAGAAAACATTACTCTTGTCGGCGAAACGCCTGCCAGTCCCCAGCCTGCCAAAACGACATTAGGACGTGACTACGACACCAGCAAAAAAATCACCGAGCAGAGCGACGGGCTGCTGGCAAAAGTCGGTATGGGAATGGGCTCCGCCGTGGCGGTACTGTTCCAGTCCGGTCGCGACACCATTGATACGGTCCTGAAAACAATCCTGCCGTTTATGGCGTTCGTTTCGGCGCTGATCGGCATCATTATGGCCTCAGGTCTTGGCGACTGGATCGCCCACGGCCTGGCGCCATTAGCCAGCCATCCACTGGGGCTGGTGACGCTGGCATTGATCTGCTCTTTCCCGCTGCTGTCGCCCTTTCTCGGCCCTGGCGCGGTTATCGCTCAGGTTATTGGCGTTCTGATCGGCGTTCAGATAGGCCTGGGCAATATCCCCCCGCATCTGGCGCTTCCCGCCCTGTTCGCGATTAACGCGCAGGCGGCCTGCGACTTTATCCCGGTCGGCCTGTCGCTGGCGGAAGCGAAACAAGACACCGTTCGCGTCGGCGTACCTTCTGTGCTGGTCGGACGCTTCCTGACTGGCGCGCCCACGGTACTTATCGCCTGGTTTGTTTCCGGCTTTATCTATCAATAAGAGGTTCAGACATGAGCGTGATTTATCAAACCACCATCACCCGTATCGGCCAGAGCGCGATGGAGGCGCTCGGCGAACAGATGCTGATTACGTTTCGGGAAGGCGCGCCGGCGGATATCGAAGAATTTTGCTTCATCCATTGTCATGGCGAACTGACCGGCGCGCTGCAGCCTGGCGCGCGGTGTGAATTGGGCCAACATTGCTATCCGGTCACGGCGGTCGGCAGCGTAGCCGAGCAAAACCTGCGTGAACTGGGGCATATCACTTTGCGCTTCGATGGTCTGCGTGAAGCGGAATTTCCCGGCACCGTACACGTTGCGGGGCCTGTACCGGACGATATCGCGCCGGGCTGTATTTTGACGTTTGTCGCTTAAGGAGAAAAAACATGAATCAAGTTGCCGTTGTCATTGGCGGAGGCCAGACCCTGGGGGCATTCCTTTGCCGTGGGCTTGCAGAAGAAGGATACCGCGTGGCGGTCGTTGATATTCAAAGCGATAAAGCCGCGAATGTCGCCCAGGAAATTAACGCCGATTTTGGCGAAGGTATGGCGTACGGTTTTGGCGCCGACGCTACCAGCGAGCAGAACGTGCTGGCGCTGTCCCGCGGCGTAGACGAGATTTTCGGGCGCGTCGATCTGCTGGTTTACAGCGCGGGTATCGCCAAAGCGGCGTTTATCAGCGATTTCCAGTTGGGCGATTTTGACCGCTCGCTACAGGTTAATCTGGTGGGCTATTTCCTCTGCGCCCGTGAGTTTTCCCGCCTGATGATCCGCGACGGCATTCAGGGGCGCATTATTCAGATTAACTCTAAATCCGGCAAAGTGGGCAGTAAACACAACTCCGGCTACAGCGCGGCGAAATTCGGCGGCGTGGGGTTAACCCAGTCTCTGGCGCTGGATCTGGCGGAATACGGCATTACCGTACACTCGTTGATGCTCGGCAACCTGTTGAAATCGCCGATGTTCCAGTCACTGCTGCCGCAATACGCCACTAAACTGGGCATTAAGCCCGACGAGGTGGAACAGTATTACATTGATAAAGTACCGCTCAAACGCGGGTGTGATTATCAGGATGTGCTGAACATGCTGCTATTTTATGCCAGCCCGAAAGCGTCTTATTGCACCGGGCAGTCGATCAACGTAACCGGCGGTCAAGTGATGTTCTGACCGTGAATTGCCGGATGGCGCCGTAGGCCGGATAAGACGGTTACGCCGCCATCAGGCAAAACAACAGGAGCACATTATGGTTTCCACTCTGATTACCGTCGCCGTTATCGCCTGGTGTGCGCAGCTGGCGCTGGGCGGCTGGCAGATTTCCCGCTTTAATCGAGCTTTCGATAAACTTAGCCAACAGGGACGGGTCGGCGTCGGGCGCTCCGGCGGGCGTTTTAAGCCCCGGGTGGTGGTTGCCGTGGCGCTGGACGAACAGCAGCGGGTGACGGACACTTTATTGATGAAAGGCCTTACGGTATTCGCCAGACCGGTTAAAATTGCCGCAATGCAAGGAAAACATTTGCATGAATTACAGCCTGATGTGATCTTTCCCCATGATTCGCTCGCGCAGAATGCACTATCATTGGCGCTTAAACTGAAACATGGGTAATTTCGTTGTGAATGCGTATAGCTTGCGAAATTATCATTTTGCAACCAATACCCTAAATAATTCGAGTTGCAGGAAGGCGGCGACGCAGTGAATCCCAGGAGCGTACATCAGTACGTGACCGGGGTGAGCGAGGAAAGCCAACGCACATGCAGCGTGAAGTATGACGGGTAAATACATAAGTCAGGGTAATCACGCCTATGAAACCTCGTCAGCGTCAGGCCGCGATTCTGGAGCACCTGCAAAAACAGGGAAAATGCTCGGTTGAAGAACTGGCCCAGTACTTTGACACGACAGGCACCACTATCCGTAAAGATCTGGTCATTCTGGAAAATGCCGGAACCGTCATCCGCACCTATGGCGGCGTGGTGTTGAATAAAGAAGAGTCCGATCCGCCTATTGATCACAAAACGCTTATCAACACCCACAAAAAAGCGCTGATAGCCGCAGCCGCTGTGAAATATATCCATGATGGCGATTCCATTATTCTGGACGCCGGAAGTACCGTGTTACAGATGGTGCCGTTGCTTTCGCGTTTTAGCAACATCACGGTGATGACCAACAGCCTCCATATTGTCAACGCGCTATCGGAACTGGACAACGAACAAACTATCCTGATGCCCGGCGGCACCTTCCGTAAAAAATCGGCGTCGTTTCACGGTCAACTGGCGGAAAACGCCTTTGAGCAATTCAGCTTTGATAAACTTTTCATGGGAACTGACGGTATTGACCTGAACGTCGGTGTGACCACGTTCAATGAGGTTTACACCGTCAGTAACGCAATGTGCAATGCAGCACGCGAGGTGATTCTGATGGCGGACTCCTCAAAATTTGGTCGTAAAAGCCCCAATGTGGTGTGCAGTCTGGAAACCGTCGACAAACTGATCACGGACGCGGGTATCGATCCGGCATTTCGTCAGGCGCTGGAAGCAAAAGGGATTGAAGTAATCATAACCGGAGAAAGCAATGAGTGATGCACTACTAAACGCGGGCCGTCAGACCTTAATGCTGGAGCTACAGGAAGCCAGCCGTCTGCCGGAGCGTCTGGGCGATGATTTTGTCCGCGCCGCCAATATCATTATTCACTGTGAAGGCAAAGTGATCGTTTCCGGCATTGGTAAATCAGGTCATATTGGTAAAAAAATCGCCGCGACGCTTGCCAGTACCGGTACTCCCGCTTTTTTTGTTCATCCGGCGGAAGCACTGCATGGCGATCTGGGGATGATTGAAAGCCGCGACGTGATGTTATTTATCTCCTATTCCGGCGGCGCAAAAGAACTCGACCTCATCATCCCACGTCTGGAAGATAAATCCGTCGCGCTGCTGGCGATGACCGGTAAACCTCACTCTCCGCTGGGGCGAGCGGCAAAAGCCGTTCTGGATATTTCCGTCGAGCGTGAAGCCTGTCCGATGCATCTGGCGCCGACATCCAGTACCGTCAATACGCTGATGATGGGCGATGCGCTGGCGATGGCGGTCATGCAGGCGCGCGGTTTTAACGAAGAAGATTTCGCCCGTTCGCATCCGGCTGGCGCACTGGGCGCGCGTTTGCTCAATAATGTGCATCACCTGATGCGCCAGGGCGATGCAATACCGCAGGTAATGCTCGCCACCAGCGTGATGGATGCCATGCTGGAACTTAGCCGTACCGGGCTGGGGCTGGTGGCGGTTTGCGATGAGCAACATGTTGTGAAAGGCGTCTTTACCGACGGCGACCTGCGTCGCTGGCTGGTGGGCGGCGGCGCGCTCACCACGCCGGTAAGCGAAGCCATGACGCCCAACGGTATTACGCTCCAGGCGCAAAGCCGCGCCATTGACGCCAAAGAGCTCCTGATGAAACGCAAAATTACCGCCGCGCCGGTGGTCGATGAAAACGGCAAACTCACCGGCGCCATTAACCTGCAGGATTTCTACCAGGCGGGGATTATCTAATCCTTCAGTCCCAGACGCTTCGCCAGCCGATGCAGGTTGGCGACGTCGGTTTCCAGCGCCCGCGCACTGGCCGCCCAGTTGTGATTATTTTGCGCCAGCGCCTGGCGAATCATCTCTCGCTGGAAGTTCTCCGTCGATTCGCGCAAATTGCGGCAGGCCGGCAGCGCCAGAAAGCTTTCCGCAGACGGCGCGGGTAAAACGTCCTCTGACAAGGCAAAATGCTGCTCCTCCAGTACCACCTCATCCCCTGCCCGGGTCGCTCTCGCCAGTACAACCGCACGGTGAATGGCATGTTCCAGCTCCCGGACGTTGCCCGGCCAGCCATAGTTGAGCAAATGGCGGCGCGCGCCGGGACTCAGTACCACGCGGGACAGCCCCAGCCGCAGTCGGCACTGCTCGCAAAAATAGCCCGCCAGCAACACCACATCATCGCCGCGCTCGCGCAGCGGCGGCACAAAGAGCGGGAAAACGCTCAGGCGATGGAACAGGTCGGCGCGAAAACGCCCCGCCAGCACCTCTTCACGCAGGTCACGGTTGGTCGCCGCCAACACCCGCACATCCACGCGCAGGCTACGATCGTCGCCGACGCGCTGAATATCGCCATACTGCAACACGCGAAGTAGCTTGGCCTGTAGCGCCAGCGACAGTTCGCCAATCTCATCCAGAAACAGCGTGCCGTTATCCGCCATTTCAAACTTACCGCTACGATTACTGATAGCCCCGGTAAAAGCCCCTTTTACATGACCAAACAACTCGCTCTCCGCCACGCTTTCCGGCAGCGCGGCACAGTTGAGATAGACCAGCGGATTGACCGCTCTGGGGGAGCCCTGGTGAATGGCTTTCGCCACCAGCTCTTTACCAGTCCCCGTTTCACCGCCGATCAGCACGTTAAGATCGGAGCCCGCCACAATCTCGATCTCTTTTTTCAACTGCGTCATCGCCGGCGACAGGCCGATCATGTGCGTCTCTTTTATCGGTTCAAACACGCCTGACGACCCCGGCAGCATGTTCTGGCTTTCCAGTTGTTCAATTAACAGCGCATTGCTCAATGCCCCGGCGGCCAGCGCGGCGACAAGCCGCAGCTCTTCATCGCTAAATACCTCGAACTGCTCCGGCGTCATAGCATCAAGGGTCAGCGCACCGATGAGGTTCTGTCCGGCAAACAGCGGCAGACCAACACAGGCGTGGACTTTCAGGCTTTCCTGTCCGGGAATTAACCCGTCATACGGATCGGGTAAATCGCTATCAGCCGGAAAACGCACCACGTCCCCCGCGCGAGCGATGGCTTCCAGGCGCGGATGCCCTTCCAGGGTAAAACGTCTGCCGAGAACGTCCTGCGCCAGGCCATCAATCGCCAGTGGAATAAATTGTCGAGATTCATAACGCAACAGCGCCGAGGCGTCGCACGCCAGAACCTGACGCAGCGTAGTAATCAGCCGCTGAAAACGATCCTGATGCCCAATGCCGCGTTGTAACTCAATGGCGATGCCCGCCAATACCTCCACGGAAAAACTCATGGTTACCTCATTGTCATTTTGACAACCTATAGTGTCATATTGACAGCATCATTTATAGTCTTTTTGACTATATCAAAAATACAAACTTATTATAAATTCATATAAATCAATAAGATGCAAAATTGGCACACTACCTGCAATAAGCAAAACAACTTTTTGTAAACGTTGAATGAATTGAGGTGGTTATGTCTATTCTGGTTAAAAATAATATTCATTGGGTTGGCCAACGCGACTGGGAAGTACGTGATTTTCACGGCACTGAATACAAAACGCTGCGCGGCAGCAGCTATAACAGCTATCTCATTCGTGAAGAAAAGAATGTGCTGATCGATACCGTCGATCATAAGTTTAGCCGTGAGTTTGTGCAAAATCTGCGCAGTGAAATCGACCTCGCGGATATCGACTACATCATCATTAACCATGCCGAAGAAGACCATGCAGGCGCGCTGACCGAACTGATGGCGCAGATCCCGGACACGCCTATCTACTGTACCGCCAACGCCATTGACTCTATCAACGGCCATCACCATCACCCGGAATGGAATTTTAAGGTGGTGAAAACCGGCGATACGCTGGATATCGGCAACGGCAAGCAGTTGATCTTCGTGGAAACGCCGATGCTGCACTGGCCGGACAGCATGATGACCTATATGACCGGCGACGCGGTGTTATTCAGCAACGACGCCTTTGGTCAGCACTACTGCGACGAGCGCCTGTTCAATGATGAAGTGGACCAAACTGAACTGTTTGAACAATGCCAGCGCTACTACGCCAATATCCTGACGCCGTTCAGCCGTCTGGTAACGCCAAAAATTACCGAAATCCTCGGCTTCAACCTGCCGGTGGATATGATTGCCACCTCACACGGCGTGGTATGGCGCGACAACCCAACGCAAATCGTGGAGCTGTATCTGAAATGGGCGGCAGATTATCAGGAAGATCGTATCACTATTTTCTACGATACCATGTCGAACAATACTCGCATGATGGCGGATGCCATCGCACAGGGTATCAATGAAGTGGACCCCAACGTGGCGGTCAAAATCTTTAACGTCGCCCGCAGCGATAAAAATGAAATATTGACCAACGTCTTCCGTTCGAAAGGCGTGCTGGTCGGCACTTCTACCATGAACAACGTGATGATGCCGAAAATCGCTGGTCTGGTGGAAGAGATGACCGGCCTGCGCTTTCGCAACAAACGCGCCAGCGCCTTCGGTTCTCATGGCTGGAGCGGCGGCGCGGTGGATCGACTGTCCACGCGCTTACAGGATGCCGGTTTTGAAATGTCCCTGAGTCTGAAAGCGAAATGGCGTCCGGATCTGGATGCGCTGGAGTTGTGCCGTCAGCATGGTCGCGACATCGCCCGTCAGTGGGCGCTTGCTCCGCTGCCGGAAACCACACAGAAAACCGCGCCAGTCGAAGAAACCACAACCTGCGCCGCCGCAGACCTCGGCCCCAAAATGCAATGCAGCGTATGCCAGTGGATTTACGACCCTGCGCTGGGCGAGCCGTTGCAGGATGTCGCGCCGGGTACGCCGTGGAGCGACGTGCCGGATAACTTCCTGTGCCCGGAATGTTCATTAGGTAAAGACGTGTTCGACGTACTGGCGACGGAGGCAAAATGAGTCGGGGGATCATCATTATTGGGTCGGGCTTCGCCGCCCGCCAGCTCGTCAAAAATATCCGTAAACAAGATGCGCATGTGCCGTTAACTCTGATTGCGGCGGACAGCATGGATGAGTACAACAAGCCCGACCTCAGCCACGTTATCAGCCAGTCGCAGCGCGCCGATGATCTCACCCGCCAGTTAGCGGGGGAATTTGCTGAACAGTTTAATCTGCGACTGTTCCCGCATACCTGGGTTGCTGACATTGATGCCGATGCCCATGTGGTGAAAAGTCAGGATAAGCAGTGGCAGTACGACAAGCTGGTACTGGCGACCGGAGCGACAGCCTTTGTGCCGCCGATTGCAGGACGTGAGTTAATGCTTACTTTGAATAGCCAGCAGGAGTACCGCGCCTGTGAGACACAACTGCGCGACGCGCAGCGAGTGCTGATTGTCGGCGGCGGTCTCATTGGCAGTGAATTAGCGATGGATTTCTGCCGCGCCGGGAAAACGGTAACGCTGATGGATAACGCCGCCAGCCTTCTCGCCTCACTGATGCCACCGGAAGTGAGCAGTCGCTTACAGCATCACCTGACCGATATGGGGGTGCATCTGCTGCTGAAATCGCAGTTGCAAAAACTGGAGAAAACCGAAGCCGGTATCCGCGCTACGCTGGTAAGCCAGCATAGTATTGAGGTCGATGCGGTGATTGCCGCCACCGGCTTACGCCCGGAAACCGCTCTGGCGCGCCGCGCCGGGGTAGCCGTCAACCGCGGCGTCTGCGTGGATAGCTATCTACAGACCAGTCACCCGGATATTTATGCGATCGGCGACTGCGCGGAGATCAACGGTCAGGTGCTGCCCTTCCTGCAACCAATCCAGTTAAGCGCGATGTACCTGGCGAAAAATCTGCTTGGCGGCAACGCGCCGCTGAAGCTACCGGCGATGCTGGTCAAAGTCAAAACGCCGGAACTGCCGCTGCATCTGGCGGGAGAAACTCAGCGCCGTGATTTAAGCTGGCAGATTACCGCAGAATCTGACGGTATGATTGCCAAAGGCATGAGCGGAGAAGGCCAACTACGCGCCTTTGTGGTGAGTGAAGACCGCATGAAAGAGGCCTTTGCACTGCTGAAAACGTTGTCCGTATAAGCCTGTGATGCCGGATGGCGCCGCTTCGCGTCTTATCCGGCCTACGAGTGAGCATCTGTTTACAGGCCAGATAAGGCGCAGCCGCCATCCGGTGCCCTACACTTCCCTTAACGCTCGCGCTGCGGCAATCACGCCCTGTCCAAACGACAGTCCGCCGTCGCCCGCCGGTAACCGCTGCGGAAATAACAATTTAAAATCAGAAAGATAAAAGGCAAGACGCGCGCGAAGTAAGCGGTTGTGTATCACCCCGCCGCTGAAGACCAGAGTGGTTATCCCCCGCGCCGTAGCCTGCTGGCGCATTAGCGTGGCAAACCCGCACGCCAGCGCATCATGAAAAGCCCAGGCGCGTTGCGCGGGCGTGGCCTGCCAGTTCAACCATTGCCGCCAGAAAACGGCGACGTCCAGTTGAGCGCCGTTAAGCGGCATCGTTACCGGATGCTCAACGTTAGCGCATTGAGAGGCCAGCGCCTCCAGCGCGCAGGCGGCCTCGCCCTCATAGCTAAGCGATGCTGGCGCGCAGCGAAGCGCGGCAGCCACCGCGTCGAACAACCTCCCGCAGGAAGAGGCCAACGGGGCATTGACGCCGCGCTCAATGGCACTCGCCAGGACATTCCAGTTTTGCTGTTGCAGCCCCGCTGTCTCCGGATAATCCTGCCAGTCCGGCACAAAGCGCAGGCACTGCGCTAACAGATTACGCCACGGCTGTTTGGCAGCCAGATCGCCTCCCGGCAGCGCCACGGCGGGTAAACCGCCTAAATGTTCGCATTCGCGATAATTGACCCGCAAACATTCTCCGCCCCATAGCGCGCCATTCTCACCCATGCCGATACCGTCTACCGTCAGGGCAATCACCTCTCCACCGTCCAGCGGCCAACCATGCTCGGCCAGGCAAGCCGCCGCATGGGCATGATGGTGTAACACCGTCTCTGTCGGCAGACGCATCTCACTGGCCCACTGACTGGAAACATAGCCCGGATGCGCATCACAGACGATACGCTCTGGCGTAAAATCGTAGATTGACTGGATCAGACGCAATGCCTCGCGCCACTGCGCCTGGATACCGTCATCGCTGAGATCGCCCAAATGTTGGCTGACAACCGCCTGTTCGCCGCGTACCAGACAGAACGTGTTTTTCAGATCCGCACCCAGACAAAGTATCGGCGGCACATCGCGAAATCCGGGCGGCAACGCAATCGCGTCCGGCACGTATCCCCGCGAACGACGCAGCATTTCGCCGCTGTCGCGCACGACAGAGTCGTCCATGCGCTGTACAATGTCGCGATTGTGCAACAGAAAACCATCGGCAATATCGTGTAAATCGTCCAGCGCCTGTTCGTTGGTGATGGCGGGCGGTTTGCCGCTCAGGTTGCCGGATGTCATCACCAGCGGGTAATTGAGCTCCTGCAACAAGAGGTGTTGCAATGGGTTGGCTGGCAGCATCACACCCACCTCCGTAAGTCCTGGCGCGATGCCCTCACTCAGCGAAGGTACATACTGCTTATCCACCAGTACAATCGGGGCCGCTGGCATGGTCAGCAGCGAACGCGCCGCGGTCGGCAGCGTTTGCGCCGTGGGCAACATCACCGCCAATGGTTTCGCCGGACGATGTTTACGCGCCCGCAGCATCGCCACTGCGTTAGCGTTGCGCGCATCGCAGGCCAGATGAAAACCACCCAGCCCTTTAACGGCAATAATGCCTCCGGCGTTCAGTTGGGCGACCGCCGCCTGCAAAGCCGCCTCTTTTTCCGCTCGTTCATGTTGGCTCCGCCACTCAAGATGCGGCCCGCATGACGGACAGGCAACGGGCTGGGCATGAAAACGGCGATCGTACGGATCGCGGTATTCGCTGTCGCATTCCGGACACAAGGGAAACGCCGCCATCACCGTAAATGGCCGGTCATAGGGCATAGCACGAATAATGGTGAAGCGTGGTCCACAGTGGGTGCAATTGATGAAAGGATAACGGTAGCGCCGCTCGCCTGGGGTATTCATCTCGGCAAGACATGCCGGGCAGGTCGCCGCATCCGGCACGATTTGCGTGTTCATCGAACCGCCTGCGCTCTGACGAATGGTGAAATCCGTCGGTGCGCGCTCCCATACCAACGACGCGTGTTCAACGCTGTCAATGCGCGCCAGCGGCGGGCAATCCTGATAGAGCGCGGCAATAAATTGCGACGGATCTTCCAGCAGCCGAACGACGACGCCGTCGCCGTCATTACACACGTCGCCGTGTAATCGCAACTGCTGCGCCAGCTGCCAGACAAAAGGACGAAAACCGACGCCCTGTACTTTGCCCCGAATGCGTAGCTGTACGCCGGAAGGTGTGTCTATCGCCATCTTATTTTCCCGCCATCATCGACCCCGGATGCCTGATGGCGCGACGCTTATCAGGCCTACAACCGCACGGACCGTAGACCGGATAAGGCATTGATGCCGCCATCCGGCAATGCTTTGTGGCGTATTCTACGCGCAATCGCAGAAATCAGAAAAGCAGCGATGCCGTTGAATCCAGCGCCGCACGACGGCGTTTTTCCGCGCTTAGCTGTTCGAGCTTATTGCGGTCCACGCAGATGAGGGCGTGCGTTGGGCAAGCGGCCATACAGGCCGGACCGGCTTCACGGTGGTGACACAGATCGCACTTGTTGGCTTCGGCTTTTTCGGCACGCACGTTCAGCCCCGCGCCGCTATTGCGAACCACCGGACGTACCACCACTTCCATGGCGCCGTAAGGACATGCCACTACGCAAGTTTTACAGCCAATGCAGCGTTCTTGCATCACATGAACAAAGCCTTTGTCACGGCTGATAGCGCCATTCGGGCAAACGTTGGCGCACGGCGCGTCTTCACACTGGCGACACAGCGTTGCCGTGGAAACATTCACGCCTTTGATGACATGGATACGAGGTAAAAAGGTTTCAGGGGTCAGCGATGCGCAATCCTGATTTTCCTGATGGGATACGACGCAAGCCACTTCACAGGTACGGCAACCAATGCACTTACTCGCGTCTGCAATGATGAAACGGTTCATCAAATTCTCCAGCAATAACAGATGATGTGCCGATATATACACGAATCGTGCCAATTTTTATTTCATTGTTATTTAAGAACATTCTTTCTATTTTCGTGAGCATTTACGTGTCATCGTCACAAGTGTCGATGACACGTAATGTCGCCAGTGGTGGTCAAGATTTGCAGTGATAGCCAGCCAACTCTGCACCGCAACTGACATCAATCCTGATTAACGCCTGGCAATACGTTACCGCGTATTAAACAGCGCTGCGTAAGGGAAAGATCGTCCGTTTGCGGATTCCTTCCGGCAATAGGTTTGATAATTAATTTACGGCCAGGATAGTGATTAAAACGGGTCAGCGCCGGATAACTCAACCGGCCAAACCAGCCGTGTACGCGCTGCCAGCGGGCGTCCTTCACCTGATATAAATTGGTTATCCAGTAGCCTGAGTCAAACTGCATATCCAACAGTTGCGTGCGCCCATTGCCCTGTAAATCAAGCAAATCATCGACGCCAGTATCGGTGGCGGTATAAAACCCCCACGGTTCAAAGACGCAGGGGCGGCCATTCTTGAGAAAGGTGAAAAT
This sequence comes from Salmonella sp. SJTUF15570, assembly GCF_043357055.1. Classification (NCBI taxonomy): domain Bacteria; kingdom Pseudomonadati; phylum Pseudomonadota; class Gammaproteobacteria; order Enterobacterales; family Enterobacteriaceae; genus Salmonella; species Salmonella sp. SJTUF15570. The sequence goes on along the minus strand of NZ_JBEUKJ010000006.1, from coordinate 249,678 downwards.
GATGTATTGCGCGCTCGGCGCCAGGCCCAACCCAGGATTGCCCAACCAGATAACCAGATCCTGAATGCCGTTACGATCGAGGTCAGCGCGATAAAATTGCGCATTACCCGCCAAATTAATCAGCATTCCCACCGGGACAACCCACGAATTACCGGCTCTGTCTTTTCCGCTAATCCGCCATTCGTTATCTTTTTTCGGCTCCGGCAGTAGCGTCACCCCACTGACTCCGACCTGGCGAAAATGCCAGGTCTGGTCGGGCGATACAGAATAAGGCAGGGTCAACAGCGGCTTCAGCGCACGCTTTTGCGCATATTCACCGTCGCTCATCGGCAGGTAACCGACAAAACCGGTGGCCAGTGCGCGCGCGGCGATGCAGAAAAATAGCAGTCCGCTCCATACGATAATCTTCACGTCCTTCTTACCGCCTATGCCGGGTAACACAAATTCTCCCTAAATATGTGCGCATTTTACGCCTCCGGCGCTTCCAGCGCGGCAAATCCGCCGTTTCCCTGCCAGCCTTCCAGACGCTGATAGACAGTGTTTACCGCGTCCTTAATCGGTTGAGTCATCGGATAATAAAACCCGACGATATCCGGCTGGATACCAACAAAAATCACCTCGCCGACATCCTCTTTCAGCTGATCGACCAGGTAGTTGAGCGGCATATTGTGGGTGGTCATCATAAACATTTCGGCGATATCATCCGGATCGATAATGCGGATCTCGCCCGGATTAAGTCCCATGTCGGTGGCGTCGACAATCAACAGACGCTGCGGGCGCAGTTCGCGAATCGCCACAATGTCGTTTTCCGGCGCGCTGCCGCCATCAATCACCACCCAATTACCCTTCGGCTGCGCCGCGCACATTTCCGCCAGTAACGGGCCTGCGCCGTCGTCGCCCATCATGCTGTTGCCGACACAGAGTAAAACGTCAGTCACGAAGCCTCCTCACCATCAGGTAGATGGCGCTTTCCTGATGAATGTCATGCAGCATACTGAGCATCAGTTTGCTCCATTCTTGCTGCTGCGGGGTCTGCGCGGCGCGCGCCTCATCAAACGCGCGCGCCAGCATTTGCACATGGTTGAAATCGATGACGATCTCGCCATACTTCGGCACGCCTTCCATTTTACGCCGGGCATCGCTACCGGCTTCCAGGGTGGCGATCCACGCCAGATACTCATCCCATGGGCAGGTGAGCGCGGCCTCCAGGCAATCGATAACCCCCAGGTGGTGACCAATCGCCAGGCTGTAATAGACAACCTGCTGCGCCTCGGCGGGCGTCGCATCGTTCTCATCAATAAACTTACGGCTCAGTTGACTGAACACCACCTGTTCGCTCATCGGATACGCGCCTCTTCAACAACATGATTGAGATGGGTGACAATTTCGGTTAAACGCGGATCGTTTTCCGCTTCCAGCCAACGCGCCACTTGCTGCTCGCCCTGCCCCAACTGTGTCAGGTAATCATCAGCGATCTGACGACCATAGCGATAACCCGCCAGCCGGCGCGCCGCGCGATCCACCTTCACGCGCAGCGGCTGCACCATATCCGGATGCAGGATCTCTGCGGGCTGCTCGTCCAGCTCACCCGGCGCGCGGGCGTGGATTTTCTGCTCCAGCAGGCCAAGCGCCATCGCAAAGCCATACAGCGTGGCGGCAGGCGTTGGCGGGCAGCCTGGAATATACACATCCACCGGGACGATTTTGTCGGTACCGCCCCAGACGCAGTAGAGATCGTGGAAGATGCCACCGCTGTTGCCGCAGGCACCGTAAGAGATACAAATTTTCGGGTCCGGCGCCGACTGCCAGGCGCGCAGCGCCGGAGAGCGCATGGCGCGGGTCACCGCGCCGGTAAACAGCAGAATATCGGCATGACGCGGCGACGGTACCACTTTGATACCGAAACGCTCGGCATCAAACAGCGGCGACAGCGTCGCAAAGATTTCGATTTCACAGCCGTTACAGCCGCCGCAGTCCACGCGGTAAACGTATGCCGAACGCTTAATATTTTTCAGTAGAGACGCTTTCATGCTGGCGATGGATTCATCCACCGTCATCGGTACCGGAATACCGTTGGCGTCACGCGGGCCTAATAAATTGCTCATTAGCTGACCTCTTTCATATGGCGAGTCAGTTCAATACGGTCGGACGGCACCAGGCATTTCTGACGCTTACAGTCCGGGCAGGTCTCAAAGCTTTCGCGGTGGTTTTCCGCGCGGCTGTCGCCGTTGTGCGCAAGCAGCGCAATGGCGTAGTCAATCTCTTTCTGTACGGCGAAAGGACGATTACACACGCGGCAGTTGCACAGCGCAAAGCGGGACTGTTGCAGGAAATCTTCTTTCTTCCACACTGCCAGTTCGTACTCTTGCGACAGTTTGATCGCCGCCGTCGGGCAAACTTCTTCGCAGCGACCGCAGAAGATGCAGCGGCCAAGATTGAACTGCCACGCCAGCTCATTGGTTGCCAGTAAGGTTTCCACCGTCAGCGCGTTCGACGGGCAGGCATTAACGCAGGCGGCGCAGCCGATGCACTGCTGCGGATTATGTTCCGGCTTGCCGCGGAAGTTTTTATCAACCGCAATCGGCTCCAGCGGATAAGACGAGGTCGCCGTGCCGGTTTTGATAACTTTTTTGATAAAGGTAAACATGGCGATTCCTTATTTCAGCGGCGAGTTTTTACGCTCAATGCTGTAGCGCTCAAGTTCTTTGTACGGCACGACTTTGCTCTTCTTCTTACGCACATCGACCACGGTCATCCGGTCGGTACAGGAGTAGCAAGGGTCGAGGCTGCCGATAATCAGCGGCGCATCGGAGACGGTGTTGCCGCGCAGCATATAGTGCAGCGTCGGCCAGTTGGCGTAGGTCGCCGCACGGCAGCGCCAGCGGTACAGCTTCTGGTTGTCGCCGGTCATGCTCCAGTGGATATCGTCGCCACGCGGCGCTTCAGCGAAGCCGAGCGCAAAACGGTGCGGAATATAGGTAAAGCCTTCCACCATCAGCGGGCCGCCCGGCAGATTATCCAGACCGAAATCGATCATATTCAGCGAGGTGTAAACTTCGTTGATACGGACTTTCAGACGAGAAATCACATCGCAGCCCTGCTCGCTATGTACTTCCATCGGCAGTAGACCGTAGCCGACAAACGGGTGGTCGGCGCGGGTGTCGCGGGCGTGGCCGCTGGCGCGCACCATCGGGCCGACATTACTGAAGTCGCGGGCAATTTCCGGGTCCAGACGGCCGATACCCACGGTACGCTGTTCCATATTCGGCGTGCTCAGCAGCATGTCCACCAGCTCCTGCACGTCACGACGCATCTGCTGCGCCAGTTGACGGGTCTGGATCATGTCCTCTTTGAGCAGATCGCGGCGAATCCCGCCGATCAGGTTCAGTCCGTAAGTTTTGCGCGCCCCGGTCAGTATCTCCGCCATTTTCATGGAGGTTTCACGCACGCGGAAGAACTGCATAAAGCCGGAGTCAAAGCCGGTGAAGTGGCAGGCGAGGCCAAGGTTGAGCAGATGCGAGTGCAGGCGTTCCACTTCCAGCAGAATAGCGCGAATCATTTGCGCACGCTCCGGCACCTGAATGCCCATCGCGTTTTCCACGGAAGTGGTGTAGGCGGTGCTGTGGGCGAAGCCGCAGATACCACACACGCGATCCGACAGGAAGGTGACTTCGTTATAACCCATGCGGGTTTCCGCCAGTTTTTCCATACCACGGTGGACGTAGAACAGGCGGTAGTCGGCGTCGATAATGTTTTCGCCATCGACGAACAGACGGAAGTGGCCCGGTTCATCGGAAGTAACATGCAGCGGGCCAATCGGCACCACGTTATTTTTCTTGTCACCCAGCTCGTTAATGAACTCGTAGGTTTCCGCATCGGTGGTCGGCGCCGGGCGCTGACGATAATCCATACTGTCTTTACGCAGCGGATAGAGTTCATCCGGCCAGTCGTCCGGCAGCACCAGACGGCGCTCGTCCGGCAGACCGACCGGGATTAAACCGTACATGTCGCGTACTTCGCGCTCACCCCACACGGCAGCCGGCACGCGCGGCGTAACGGATGGGAATTCCAGCTTATTGGCATCTACTTCAACGCGAACGGTAATCCAGCACTTCGTGCCCTGCTCCATCGACAGCACGTAATAAACGGCATAGTGGCCGCACAACTGGCGTTCGTCATTACCGAACAGCACCGACAACCACCCACCCTGCTGGTAGTAAAGAAACTCCACCACTTCCGGCAGATAGTTTACTTTCACCGTAATAGTCAGCTGATCTTTGGTCTGCCAGGCTTCGTCCAGCACGACGCCCGGAAACGCCTGGTGCAGCGCCGCAAGGTATTGTTGACCTAATTTTTCTTCAGACATGCTCAAACTCTCTTAAATCACGCCGCCAGCAAGGAGACGAAGGCTAAAAACGCAAACCCAAAACCGGCCCAGGTCACGCGTGAAGTGGCGCAAAAACGCAGTCGCGCCATGCTGTTTTCAAACAGGGCGATCACCAGTACGCCGACAATCAGCTTGACGACGGCAATCACCAGCGCCAGCAACAGTCCGCCTGCGCTGAATGTTTCCATCTGTCCCCACGGCAAAAACACGCCGACGAACATTTGCAGCACCACCAGTTGCTTAAGGCTGATGCCCCATTTCAGCACCGCAAAGCCGCTACCGCTGTATTCGGTCAACGGCCCTTCCTGCAACTCCTGCTCCGCTTCCGCCAGGTCGAACGGCAGCTTGCCCATTTCGATAAAGGTGGCGAAGGCGCAGGCGCACAGCGCCAGAATCAGCGGAATACTGCGCGCGACAGGCCAGTGATAAATGGTATCGGCGATATTGCTGATATGAGTTGAACCCGCCACCTGCGCGGCGACCCACAGACCCAGCAGCAGAATCGGCTCCACCAGCACGCCGAGCATCGCTTCACGGCTGGCGCCGATCGCGGTGAACGGGCTGCCGGTATCCAGGCCTGCAATAGAGAAGAAGAAGCGCGCGATGGCGAACAGGTAAATCAGGGTGATTAAATCACCCAGTTGCGGCAACGGAGATCCAACGGTGACGACCGGCAGCGCGGTGGCGATAGTCAGCATCACGCCGACCATCACAAACGGCGTCAGGCGAAAAACCCAGCCGGAATCCGCGGGCGCAATACTCTGACGACCGAGCAGTTTGATAATGTCGCGGTACTCCTGCAACACGCCCGGCCCTCGGCGATTGTGTAGACGGGCGCGCGCCACGCGAGTAATACCGGACAGCAATGGCGCAACGGCAAATAGCACCAGCGCCTGAATTAACGGATAAAACACACTCATTTTCAGGCTCCTCGTGAAACCACAATCACCACCAGCACCGCCAGCTCAATCAGCGCCAGACGACGGAACAGCACCGCGGCCGCCGCGTTCTGCCAGCCCGGCACCAGCGATACCGGGTTCAGCCATTTACGCAGTTTGAGTACCGGGGCAAAGGCCTCTTTCACCGGCATGGCAAAACCGTGCGCGGTAATCACCATCGACTGCTCATGGTCGTAGCCGCACACCCAGGCCGCGCCGCGAGAACGCGACGGCAGACGGTTGCCTTTGAACATCGCCATAATGATGAACGGCAGTAGCGGACAGGCGACCAACAGCAGCGTGATCATCGGCTGCGATACGGTGGTGTGCGCGGTTTCCAGCGGCAACGGTACCGCAGTGGAAATCATCGGCAGCAGCCACGGCGCGGCAACCCCGCCCAATACGCAGCAAATCGCCAATGCCACCACGCTGACGCCCATCAGGATCGGCGCGCAGCTGGCGTTTTCAGCTTCCTTCGTGCGCGGCGCGCCAAGGAACGTCACGCCGTAAACTTTCGCCATACACATCACCGCCAGCGCGCCGGTAATCGCCAGGCCAACCGCCAGCAGCGGTCCTAACAGACGACCAACAAACGCGCCGCTGTTGCCCAGTTTGAAGAAGGACTGGTAAATCACCCACTCGCCGGCAAAGCCGTTCAGCGGCGGCAACGCAGCCATCGCCATCAGACCGACCAGCATGGCGATAGAAATAACCGGCATCCGTTTACCAATACCGCCCAGTTTTTCGATATCGCGATGACCGGTACGGAACCAGATGCTGCCCGCGCCCAGAAACAGCACGCTTTTGAACAGGCTATGGTTCAGCAGGTGATAGAGCCCGCCAGTCAGACCCAGCGCGATCAGTACCGGCTGATTGAGAGCAATCCCGGTAACGCCTGCGCCCAGACCGAGCAAAATGATGCCGATATTTTCCAGCGTGTGATAGGCCAGCAGGCGCTGAATGTTATGCTCCATCAGCGCGTACAAACCACCGACAAAGGCGGTGATCATCCCAAGCACCAACAGCGCCACGCCCCACCACAGCGGCGCATTGCCGCCAAGCAGAGATAGCGTGAGAATGCCCAGCAGCCCGATTTTCATCACCACGGTCGAGAACAGCGCGGCGGCGGGAGCGCTGGCGTTGGCGTGCGCCTGCGGCACCCAACCGTGTAGCGGGATAATCCCGGCCAGCAGACCGAAGCCGATAACGCCGAGCAGCCAGATATCGGAGCCCAGCGGCAGTTGCTGAGCACGTTGATCCAGCAGCCCCAGATCCAGCGTGCCGTAGCGCTGCCACACCAACCAGCAGGCGATTGCCAGCAGCAGCGTACCGAGACGGCCCAGCGCAAACCACAGTTTGCCCTCTTTGCTACCGCCGGTGAGGAACACGGCGCAGAGCGCCATGATTTCCGCCATCACCACCATCGTCCCCAGATTACTGGCGACCACGGCGCAGACGGCTGCCGCCATCAGCAGGTTGATCAACAGTCCGTTGGCTTTTACCTGTGGATGGCGATGCCAGTCGATATTGAACAGGCTGACGAACAGGCCGCACAGCCCCAGCGTAATCAGCCAGATAGCATTCAGCGGCGTAATTTGCAGCATGTGACCGGTAAACGGCATCACGCCGCTCACCGTAACGGCGCTGGTCAGCGCGGTGAACCCCGCGCCTGCCGTACACAGGCTGCCGACCGCGCCGCCGATACCGGCAATCCAGCCGCTCAGCGCTTTATGAAACGAAAACAGAAACGCCAGAACGGCGGCGGCGGCAAACCACGCGACGCCGCTAGTAATCAGTGAAAGTGAACTCATTATGCATCCCCACTCTGAGCCTGCTGAAACAAGGTGAGATCGCCAAAATCGGTATTAAACGTCAGCTCACGTTTACGTTTGCTGGCGCGGGCGATATCCGTGTTCTCCACCAGGTGTAGCGCTTTAGTCGGGCACATCCGCACACAGGCCGGGCCTTGCTCGTCAAAGCTGCACAGGTCACATTTCACCGCGATAGCGCGTACGCCCGGCACCCAGTCGAGCAACGTACTGACGCGCGCAGGCGCTGGCGGCGCGGGCGGCGCTTTCGGCGTATTGGCGTTCGCCGGAATATGCAGCGGACGGCTGCCGGAAAACTCAATAGCGCCAAACGGACAGGCAATACCACACAGTTTGCAGCTCACGCACAGGCTTTCATTAAGCTGGACAGCGCCGTCAACGCGATTAATCGCGTTAACCGGGCATACCGTGGCGCATGGCGCATCTTCACAGTGGTGACAAAGCTGCGGCGCAGATTCTTTTTCATTCAGCATCACTTTCAGGCGCGGCATTGACTGCAGGCCATGCTGGCGATGCGTCTCTGAACAGGCGGCCTCACAGGTGTGGCAGCCGATACAGAGAGTGGAGTCAGCAATTACAAAACGATTCACCAGGCATTCCTCAGGTGATTGTCATTTTTGACGAAAACATGCCGTTGAAATGTCATTTTCGACACTTATCGACACGCCCATCCCCAAAACATTCATGACATGGCGCAACGCCACATCGCGAATCAAAGCGGGCAACGCCTCAGGCTTATACCGCCGGGCTGTTTCCCTTTACCAATTGACGCAAATTAACCGGCGAGTTGGTTTCTACAGCGGTATAGAGGCTGTCGTAAACGCTGGCGATTTTTTCCAGATAGTGCTCCAGCACCTGCTCGCGATCGCGGTTGTTAACCCGTTCATCAACCTTGCCGTCGATATCGAGCTGCGCCTGTGCAATCAATTGCTTATCTTCGCCATCTTTGGTTTCAACGTAGTACTCAATGGTGTGGCTGTTAAAACCATCCGCCAACGCGACGTAAATACGAAAGTGCTCAAACAGGACAAAGCAAAGATCCCTTTCCGGCGCGCAGCTCATTGCGTGATGCAGGCGCGCTTTCGAGAGGGTGATCCCCTGAACCAGCGAGTTGCAGTAAATATGCCACTGGTCCTGTAGGCGACGATGCCGTTGCGCGATGTAATCGGCCTTTTCGCTTATTTCCCAAATAGTCATGTCAGGTTACCCGTTTAACAGAGATGCCTGCGTTAAGCATTTTTCATGCCAATTTTTAACTTATTGTTTTTAATAGCAGACGAGCGCAGTTACTGCCGTTTCGACGCGGTGACGACATGTCATTTCGTCATCGTCGACATTAACCTGCCAGAGGATAAAAATATTGGCATAAATATTGCTTTACAGGGGCAACCACTACGGGAGGCGATATGCACGAAATCACCCTCTGCCAACGGGCACTGGAATTGATTGAACAACAGGCTTCAGCATACGGTGCAAAACGTGTGACAGCCGTCTGGATCAAAATTGGCGCATTTTCTTGCGTGGAAACCAGCGCTCTTTCCTTTTGTTTTGATCTGGTATGCCGCGGCACGATAGCAGAAGGTTGTAAACTGCACCTCGAAGAACAGGAAGCCGAATGCTGGTGTGAGCATTGTCAACAATATGTCACGTTGTTAACCCACCGTGTACGTCGTTGTCCGCAATGTCATAGCGATACACTGCGAATTGTGGCCGATGACGGCTTACAAATTCGGCGCATAGAGATTGATGAAACTGAAGATTAATGCCGGATAGACGCTCGCGTCGCCATCCGGCAGAAAGCCTGTAACAAGAAAAAGATCAGGAGTAAGCGATGTGTACGACTTGCGGTTGCGCTGAAGGCAACCTTTATATAGAAGGCGATGAACATAATCCGCACTCAGCGTTTCGTAGCGCGCCCTTTGCCCCAGCGGCTCGCCCGGCGCTGAATATTACCGGCATTAAAACGCCTGACTTTGCCCCAAGTCAGACCGCAGAAGGCGATCTGCATTACGGCCACGGCGAAGCCGGAACCCACGCGCCTGGTATGAGTCAGCGGCGGATGCTTGAGGTTGAAATCGACGTGCTGGACAAAAATAATCGTCTGGCTGAGCGCAACCGCGCCCGTTTTGCCGCCCGCCAGCAACTGGTGCTCAACCTGGTGTCCAGCCCCGGGTCCGGTAAAACCACCTTGCTGACTGAAACGCTGATGAAATTGAAAGACCGTGTACCGTGCGCGGTGATTGAAGGCGACCAGCAGACAGTGAACGACGCCGCCCGCATCCGCGCTACCGGCACGCCCGCCATTCAGGTCAACACCGGTAAAGGCTGCCATCTTGACGCGCAAATGATCGCCGACGCCGCGCCGCGCCTGCCGCTGGATGACCGCGGTATTCTGTTTATCGAAAACGTCGGTAACCTTGTTTGCCCGGCCAGCTTCGATCTGGGCGAAAAGCATAAAGTCGCAGTGCTTTCCGTGACCGAAGGTGAAGATAAGCCGCTGAAATATCCGCATATGTTTGCCGCTGCGTCGCTCATGCTGCTCAATAAAGTCGATCTGCTGCCCTACCTCAATTTTGACGTTGAGAAGTGCATCGCCAGCGCGCGTGAAGTGAACCCGGAGATTGAAATTATCCTGATTTCCGCCACCAGCGGCGAAGGCATGGATCAGTGGCTGGCCTGGCTGGAGGCGCAGCGATGTGCATAGGCGTGCCGGGTCAAATCCGCGCCATTGACGGCAATCAGGCAAAAGTTGACGTCTGCGGCATTCAGCGCGACGTCGATCTCACATTAGTCGGCAGTTGTGATGAAAACGGTCAGCCGCGTCTGGGTCAGTGGGTGCTGGTTCATGTCGGATTCGCCATGAGCGTCATTAACGAAGCGGAAGCGCGCGACACGCTCGACGCGCTACAAAATATGTTTGATGTTGAGCCGGACGTCGGCGCACTGCTGTATGGTGAGGAGAGATAATGCGTTTTGTTGACGAGTACCGTGCGCCGGAACAGGTAATGCAGCTCATTGAACACCTGCGTGAACGCGCCGCCCTTCTTCCTTACACTGCCGAACGTCCGTTGCGCATTATGGAAGTCTGCGGGGGTCATACCCACGCAATTTTTAAATTTGGTCTCGATCAGTTACTGCCCGAAAACGTGGAATTTATTCACGGCCCCGGTTGTCCGGTCTGCGTGCTGCCGATGGGACGCATCGACAGTTGCGTGGAAATCGCCAGCCATCCGGAGGTGATTTTCTGCACCTTTGGCGATGCCATGCGCGTGCCGGGGAAACAGGGTTCTCTGTTGCAGGCTAAAGCGCGCGGCGCGGATGTCCGTATTGTTTATTCTCCGATGGACGCGCTGAAGCTGGCGCAGGATAACCCGACCCGCAAAGTGGTATTTTTCGGGCTGGGCTTTGAAACCACCATGCCGACCACCGCCATCACGCTGCAGCAGGCAAAACAGCGTGACGTGCGAAACTTCTACTTTTTTTGCCAGCACATTACGCTGATCCCGACGCTGCGTAGCCTACTGGAGCAGCCGGACAACGGCATTGACGCCTTTCTTGCGCCAGGCCACGTCAGCATGGTCATCGGCACCGAGGCGTACCAGTTTATCGCCGCCGATTTTCATCGCCCGCTGGTGGTGGCTGGATTCGAACCGCTTGATCTACTGCAAGGCGTGGTCATGCTGGTTGAGCAGAAAATAGCGGCCCTAAGCCAGGTTGAAAATCAATACCGTCGCGTGGTGCCGGATGCCGGAAACATGCTGGCGCAGCAGGCCATTGCCGATGTGTTCTGCGTTAATGGCGATAGCGAGTGGCGCGGTCTGGGCGTGATTGAATCCTCCGGCGTCCACCTGACGCCGGAGTATCAGCGCTTTGACGCCGAAGCGCATTTCCGCCCAGCGCCGCAGCAGGTCTATGACGATCCGCGCGCCCGCTGCGGCGAAGTGCTGACCGGCAGATGCAAGCCGCATCAGTGCCCGCTATTTGGTAAAACATGTAATCCAGAGACCGCGTTCGGCGCGCTGATGGTCTCTTCCGAAGGCGCATGCGCCGCCTGGTATCAGTATCGTCAGCAGGAGTGTGAAGTTTGAACAATATACAACTCGCCCACGGCAGCGGCGGCCAGGCTATGCAACAGTTGATTAATAGCCTGTTTATGGAGGCCTTTGCCAACCCGTGGCTGGCGGAACAAGAAGATCAGGCGCGTCTGGAGCTGGCGCAACTGACGGCGGAGGGCGACCGTCTGGCGTTTTCTACCGATAGCTATGTGATCGATCCGCTCTTTTTCCCCGGCGGCAATATCGGCAAACTGGCGATTTGCGGTACGGCGAACGACGTAGCGGTGAGCGGCGCGATCCCCCGCTATCTCTCCTGCGGCTTTATCCTTGAAGAAGGGCTGCCGATGGAGACGTTAAAAAGCGTGGTCAATAGCATGGCGGCGACCGCGCGGGAAGCGGGTATCGCCATTGTAACCGGCGACACCAAAGTTGTGCAGCGCGGCGCGGCGGACAAATTATTTATCAACACTGCCGGCATGGGGGCGATTCCCGCCGATATTCGCTGGGGCGCGCAAACGCTGAGCGTTGGCGATGTGCTGTTAGTCAGCGGTACGCTTGGCGATCACGGCGCCACTATCCTCAACCTGCGTGAGCAACTGGGACTGGATGGCGAGCTGGCGAGCGACTGCGCAGTATTAACGCCGCTTATTCAGACGCTGCGTCATATTGACGGAGTGAAGGCATTGCGTGACGCCACGCGCGGCGGCGTGAATGCGGTCGCCCATGAGTTTGCGGCGTCCTGCGGTTACGGTATTGAATTGTCCGAATCCGCACTGCCGCTCAAACCTGCCGTGCGCGGCGTCTGCGAGCTGTTGGGGCTGGATGCCCTGAACTTTGCCAACGAAGGAAAACTGGTGATTGCCGTTGAACGGCAGGCCGCAGATCGGGCGTTGGCGGCATTACGCGCGCATCCGCTGGGACGTGATGCAGCGCTGATTGGCGAAGTCGTGGAACGCAAAGGCGTTCGCTTAGCCGGACTCTATGGCGTGAAGCGAACCCTTGATTTGCCACACGCCGAACCATTACCTCGTATATGCTAGCAGCCTGTTGGCAGCATACTGTAGGCCGGATAAGACGCATTTGCGTCGACATCCGGCATTAACGCTGCATTAACGCCTGATGGCGCTTTGATTATCAGGCCTACGGAGTGTGTGACCAGCGAGTTTGCGGTCAGCCATCCGGCAATAACTTACGACTTATACCTATAATTCATTTACCGTTTTCGCACCGTTTTGCGGTATTTTCCTGGAAAAGCAACATGTCGTATACACCCATGAGCGATCTTGGACAGCAAGGCTTGTTCGATATCACTCGTACCTTATTGCAGCAGCCCGATTTGGCGTCGCTCAGTGAAGCGCTTTCGCAACTGGTAAAGCGTTCAGCGCTCGCCGACAGCGCCGGCATTGTGCTATGGCAGGCGCAGTCGCAACGCGCACAATATTATGCGACGCGAGAAAATGGCCGTCCTGTTGAATATGAAGATGAAACCGTACTGGCGCACGGCCCGGTACGTCGCATCCTTTCTCGCCCCGATGCATTGCACTGTAATTTCCATGAGTTTACCGAAACCTGGCCGCAGCTTGCCGCGAGCGGCCTCTACCCTGAATTTGGTCATTACTGTCTGCTTCCTTTAGCCGCGGAGGGCCGTATTTTCGGCGGCTGCGAATTCATCCGTCAGGAAGATCGCCCCTGGAGTGAAAAGGAATATGACCGTCTGCATACGTTTACCCAAATTGTCGGCGTGGTCGCCGAGCAAATTCAAAACCGGGTAAACAATAATGTCGATTATGATCTGTTGTGCCGCGAACGCGATAACTTCCGTATTCTGGTTGCGATTACCAACGCCGTCCTGTCGCGTCTGGATATTGATGAGCTGGTAAGCGAAGTCGCAAAAGAGATCCACCACTATTTCAATATCGACGCAATCAGCATCGTGTTGCGCAGCCATCGCAAAAATAAGCTGAATATCTACTCCACCCACTACCTTGATGAGCATCATCCGGCGCACGAACAGAGCGAAGTCGACGAAGCCGGCACGCTCACGGAGCGCGTCTTTAAAAGTAAAGAGATGCTGCTTATCAACCTCAACGAACGCGATCCGCTTGCCCCCTACGAACGCATGCTGTTCGATACCTGGGGCAATCAGATCCAGACGCTTTGCCTGCTGCCGTTGATGTCCGGCAAGACGATGCTTGGCGTGCTCAAACTGGCCCAGTGCGAAGAAAAAGTGTTTACCACCGCCAACCTCAAGCTGCTGCGTCAGATTGCCGAACGGGTAGCCATTGCCGTGGATAATGCGCTGGCCTATCAGGAAATCCACCGACTGAAGGAACGCCTGGTCGACGAAAACCTGGCGCTCACGGAGCAGCTTAATAACGTCGACAGCGAGTTTGGCGAGATCATCGGGCGCAGCGAAGCGATGTACAACGTGCTAAAGCAGGTTGAGATGGTGGCGCAAAGCGACAGTACCGTACTGATTCTGGGCGAAACGGGAACCGGTAAAGAGTTGATTGCCCGCGCCATTCACAACCTGAGCGGACGTAGCGGGCGCAGGATGGTAAAGATGAACTGCGCCGCGATGCCGGCGGGGCTGCTGGAAAGCGATTTGTTTGGTCATGAGCGCGGCGCGTTTACCGGCGCCAGCGCGCAGCGGATTGGCCGTTTCGAGCTGGCGGATAAAAGCTCGCTGTTTCTGGATGAAGTGGGCGACATGCCGCTGGAGCTACAGCCTAAGCTGCTGCGCGTCCTTCAGGAGCAAGAGTTTGAACGTCTCGGCAGCAATAAACTGATCCAGACCGACGTGCGGCTGATCGCCGCGACTAACCGCGATCTGAAAAAAATGGTCGCCGATCGCGAATTCCGTAACGATCTCTACTATCGGCTGAATGTTTTTCCGATCCAGCTTCCTCCGTTGCGCGAACGTCCGGAAGATATTCCACTACTGGTCAAAGCGTTCACTTTCAAAATCGCCCGCCGAATGGGGCGTAATATCGACAGCATTCCCGCCGAAACGCTGCGCACACTCAGCAGCATGGAATGGCCGGGGAACGTTCGCGAGCTGGAGAATGTCGTCGAGCGCGCCGTGCTGCTGACGCGCGGCAATGTGCTACAACTGTCGCTGCCGGATATTACCGCCGTAACGCCCGATACCTCGCCTGTTGCAACTGAAAGCGCCAAAGAAGGCGAAGATGAATATCAGCTTATTATACGCGTGCTGAAAGAGACCAATGGCGTAGTGGCTGGACCAAAAGGCGCGGCGCAGCGTCTGGGGCTTAAACGAACCACCCTGCTGTCGCGTATGAAGCGATTGGGTATTGATAAAGACGCGTTAGCGTAACGGGTTGCCGGATCTGATCCGGCCTGGAGATGATGCGCGCCGTAGGCCTGGCGCTTCCCCTTCACTTCTTGCGCTGATATTTTTCCGGCAATTCCGGAACGGGGCGCTTATCGTCGATAAGGTGCCGCACGGTCAGGACAGGGTGTCGCCAAAGCATTCGCGGACCTGCCCAACGCATAATCTGCTTCATCTCCTCGCGTTTAGCCGGCTGATAGCAGTGCACCGGGCACTGCTTACAGGCGGGTTTTTCCTCGCCAAATACGCATTTATCAAGACGTTTTTGCGCGTAGGCGTACAGCGCGTCGTAATGCCCCTGCACCGCTGACGCCTGTGGACACTGGCTTTCATACAGCGCGATCATTTTTTTGATCGTCAGTTTTTCACGAGCGATACGTTTACCAGGCATCGTGCTCTCTCCGAACATTAAGGTGTATTTATTTTACACCTTATCCCTCTTTAGCACTATCACTGCATATCGTCGCCATTACGCAAATAAGAATTATTTTCATTTATTCATGCCTTGTGCTATATAACATAGCAAAGGCTATATTCGATGATTAATTAACCACATTGTTGCGAGGGATACTATGACGAATCTACATCGTCTGAAAACACTCCTGATTGCCGGTATTGTCGCGATACTCGCGCTATCGCCAGCCTATGCAAAAGAGAAATTTAAAGTCATCACCACATTTACCGTTATTGCCGACATGGCGAAAAACGTGGCGGGCGACGCAGCGGAAGTCAGCTCGATTACCAAACCCGGCGCTGAAATCCATGAGTATCAGCCAACGCCCGGCGATATTAAACGAGCGCAGGGGGCGCAGCTTATCCTCGCGAATGGTCTGAACCTGGAGCGATGGTTCGCCCGCTTTTATCAGCACCTTTCCGGCGTGCCGGAAGTCGTCGTCTCCACCGGTGTCAAACCGATGGGCATTACCGAAGGCCCGTATAACGGTAAACCGAACCCGCACGCCTGGATGTCGGCAGAAAACGCGCTGATTTATGTCGATAACATTCGCGACGCCCTGGTGAAGTACGATCCGGATAATGCGCAGATCTATAAGCAAAATGCCGAACGCTATAAAGCGAAAATTCGCCAGATGGCCGATCCGTTGCGTGCCGAACTGGAAAAAATTCCCGCCGATCAGCGCTGGCTGGTCACCAGTGAAGGCGCGTTCTCTTACCTGGCGCGCGATAACGACATGAAAGAGCTTTATCTCTGGCCAATTAACGCCGATCAACAGGGGACGCCAAAACAGGTGCGTAAAGTGATTGATACCATTAAAAAGCACCATATTCCCGCCATCTTTAGCGAGAGTACGGTTTCCGATAAACCCGCCCGCCAGGTCGCGCGTGAATCCGGCGCGCATTATGGCGGCGTACTGTATGTCGATTCTCTGAGCGCCGCTGACGGCCCTGTGCCAACCTATCTGGATCTGCTGCGCGTCACGACCGAAACCATCGTCAACGGCATTAACGACGGACTGAGGAGTCAACAATGAGTCAATCTGCGATTACCGTTGATCAAGTCACGGTGACGTATCGCAACGGTCATACCGCCCTACGGGACGCCACTTTTCAGGTGCCTGGCGGTTCAATCGCCGCGCTGGTAGGCGTAAATGGTTCCGGTAAGTCTACGTTATTTAAAGCGTTAATGGGCTTTGTGCATCTTGCGCAGGGCGATATCACTATCCTGCAACAGTCAGTCAACAAGGCACTGAAAAAAAACCTCATTGCTTATGTTCCGCAATCAGAAGAAGTGGACTGGTCATTTCCGGTGCTGGTAGAAGATGTGGTGATGATGGGACGCTACGGCCATATGGGCTGGCTACGCCGTCCCACTGCGCATGATCACGCCTGTGTTGACGCCGCGCTGGCGCGGGTGGATATGCAGGAATATCGTCACAGGCAGATTGGCGAGCTGTCCGGCGGGCAGAAAAAACGTGTGTTTCTTGCCAGGGCCATCGCTCAGGATGGACAGGTAATCCTGCTGGATGAACCTTTTACCGGCGTGGATGTAAAAACCGAAGCGCGAATCATCGATCTACTGCGGGAACTGCGCGATGAAGGCCGCACGATGCTGGTCTCAACGCATAATCTCGGCTCCGTCACCGAGTTTTGCGACTATACGGTAATGATTAAAGGAACCGTACTGGCCAGCGGCCCTACCGAAACCACGTTTACCGCCGCGAATCTGGAACAGGCGTTTAGCGGCGTTCTACGTCATATCGCGCTAAGCGGAGGCGAAGAGCACATCATCACCGATGACGAGCGCCCCTTTATTTCCCGGCGCGTGGCCAGCGGAGGAAAATCGTCATGAACTGGCTTGTTGAGCCGTTTGGCTACCAGTATATGCTCAACGCGATGTGGGTCTCCGCGATGGTGGGCGGTCTGTGCGCGTTTCTCTCCTGCTATTTGATGCTCAAAGGCTGGTCGCTCATTGGCGATGCGCTATCTCACTCTATTGTGCCTGGCGTCGCTGGCGCCTGGATGTTAGGGCTGCCTTTCTCGCTCGGCGCGTTTCTTTCCGGCGGACTGGCGGCAGGCAGTATGCTCTTTCTTAACCAACGCTCACGCCTGAAAGAAGACGCGATTATCGGGCTTATCTTCTCCTCTTTTTTTGGCGTCGGCCTTTTTATGGTGTCGCTCAATCCGATGTCGGTGAATATCCAGACGATTATTCTCGGCAACGTGCTGGCGATCGCGCCAGCGGATATTGCGCAACTGGCGATTATCGGCGCAGTCTCGCTGACGATTCTGCTGTTAAAGTGGAAAGATCTGATGGTCGTCTTTTTCGATGAAACCCATGCGCGTTCTATCGGGCTTAATCCGGGTCGACTAAAGCTGTTGTTTTTCACTCTATTGTCCGTCTCTACCGTGGCGGCCCTGCAAACCGTTGGGGCGTTCCTGGTGATCTGTCTCGTCGTCACGCCGGGCGCGACGGCCTGGTTACTCACCGACCGTTTTCCACGTCTGCTCATGATTGCCGTCGTGATTGGCAGCCTGACCAGTTTTCTGGGCGCATGGCTTAGCTACTGGCTGGATGGCGCCACGGGTGGAATTATTGTCGTCATGCAAACCTTACTGTTCATCACAGCCTTTATTTTCGCCCCGAAACACGGTCTGTTAGCCAACCGTCGACGCGCCCGCCTGCAGAAGGAGCCGACATGTTCTTAACAACGTTACTGGAACCCTTTCAGTTTGATTTTATGGTGAACGCCCTTATGGTTTCGGTCATTGTGGCGATTCCCTGCGCCTTACTGTCCGTGTTTTTAGTGTTAAAAGGCTGGGCGTTAATGGGCGATGCAATGAGTCATGCGGTATTCCCCGGGGTCGTGCTGGCATATATTGTGGGGATCCCCCTGGCGATTGGCGCCTTCATTGCCGGATTATTTTGCGCTATCGCGACCGGCTATCTGGACGATAACAGCCGCATCAAACGTGATACGGTGATGGGCATCGTCTTTTCCGGGATGTTTGGCGCAGGTCTGGTGCTCTATGTTTCTATTCAATCGGAAGTGCATCTGGATCACATCCTGTTTGGGGATATGCTGGGCGTATCGCTGGGGGATATCGTACAAACGTCAGTTATTGCACTGGGTATTGCGTTAATCATTGGGCTGAAATGGAAAGATCTCCTGCTACACGCTTTTGACCCGCACCAGGCGAAAGCCAGCGGGCTGAATACCACGCTACTGCATTATGGCCTGCTATGTATGATTGCGCTGACTATCGTCGCCACGCTGAAATCGGTGGGCATTATTCTGTCAATCTCACTACTTATCGCCCCCGGCGCAATTGCCATTTTGCTGACGCGACGCTTTGCGCGCGCGCTGGGATTAGCGGTGAGTCTGTCAGTTATTACCGCTTTTGCGGGCGTTTATCTGTCTTTTTATCTTGATAGCGCGCCAGCGCCGACCATCGTGGTATTATTTGCCATCGTGTTTATTGCGGTATTTATTTACGCAACATGGCGTGACAGGCGTAATGAAATCGTACCAGAGGCGCAAGGTTAACACTTTTTTGCCTGCTATTCAGGAAACATACGGTCATAATATAGAGTAGTCTTATGGCGCTGGAAGGATTTCCTCTGGCAGGCAACCTTATAATTTCATTACGGTTTAAGTAAAGACTTATATTCAGCTATCCTTTTTTTATGAGCGGATATAGAGAGTTTTTTATCGTTTAGCATAACGGCATTGTTATCGAATCGCTCATAAAGCGTTTCATTCTTTTTGTTTACTATACTGCTTCCCGCCGCCGGATTGGCCTCCACATATTCATTTAATCGTTGTACGCCTTGAGTATGTTTGTAAAAACTCACCGGCAGATAGCGGTCTGCTTTATCGGACGGGAGAAAAGGTTCTTCACCACACAGACGTTCACAAATATTATCTTCATGAATTTTTACTAAGTTCATAAATTCAAGCTGAAGTTTTTTGGCGAGCGCCAGGCTAAAAATACCGCATTCAGAAGAGCTTCGTTGAATGTCCAGCTCGACCATAGCAAAATAACAATCAGGCAGTTGTTCACGTTCAAGAGCTGCTTTGGTCCTCAACGCCAGTAAAGCAGGTCCAAAAGCGCTACACGCTGCTGGTTCGAACAAAATCACCGATGTCTTTCCGTCCATAACTCTAAAATCGACGACTGAAATATGGATACCTGAACTTCCCATATTTACGAGAAATCGGGCAGATTCAACGCCTTCCATTCTGGTCTCCTTTATAGAGGAAACAAGCTCATGGACTGACATAACAAATTTAAGATTTAACTCTGGATACTTCTTATTGGCCTGTGCAACAAGAAAAGGCATCATTTCGAGATCGGTTTCCTCGTAACTGATATGAATCCAGCTGCCATCTATAATTTCACTTTCCAGACGCTCAACAATACAGGTCAATGCTTCGGTGTTTAGCTCCCCGCTGACGTCAGGCTGAGGCGATAAACTCGCCCCCATATTACGAGCCGTAGGACTTAGCATACTTTTCCCTCCACATGATAGCTCCTGCACCGAAAATATCATCTTTAACTTTTCAGATTCAATATATTGCCCGCAAAAATATGCCTCAATGATTGAGCCAGGCAACCAATCACCTCCAGATGATTATATATACGAATTACTACTCAAAAAATCTTTTTTATAATAAAAGCTCAACACATGGTCATAAATGATAAAAAATATTTTAATTCATTCCTACCGCAATCGGTAACGCGCAATTATCGTCAAGTACACCAGGGTTATGTGCAAAAGCAGTGCGCTGTAAATGCGCGTCAAGTTTCAGTCCCCGGAACAGCGATAGCGGTGAAGAGTCCATCCCCAAACGATACATAACCTTCTTACGATAAATACTGACGGTTTTTGTTCCCAGACCAAATTTTTTCGCCAGTTCAATTGCCGGATGTCCGGAGGATAATAATATCAGCAGCGCATATTTCGCCTGAGTGACGCCGGGAGGTAGATTCCACCAGGCGTATTGATTGATATTAAACAATACCTCTTCCGGCGTCTCGCCGGCATTAAAAGCATACGTAGCAGCCACGGTTTTCTTTTGTGGCCTGTGGCAGAAACGCAGCCAGGCTTCCGGAAGACGAAGCTTCTCTCGATCCGAGCGGATAGCGCAGGATAGTTCGTCTTTTAAAACATAATCCATAACGCCAAAATATTGCAGCACACAGCGATCGATATAATACAAGCGATCTGCCACTACCAAAACTTTACGGTTCTGCAACCGCGTCTGCAACGCATGAAAAAGATAAACATGCTCATGCGGGTTCAAAGCTAAAATCAGCCCGGCGTCCGGCATATCAGATAGAGAATGCAAAAGTGCGGTTAATGAGTTACACGTTTTAACGCACTTTTCCGGATATTTTTGCTTAAAAATAGACTGAAGGGCATAACAATTAGTCCAGTTAATACCGTATATAATTACATTTCTCATTTATTTATCCTTTTTTGAAAACTGACCACAGCTTCGGTAATTATTTTTCTTCCTGGGCGACTACTGCGCAAGTAGATAACGCCTTCTTACTACAAAGGTAATAAGACCAGATACGTTATTACATGCGCAATGTCGTTACCGAAATGAATTCCTTTTACAAATCTGATAATGATTAAATTTGCTGTTTTACTTTACTGTAATCTCTTAGAGTACAACGATTGCCCGGCGCCTGGTGGCCATGTATGTCTGACAATGAACGCTTTCGATTCCCTTTCATTAACTACATATCACTGGTGTAGCGATACTGAAATATACACTACGATTAAAAAAATATTTGGTATCTGTAACGCAGACAGATAGTAACGTTTAAAATAATTTCACAAATCAATGATTCATTGTACGCATAAAGCTAAGCGGTGTAATCTTAAAATGCCTTTTAAAAATAGCGATAAAATAAGAAGGCGTATCATAGCCACACATCGTCGCGACTTGTGAAATATTTCCAGCCCCCATACGTAATAATTTTATAGCCTGATTCATACGAGCATCCAGGTATATTTTGCTAAAACTCACCTCTTCAGCGGCCAGTTTTCGCTTCAGACTTGATACGCTCATAAACAGCTTTCCTGCCACCTCAGCCTGTGACTATTTGCGGGTGAGATCGCTGATAATAATGTTATAAACTTTCTCTTTTGTCGTAATTTTTATTGCTCGCTCAAGGAAATCAAACCCACCGGGCTTACGTACAAATGCCGATATAAGATACATCAATGAGAAATATGAATAATCATGATCATCAATACTCACATTACTACAAACCCGTGGACATGCCACACCATGCAAAATAGAGTCAAAAGTATCACTCATCCCGGGCAACAAGTCCGCATGAAAAAAATACTTTGGTTTCGTTTTTAATGATAGCTCTCGATCATTATAGTTTCTTGTACTGTAAAAAACTTTGTAGAATTTTTGCATTAAGTCATAGGAAACTTCCAGTGAAGAAAAATCAATATGCCCTTCTATTTCGCTCATACTAAGAGTGATTGTTTGATCTTTTTCCAATAAAAATAAACACGGCGCAGATTGTTCGATGAACTCCCCAAATTCGTTTTCAATTCGCAAACTGCCTTTATTAAGTTTAAATAATAAGCAGTTTGCGACATAATAGTCTCTTACGTCAGCTAATCCATTTATTAATGGAAATTTGTTCGGCTGTTGAAGGTGATTATTGCTAATGGCCTCAACTGATTTATTCATTGAAGGCAATACCATATTTTATCCTGTGTGCTATAAGGAACTCAAAATCGTTATATTCTTATAAACAAATAATTAAAACTCACAGAGATGATTTAAATCCGATTTTTTTATTATTATAGCCAATAATTACATTCCAACGCGCGTTCATTTCGTCACAAAAAGATACTCTTACAAACTTTATGCACAATTTTGTAATGGAAGCTTACAATATTAATATAATCATTTCAGAATAAAACGCCTGGTAGATACCTTAATAATCCATATACATCAATAAGATAGATACACTGGCATGGTGCATTTTCTGCATTATTTGCTAATATATACACCATACCTTATCACAAATCGCCAGCAATGGGGGGTTCACCAGTCAATTGCCTCTTTGTTTTCCCCGCCCGATAAAATAATCTCCTGCATCCAGGAGGTCATTTGTGACTGCGCATTCATTGTACCAACTAATACCCCGTTTAAAGCCTCATATAAATGAGTGCCCGATTCAACTTTTGCTAACATGTTTTGTAGCATAGCCGTTTGCTGCTCAAAAGAAACAAAAGCCGAATCACCACTTTTCGGATCTTTGAAGGCATTCATCTCTTGATAAATGCTATCTTTAAGCGTTTCAGAAGAGGCTGACTCAGGAAGCGCCAAAAGTCGTTGGTAGAATGCATCATAAAGATCAACGTCGCCGCCATTGCTTAAAGGCGCGCTATCCACATTATTCAGCATAGCGGCCCTGGCACTCAACGAAACCACACCCGTCGCTTCAGTATCCGCTGTCGGGACCAAATAAGAAGTCGGAATCGTACCCGGTATCACCTTATAACCTCCATTTTACAATGCTTGCGTTTTTGTCTTCCATTCATCAATAAGTGCGTTAATGGCGTTATCAGAAATCGTCCGGCAGTCTTGTGGAAGTTCATCAAGATGATGCTTAATGACGCCTACTGCCGTTTCAACAAATTGTTCAGGTGAAAATTCTGCGATCTGATCGCCGCAACTCATGATAAAGCGCTGTTCCTGATGATATTTAAGATTAAAAGTGCCTGGCCAGTTCTCCATAAGCAACACCATCAGTTTTTGGTGATCTTTTTTCGCGTTAACTGGTAGTGTTAAAAAAAGTTGCCCCTCAGGCTTATCGAAATCCCTTAGCCACTCATCCAGGACGGTTAAAAGCGTTTCGGGATGGTCGACCGCAGCTGAAAATAACTCGCGGGCATAAATCTGTATTTTTTCCATCCACTTCCAGGCCATTGTCTGATTATCAGTAAGATAAGCGGCGACCTGCTGTAACGCGTCTATCATTCCCTGCTCGTAACCTTCCTGATAGGCGTACATCCGCAAGGTCTTTGCCTCTTCTTCCGCCTCTCGCAAAATACGCTTAGCCCGTTGATGCGCCTGCTGTTCTAATCTTTCAATAGAGAAATAACGTTCCAGCGTTTTACGCTTTATCAGTATCCCCTCAACAGGCGAAAGCGGGGACGGAATTGGGATATTTTTGAGCATATTGTAAGGCCAGTAGCAAAATTGACATTTCTACAGCATCCTGCTTCGATGCCTCCTCAATAAATGGAGGAAAAAGCAAAGGAAAACGCTGTGCTAAAGATTCAGGTAAAAATTCATTCAGGGCATTTAACTGTGCATACCCGACGCTAAGTAAAAACCGGTGATTCGGCGCCTTATTGCAGACAGATAAACTTGTTCCCTGATGCATTGCCAAAAATGCTTGCGCCCAATCCGGCAGGCCAAGCAAGGCTCCCTGCCTTGCCAGATCGGCTCTCAGTTTATGGCAACCGAGTAAATACGCTACCTGCGGCAGTCGGCGCCACTGACGCAGCCACAGCTGCGTCAGTGAGTTTTGAATACACTCCTTTTCTCCGTTCTTAAGCCGCCATGCCGCCAGTATTAACTCATTTGCCGCCGCCCTGGCGGCGGGTCTGACAATCATTTCCGGCGCTATCTGCAACCGCTGAGGATGGATATACGATAACGGATCAAAAATGATTCTTTGCCAGATAATGGGTAATGGCTGCCTATTCATTTGACGATTTCGCCTTATCATCAGCCGTTATGCCTTTCTTATTGCGGGCATAATGGTTTTTGTAATACCAGACGCCAAAGCCTGCTGACATCACGGATAACAAAATAATCAACACAATCCAACTGGTTGCAAAAGAATTACGTTTTACTGGTGTGCCGGGAGCCTGTAATTGGGCATCAGAACGTTCTGACAACACAACAGAAATGTTGTCATAATCCACATCGGCAAAACTATTCTTTAAGAAACGCTTGATATCGCTGATCTGATGCGCAAGCGGCGAACCTCGTTCATATACGGCTAATGCCGACAGATGAACAGGTTTTGGCGGGCGGCCATTTTCGCCAGCATCAATATCATAACTAATATGGACCCTGGCGGAGAGCACGCCCTCCATCGTCTGTAATGACTGTTCCAGTCGCTGTTCAATAGCCGAATATAACCTGGCCTTTTCAGCTCGCGGAGAGGATACCAGCGAATCCGCCGGGAACATCTGCGCTATTTCCACCCGCGGCCGGGGAGGAAGCTGATAAGTTTTAATCCAGTACACCGCAGCGGTAAAATCAGGCTCAGCAACGGTAATGCTATAGCCCAATTTTCCGCTATCAATTTTATTCGCCTCTATATTGTGCATTTGCAGAACGGCAATGACCTCATTAGCCTGTTCCTGGTCCAGTCCTTTTAAAAGATCCTTATCCTTACAGCCGGCAAGGGTCATTACCAGCAGAAAGGTATATAGATATCGACGAATCATGAGCGTAATAGCGTTTCAACAGCCCCGACTCCTTTACGAGTAAGGGTACTTACCATAGAAACATACAGGTTATAATCTGAAATCATCTCTTGCGAAATAGCCAGCTCTTTAGGATCCGTCACCAGATTAGGGTCCTCAATCCTGTTGGTAATCGTCTGTTTATCCACAGCCGTGGCAATCGCCGAACCAGAAAAAGCCTGGAGTAGCCGGTCATCCAGCGAGACAATGTCCGTTTCCATAGACCTGATATTGACCGCCTGCCCTATAACGGCATTCTCAGGGACAATAGTTGCAATCGACATAATCCACCTTATAACTGATTAACGGAAGTTCTGAATAATGGCAGCATCAATATCCTTAAAGACTTTTACCGTGTTCGATTGCGCGTTACGGTACAAGTTATATTCCGAGAGCTTACTCTGATACGCCGCCAGTAGCGCCGGATCGGAGGGTTTTGCTGCTAATTTATCCAGCGCATCTGTTACCTGCGTTTGTAGATCCTGAACGCCCGTATCAAATTTTGCTGAGACGTCATCCAGATAGCCTGACCAAGGTGTTGCCATAATGACTTCCTTATTTGCGTTAAATTAAAGTGGGCTTGGGAAATACCAATGGCCTGGGCTCATTTTGATATAACCTTCCGCCCCGTACTGAAATGAGCGCCCCTTGAGCCAGTCATCTTTTAATTCGATCGCAAACTGCACATAGCGTCCTCCCCATGTGCGGTAATAGCTATCGACAAATTGACGGGCTCTGAGTATTTCTACATCATCGAGCGCCCCCTGAATAACAAACGTTACGCCCCCCTTATGATTCCTGCGGGAATAAGGTAACGCCTGCTGTTTTAGCCCCGCTTCCGCCTGGCCTGCGGCGGTAACATCGTCCATCAACGTGATGTTAACCGAATCCGCGTAAGGCATTAGCGCTCTCAGCTTTTGACTTAACACCTCGAGCTCTTTCTTGCTCATCGTGTTTCGCTGGCGGCTTAGCCAGAAAACGGGTTTACGCGGCTCATCGAAATGAAGCCGATAATAAGCCAGCTGAGGATAATAGGTATCCAGCCAGGTAGAGATACGCTTATTTTCTTCGTTTTCGTTAATCACTCGCGCATTTTTATCATAATCGCCCCTCGCTAAAACCTGACGAGCCCACAGCGTATCTCTTTCATTTTGCGCAGCGACATAGAGCATTTTGTCCCGTCCTGGCAACACCTGAAAGCGCTCCTTCTCCTGCCCCAATAACGAATCGAGCTCTGCGGCCTGCCGCTGCGGCGAGTTAAGTATCCATAACGTCCCCACCGTCCCAATTCCCAATATAAAAAACCCGGCCAGTGCGGCTACAATTCCGTTTTTAAAACGCGGCTCGTTCTTTTTTGCAGACGTTTCTAACTTCTCAGGCTGCTCGGGCACCCACGGCTCGCTTTCCGGGCGAATCAGGATAAGCAATTCACCGACCTGTATTGGCGTATTTAATTGCACCGAACGAGATTCAGAATTTCCTTCTTTCAGCTCATGGAGTATAATTTCGGTCGCATCCGTATCCACCTGGATTTCAAAATTTACTCCGCCATGGTCCAGCGGGATAAAAAAGCTATCGGCAGGTATATCAGGGAGTTGGCCTGAAGCAGTGAGCGCATCACTCTGACCTACCACAAAGAGTGTTCGGCCTGTCAGCAATGGAAACTCACAGCCGTTCAGTGAGCTGTTAAGTAATCGAACTATGTATGGCCCAGGGCTTGTTATCGTCTTCTCTTTTGATGTTTCCATATATACTGTTAGCGATGTCTGTCGTTCTCGATAGCAGCAGATTACCGCACAGGACACAGGGATTCCTGATGAAAATAGAATGAAAAGTGAGAAATAAAATCAATTTATTCTGTATAATGCGTCTCAACACATATTAAAAGAACCATCATCCCCATTGGGGCTTAAACTACTGTAGATAAATTACCCAAATTTGGGTTCTTTTGGTGTAACAATCAGACCATTGCCAACACACGCTAATAAAGAGCATTTACAACTCAGATTTTTTCAGTAGGATACCAGTAAGGAACATTAAAATAACATCAACAAAGGGATAATATGGAAAATGTAACCTTTGTAAGTAATAGTCATCAGCGTCCTGCCGCAGATAACTTACAGAAATTAAAATCACTTTTGACAAATACCCGGCAGCAAATTAAAAGTCAGACTCAGCAGGTTACCATCAAAAATCTTTATGTAAGCAGTTTCACTTTAGTTTGCTTT
This sequence comes from Salmonella sp. SJTUF15570, assembly GCF_043357055.1. Lineage (NCBI taxonomy): Bacteria > Pseudomonadati > Pseudomonadota > Gammaproteobacteria > Enterobacterales > Enterobacteriaceae > Salmonella > Salmonella sp. SJTUF15570. The sequence continues at coordinate 222,901 of NZ_JBEUKJ010000006.1, read as the reverse complement.
CGGAGCGGTAAACTGACGATTAGCAATAATCACGATACGATTTACTGTGACGAACCTGGGATGTTGGTGCTCAAAAAAGAGCAGGTAGTTAACGTGACGCTTGAAGAGGTCAATGGCCACATGGATTTCGATATACTCGAGATACCGACGCAACGACTTGGCGCTCTCTATGCACTTATCCCAAACGAGCAGCAAACCAAAATGGCGGTACCCACAGAGAAAGCGCAGAAGATCTTCTATACGCCTGACTTTCCTGCCAGAAGAGAGGTATTTGAACATCTGAAAACGGCGTTCTCCTGTACGAAGGATACAAGCAAAGGTTGCAGTAACTGTAACAACAAGAGTTGTATTGAAAATGAAGAGTTAATTCCTTATTTTCTGCTGTTCCTGCTTACTGCTTTTCTCCGACTCCCGGAGAGTTATGAGATCATCCTTAGCTCGGCTCAGATAACGTTAAAGGAGCGCGTTTACAACATTATATCTTCGTCACCCAGTAGACAGTGGAAGCTTACGGATGTTGCCGATCATATATTTATGAGTACGTCAACGCTCAAACGGAAACTTGCAGAAGAAGGTACCAGCTTTAGCGACATCTACTTATCGGCAAGAATGAATCAGGCAGCAAAACTTTTACGCATAGGCAACCATAATGTTAATGCTGTAGCATTAAAATGTGGTTATGACAGCACGTCCTACTTCATTCAATGTTTCAAAAAATATTTTAAAACTACGCCATCGACATTCATAAAAATGGCGAACCATTAACATTTTTTGTATCTGTCACTCAAGTAAAGATTTTTATTAAAATTGTAATAATTTAAAATTCAGACTGCGCATTAACACGCTATATCAGGATGGGAGGCTATTTAATATCATTGTTCTGTCCGGAAGACAGCTTATACTGATATCTCTGGTAATTTAAAGTAAGGCTGATTATATAACACGATTTTTGTGAACTTGTCATCGCTATGATGACTGGTAAACCGATATTGCCTTATTCACAGCGTAAGAATTCGTCCAGATGACACTATCTCCTTCCGGCTTTAACCCTGTGGATTAAGGCCGGCATTTTATTCATATTTATACATCATCCGTTCCCTATGAGAACTATTTGCCTGAACGGTCTACACCGAAACAGTCACGCTTGTTAGCTTTCTGCCAGGCATACCTCTTCTCTTCCTCCTGATATCGATATAATGCCTGGGGGCCAGCCTGAGGATGATACTGCTCATAACCCCCCTGCCTTTTTGACGCTATAGCTGAAAGGAGTAAAGAAAAGACGATATCATTATTTTGCAAAAAAATATAAAAATAAGCGCACCATTAAAAACAGTCTTTCATTTATATTTTGACACCTAAGACAAATTACACTCTTAAACTTTCAACGAACGGTCATTTAGTGGAAATCTTCGAGAAAAATGGTTCTGATGGTGTAATTATCAGACCATTAACCATGAAGATATAATAAGCAGCATTTACACCCCCAAAAAATGCAGTAAGATAGCTACAAAACTAATCTCTATTGCAATGAAGCCAAGTTAAATATGTAAATATTTAGATGCCCGGCGCTGACTCTCTGCTCCAGGATATACGACAGCGTCCATTCGATAATCACGGTTAGTTATAACAATATTATTACCAACATGTCATTTATTTAAAGCACAGGCATAAGCTAAATAATCAAATGTTAAAAATATATAAACCCGAGCCCGTACAATATGACATTAAGCTCATAATAAAAGCTCAACCTGACCGTTAGTACTAACAGCAGAATTACTGAAACAGTAGATTCTATCCTAACGACTTGTATTAGCTATTATAACTTTTCACCCTGTAAGAGAATACACTATTATCATGCCACATTTTAATCCTGTTCCTGTATCGAATAAAAAATTCGTCTTTGATGATTTCATACTCAACATGGACGGCTCCCTGCTACGCTCAGAAAAGAAAGTCAATATTCCGCCAAAAGAATATGCTGTTCTGGTCATCCTGCTCGAAGCCGCCGGCGAGATTGTGAGTAAAAACACCTTACTGGACCAGGTATGGGGCGACGCGGAAGTTAACGAAGAATCTCTTACCCGCTGTATTTATGCCTTACGACGTATTCTGTCGGAAGATAAAGAGCATCGTTACATTGAAACACTGTACGGACAGGGCTATCGGTTTAATCGTCCGGTCGTAGTGGTGTCTCCGCCAGCGCCGCAACCTACGACTCATACATTGGCGATACTTCCTTTTCAGATGCAGGATCAGGTTCAATCCGAGAGTTTGCATTACTCTATCGTGAAGGGATTATCGCAGTATGCGCCCTTTGGCCTGAGCGTGCTGCCGGTGACCATTACGAAGAACTGCCGCAGTGTTAAGGATATACTTGAGCTCATGGATCAATTACGCCCCGATTATTATATCTCCGGGCAGATGATACCCGATGGCAATGATAATATTGTACAGATCGAGATAGTTCGGGTTAAAGGTTATCACCTGCTGCACCAGGAAAGCATTAAGTTGATAGAACACCAACCCGCTTCTCTCTTGCAAAACAAAATTGCGAATCTTTTGCTCAGATGTATTCCCGGGCTTCGCTGGGACACAAAGCAGATTAGCGAGCTAAATTCGATTGACAGCACTATGGTTTACTTACGCGGTAAGCATGAGTTAAATCAATACACCCCCTATAGCTTACAGCAAGCGCTTAAATTGCTGACTCAATGCGTCAACATGTCGCCAAACAGCATTGCGCCTTACTGTGCGCTGGCAGAATGCTACCTCAGCATGGCGCAAATGGGGATTTTTGATAAACAAAACGCTATGATCAAAGCTAAAGAACATGCGATTAAGGCGACAGAGCTGGACCACAATAATCCACAAGCTTTAGGATTACTGGGGCTAATTAATACGATTCATTCAGAATACATCGTCGGGAGTTTGCTATTCAAACAAGCTAACTTACTTTCGCCCATTTCTGCAGATATTAAATATTATTATGGCTGGAATCTCTTCATGGCTGGTCAGTTGGAGGAGGCCTTACAAACGATTAACGAGTGTTTAAAATTGGACCCAACGCGCGCAGCCGCAGGGATCACTAAGCTGTGGATTACCTATTATCATACCGGTATTGATGATGCTATACGTTTAGGCGATGAATTACGCTCACAACACTTGCAGGATAATCCAATATTATTAAGTATGCAGGTTATGTTCCTTTCGCTTAAAGGTAAACATGAACTGGCACGAAAATTAACTAAAGAAATATCCACGCAGGAAATAACAGGGCTTATTGCTGTTAATCTTCTTTATGCTGAATACTGTCAGAATAGTGAGCGTGCCTTACCGACGATAAGAGAGTTTCTGGAAAGCGAACAGCGTATTGATAATAATCCGGGATTATTACCGTTAGTGCTGGTTGCCCACGGCGAAGCTATTGCCGAGAAAATGTGGAATAAATTTAAAAACGAAGACAATATTTGGTTCAAAAGATGGAAACAGGATCCCCGCTTGATTAAATTACGGTAAAATCTGAGAGAGGAGATATGCATTATTTTTTTATCATCGTAATCTGGTTGCTTAGCATAAATACAGCATGGGCTGATTGCTGGCTTCAGGCTGAAAAAATGTTCAATATTGAATCCGAGCTACTTTACGCTATCGCCCAGCAGGAATCAGCGATGAAACCTGGCGCCATTGGTCATAACCGAGATGGTTCAACCGATCTTGGCCTGATGCAAATTAACAGCTTCCATATGAAAAGGCTGAAAAAAATGGGGATTAGTGAAAAACAGTTGTTACAGGATCCCTGCATTTCTGTCATTGTGGGCGCATCCATTTTATCAGATATGATGAAAATCTACGGTTATAGCTGGGAGGCCGTTGGCGCTTATAATGCCGGGACGTCGCCGAAACGATCGGATATAAGGAAACGTTATGCTAAGAAAATTTGGGAGAATTACAGAAGATTAAAAGGGATGTCAGCAGAAGAGAAAAACAAAAGACTTTCTATCGCGGTAAACAAATAATGAGACAGGAATAGCTTACTTTCAGATAGTTCTAAAAGTAAGCTATGTTTTTATCAGCTTGCCGTCGTCATAAGCAACTGGGCTTGCATTGCTTTTAGTTGTACAAACTGTGAGGCATCTTCCAGCATTCTATTGTTCCGTGAATCCCGGAAATCTGCACGTACCTGCTCCAGATTACTATGAGGATTATCCTTAAGTACAAGAGCCGCCGCCATCGTTCCGGTTCTCCCCACTCCGCCCAGACAATGAATCATCGGTAAATGCTTATCTGATGAACTACGCCCCGGCGCGCTATTTTGGTTACTATTTTTCACCCTATCTGCCAGGTATTCTAACTGATCAGTAGACGGTAACGGCTGGTGATCTGGCCAATTTTTGACATGTAATACCGGGATTGTATACTGCTTTTCCCCGCAGGACAGGTGCATATTGTATTGGTCTACCGCTTCTCCCTGACTGGCTGAGCTCACTTTTTGGCTGTTGGTATGCACCTCGCCAAAGGTGTAGCTCCCTCTGAAATAGGGTGGTAATTGTTTTGCCTGCATCTGATCTTCCGACGTTAACACCACCAGGCACGAACATTCTTTTTCAAGAAGCATTTTCATATGCGCTTCCAGCGCATCCGGCGTATTTTTTGGGTACGAACCGGCTAATGCCACAGGCTTACCGTCAAAAGTTAACGTATTCACTGGCACAGGCATTCCATCGCTCAGTTTCACCTGGGTTTGCTGATTAATTGGAATGCTGCTGACCGCAAACCGTGCCAGGCCCAGTGTCGGTCCGCTCATCGTCTGTGGCATTGGCGCGCCGGCTTTTATTTTCTCAAGTTCAGCTGTAACGTTTTTCAGTTCTTTAGCAATAACGTGAATTTTTTTTACAGCCTGGGTTAATTCATGGGTAGAGGCTTTATCAATCCACCTCTCAACCACTCCCCCACAGGTTCCCCATTGTGAGAACCTGTCTGCTCCTATCTGAATATTTGTTAACGTTGTAACATAATCATTAAGTTGTTTAACCTCTGGAATTTTATTTAAATTCTGTAAATTGGTCATTAATGAACGCAGCGGGCCGTTACCTGAAGCCATCTCCTGGAAGTTTTCTCGCAGGCTATTTCCATCCATTTGTTCCAGTTGCGGTAATGTTCTTTTAAGTCCCTTTAGCGTGATATCGAGTAAAGGTTGCTTACTTTCTGCTCCAACATCGTTATTTTTTTCTGCCACTTTTGTATCGCCGCCTTTTATGACTAAAGCGGCATTCCTGACACCAACATTATCCTTGCTATTAATAAGGTTTATAAACCCTTCGTCAGCAGCTTTTACACACTCCGTGATCTGCACTGCTAAACGTTGGGTAAGGGGTTTGTTCATATTTATACGGGACATTAACAGTGCGTCATTAACCGCTGTTTCCCCATATTTTTCCGTTAGTGCCTGGAGAAATGTCTGTAAAATCTTTTGGTCCTGTACTCTGATATTTTCCGTATGTTTTTGCACCACTTCAGTGTTTTTAAATAACGGCATTTTTCCAAGCCAGGTTAATACTTTTGACGAAAATTTTTCAGGCGCAACATATGCCTTATCAGTATTTTCCTTAGCAATATAAAGTCGGGCATCATTCGACACACCAACTTTTGAAAACGAAGACAACGTTAAATTATTCAATTTTCTCTCCTCATACTTTAGCATATTCCTGCAGTATGTTTTTGAGCGCTTCCTGCTGATTCACAAATGACTCAAGCTGCGATATAATATGGTAAGTATTTGTCAGATCGGTAATTGCATGTATAAACAACAACGTCTCTGCGGCATCAATATACGCTAACGTACCTTCATTATTCGCAGCCAGTTCACCATTAATCACCATAATCTGCCGCCAGATAGAATCGCCACAAAAAGGCGATAACGGTATAATCATACCGTTCAATAACCAGATATCATCTTTAGCTTCAATAGACGTAAAAATATCGCTATCGAGTAGTAATAAGCACTGATTGTTGTCGTCAAAAGTGAGCGGTAAACCCAATTTTTCACCAATATTAGCGATAATATCCTGGTGTGCTTGCAATTTACTTTCCTCTTGAATTATATCTTTTATAAGATTGCTTCTTCAAATTTAATCTGGTTACATGATGTTTTGATGCATTTTCGCGCCCATCGCCGGGCGCAATATTTCTCTCCTTTAATCCAGTAGAATAGCCATTCACTACGCATCGGAACACATATCAGCAGCTCCTTCGGATCATTTTCAACATGACGTAACTTGCCTTTAATAACAAAACGCGAACTGTCAGCAATATCATCATATATTGCAGCCATACCTGAACCGGGTACTACATGTGTGATGATTTTCATAACAATTAATCTTGTTCAATTGTTGTCGAGCGAGAGAAAAATACTACACCCTGGACTCAAGACTTTTTTTAACAACACGGCATATATCCGCAAAGGTCGTCATATCAGGAAGATCGTTTTCATTGCAACTAATGTCAAACTCCTCACTAAGACCAAATACAATATCAATTAAATCCAATGAGTCAGCGTAAAGATCCTCAACCAGATGGGTCTGACCATTGATACTATCAACATCAACGGCAATACAAGAGGTGATCACTTTTTTGACTCTTGCTTCAATATCCATATTCATCGCATCTTTCCCGGTTAATTAACGCTGCATGTGCAAGCCATCAACGGTAGTAATAACCCGATCCACGCCAGGTTTATTCAGGTATGACTCGTAAGCCGGGCCAGCTCGCCAGCTACCGTCTCCGATAAGGCCGTCCAGCACATTACTTAACACATAGTCAGTTTCCCCTTTTAGCCTGGTCAGCCCCGCCTCTCTGGCAAACTGCAGTGCAATCTCAGCCAGTTTTTCTTTTTGTGGATGATGAGTAATGACCTCTTTAAGCGTATCCATTTTCGCTTTCAATTCTGGGTGCTTGTCAATATCGCTACATTGCGCTTTCAACGCTGCACTCTTTATCGTGTCATTGGGTAATATTTCCGCACGCAAGCCGTCAAACGCTCTGCGTACAGGAAACGGTGTAGAGGCATCCGGCTCCAGGGCTTTACGTATCACACCCAAAAACGCCTCACGGGCGTCGAAATGCATTGAATGCATATTCGTAACGCTCGGTACTGTTGAGAGGAAACTATTTTGCTTAAACTTCAAACCAGAAAATGGGCCAGTCTTATCTGTCTGGCTATTATCATTATCGGTCGTACCGGCTTTATTACCTGTAATTACCGTCGAGTCTGATTGTAAAGTATTGATTTTAACATTCTCGACGCCAGCCAGTTGACTGGCAAGCGGCTTCACATTCACAATCTCTGCCGTCTGGCTTTGCTGTTTATTATCATCAACGCCGTGCACCGTGGCCTGTACCGGCTTGCCGATAATGCTCTTGCTGGTTACGCTATCGACTTCATCAAAAGAGGGTGTTTCACCCGTAGTGCCCTTTTCTGACGTGACCACCTTTCCATCTTTACTTTCAGATGAAGCGTTGGTCACAGCCTCTGCCGTCGCATGAGCCGTGACGTCAATTTTACCCGCGATGCCATGGTCAATTGCCCCTGTGCTGGCGCTGTGTGCCGTCTCCGTTTGATGCGTAGTCGAATCCACACGCGAATGACTATGACTTACGTTGCTGCTGTTAGTCGAATGGTGTGACTAGCCATGGCGTTGGCTGTTATCAATAAATGTTCGGCTATTATCAATCGTCTTCCGGCTATTATCATGGTTGCTATTATCGATATGGCGCTGGCTATTATCGACATGGCTTCGGCTATTGTTAATATGCTTACTGTTATCCACGCTATGGTTACTGCTATCAATATTAATATTGATATTAATACCCGTAGGTTCTGCTTTTTTCCCACCATCAGGTACTGGTCCAGCCGCAGGCTCCGGAATTTTAGGGTCAGGCAGTTTATCTGCAGGAATTTGTGCAAAAACATTACGTAGCAGCAGGGGTATCAACGTTTGCGTTTCAAGGTGCCGGGCTTCCCGTCCTACGCTGGTACCCTGCTCTTGCGTTAATTTTTGGTGGCACATATCAAGCGCCTCAACCGCCTTCGCCGCCGCTTTGTCAACAAGCTGCGTAAGACTGCTGCGGGTTAACGGATCCAACGTACAGCCAAAGTTATGTTCAATGCAGCTGGCAATATAGGGCATCACCTCCTGCATAACAAGATTCGTCGATAATTTACTTAATTCACCGCCAGTGTTATTTTTGATGATATCTAACAGCTGCTTTTCCAGGTTTTCCAGCTTCGCTTCCGCTTTCTTTGTTTCTGGCATCCATGGTCCAAAAGCTGACTTTTCTTTCAGGCCATCTTTTATGATTTGCGCGGTATACTCTGCCCCCACCTTCATCAGTAGCGTCTTCGCCGCAGGAGAATCACTGGTGGCGTTGAGCGCTGAACGAAAGAGCCCGGCAAACTCCATTATCGCTTTCTTACCGGCGACATTATTTGAATTGGTAAAAACTTCTTTTAACGCCTCAGCATCTTTCCCGCATTTAAACAATGCATCCAGACTCGCCTGTTTGATCAGCGCGGGAAAATCTTCCAGTTGCGGGCCTTTAATTTCCCCTGACAGCGTCGTTGTGGCACTTTCTCTGACTGCGGAAAGATTCGCCGCAAGATTCGTGGCCTGCGTTTTGATCTCGGTCTGCATACCTGGCATTATGACGGGGGGCTGAGTCCTTACACTTGTAACCATTATTAATATCCTCTTCTGTTATCCTTGCAGGAAGCTTTTGGCGGTTTCCAGGCTGCTACTTATCGTACTGCTCAGCACTTTTACCAGGTTGTCGTACAATGAATTGGCATTGCTATATTTTTGCGTCAGCGTCTGTAATGTGGTTTTCAAATTTTCTTCCTGCGCTTTAAAACCCGACTGCCAGGCTTGATATTTGGCGTTATCCATTTCGAGTTTTGAATCTTTTCCCGGCGCGCCTAAACCATCAATATCCTGAACCATTTTTTGTAATGGCGTCAGATCAACGGTGACGACATAACCGGATCCATAAGATTTCAGGCAGCTATTCGGCAAATTCAATTCACTGAGCCACTGTCTCGCTTCCGCTTCAGTAGCTACTTTAACGCCGCTGCCTGACTGCGCTGGGAATAAAACGGTATTACTGTTTATTTGATTATATTTATTGACTAAACTGTTTAAATCATTTTTGAGTGAGGTAACATCTAGCTTAACGGTATTACCGTCCTTACCTGGTAATAACCAGCCTCCCATTTTGGACAGAATGTCACTGAAGGCCTGATAAAAATCGGTATAGACTGCGACAACGTTTTCATAAACGCCCAGATAGCTGTCACCTATCGCCGATATATTTTGGGAAACCATATCCCAAATCTCAGCATCAGAAATGGTTGTTCTCGGCTGCGCCATAGGCGAAGCGCTAAATAAGGCCGACGTCGGCGCAGAAAACGCGCTCCGCAGGTTCTCATTTTGTTCTGCGGATAATGACACGCCAGACTTCGCCAGCGCATTCAGGCTGCTGGTCAACTGCTGGCGCGCCAGCGTGCGCTCGTCATTATTCTCTTCAGAGATCGGTGGCGTTGACTGCAGCGTCTGCTGTGCCTGCTGGATTTTAGTAGCCGCCTGCGATAATGAAATGATATCTGTACCGCGATGTTCTGTGGTAGACGGTACCACGGCAGTCTCGACGTGCTCGCTCGCCGAGGGAGTCTGCGGCCGTTCGGCAACGATCCCCGGATGAGGAGAAGCGGAATAATTTTGAATATTAAGCATAATATCCCCAGTTCGCCATCAGGAGCGCGATTAAATCACACCCATGATGGCGTATAGATGACCTTTCAGATTAAGCGCGAATATTGCCTGCGATAGCAGCAAGTGCGGATGCTTTCGACTGGTTAATGCTCTCCATTGTTTTCAGCATTTCCTGAATCAGGCTGGTCGATTTACGTGAACTTTCACGGGCTTCGTCCGATGCGGTGCTGGCAACACGGTTATTCACCTGGCTAATTTGCTGCTCGGAACGTTCCTGAGTAGCGGCGTACTGCCCGGAGGCCCCTGCAATACCACCGACCGTGACCGAGTTCTTCATAATCAGATCGCCCGTCATCTGCATCTTGCGCGCATCGATTCGGGTCATATCCATGGTATTCTGCTCAAGACGAATATCGGATTCGACAGACTCAAGACGTTTCGACAGAATAGCCTGATGTTCAGGGGAGATTTGTTTATTACTGTCTTTAATACCCAGACTTTCCGTGGCGCTGGTTCCGGCATTAGATTTAAGCGTCGCATCATTAAGATTTTTCGTCGCATCGGTACCGGTTTTCTTCATATTTAACGATTTCAGAGAATCGACGCCTTCAGCACCGAGTTTGACGCTATTCTGCCCGTTCAGCACGTTTTTAATACTGTGGCTTTCAGTGGTCAGTTTATCGATCTTCGCGGCATTATGTTTAAGCGCGCCTCTTTCATTCTGCAGCCCCTTATATTCCAGTTTGGCGCCCACGCCAGTGATCCCCAACTGAAGCGCGCTCTGGGAAATACTACCGGACAACGCATTCATCCCTTCGCGCATCATGGAGCTTGCCGTCGTTTTAGCTGCATCAAAACTGACTAATGACAACTTACCAGACAGTTTGCTATCAGCCTGGTTCAACGTCAGCATTAACGTATTCGCGGCAGCCAACAGCGCAACGGCACTGGAAGACATTCCGCTAATATCAAAAAACTTTCCGACTTCTGCCTGCTGCTCGCGTAACTGGGTTTGCACAACCTCATTCGCTTTAGTCGTGACATTATTTGCCAGAGCATTCAAATCCTGATTCATGTCGGTATTTTGAATACTGGCTTTTAAAAAGGACGTGATCGTTCCGGGGGTTTGCGTTAATACCCCTGGCGCAGGCGCGCTCAGTGTAGGACTCAACCCCAGGTCACTGACTTTACTGCTGCTAATACCAATACTATTCAGAATATCTTTAGCGCTAACGGATTGCGAAGCTGTCTGTGAACTATTCTCAACAGAATGATTATTTAAATAAGCGGCGGGATTTATTCCCACATTACTAATTAACATATTTTTCTCCCTTTATTTTGGCAGTTTTTATGCGCGACTCTGGCGCAGAATAAAACGCGAAGCATCCGCATTTTGCTGTACCGCAGAAGACATGGCTTTTTGCAGTTCCGCCGTTACCTTCTGGTTTTCACCAAATATTTCTACGGATTGTTTAAGCCACTGCTGAATCTGATCCATGGCAAAACGGGCGAGCATAAAATCAGCAAGCGCCTCGCTGGCATTTTTAATAAATACGCCCTCGGCAACACCACCGGCTGACTGGGCTGCGGTATTCGTGACTTCCATGCCCAACGCCACTTTATTTAGGGTATTACCTACCAGCTCTTTACTTAAGGCATTCGTTTGCAGGCCCATCTTGCTACCCACATTACCCAGGCCGCTAGTAATACGTTGCATCCCCTGGGTAAAGAGTTTGCTGCCGTTTTGCGCCAACTGTTTCAGCACGTTAGGCACCAACTTCTTAATCGTTTCGCCCATCATTTTGCTCAGCGCGTTACCCAGTTTCGCCGCCGCGCCTTTCCCGACAACTGCGACCACCACAATGACCGCTACCATCGCAATAGCGGCAACAATCGCACCAACAATGCTGCCTGCCATCTCTGCCGTTTTCTTATCGACGCCTAATCCTTCCAGCGCTTTGGTAATCGCCTTGCCAATCAGCTCCATTAACGGCTTCAGCACATGCTCCATAATCGGGTTTAGCGCCTGCTGAATAAACGACACCCCCGTCGCCGCCTTCACAATTTCATCGGCCACCATTACCGCAAGTCCCACCGCAGCCAGCGCCAGACTCGCCCCACCGGTAAAAACAGCGGCCACAACGCTGACAATGGTTAGCAGCGCGCCGAGGACTTTCCCGATACATCCCATAATGCGGTTCGTTTCCTCGGCTTTGCGCGTCTCTTCCTGGAATTCAGCCGATTTCTTTTCCATCTCCGCCTGACGCCCTTCCTGCAAGGCGTTGAAAAGCGCAAGATCGTTTTGCAGGCTTTCTTCCGTATTTTTGCCCACAATCTCAATAAACATGGCCATGAGCATAGTGAGGCGGGCGACATTTGACAGATTATCCTGCTCACCCTGGGAAACCTGATTCTGAGAGGCGGCATTAGCCGTTCCCTGGAATTTGGTCAGAATGTTATCCGCTTTCTCGGCTTTCGCTTTAGCGTCTGTGCCTGCTTTAACCGTCGCATCCGTGGCCTTATCTAAGGCCTCTTTCGCCTCTGTCGCTTCTTTTCCGGCCTGTTCTACCGCGGCTTCAGCTTGTGCATAGCCGGGGTCAGCCGGGTCCAGCGATTGCAATTTATTTTGCGCCTGCGTCAGTTTTTTGGCCGCAGCGTCATAAACACTCTTGGCGGTATCCGTCTTTTTGATGCTGGCTTCATAGAGATCCGTCGCCTCCTGAGCCTCTCCCAGAGCCGTCTGGAATTCTTTCGATACCTGAATCCCCATCTCTTTTTGTGACTCAATCATCGCCTGCCATACCGCCAGACGAGACTCCAGTTGAGACAGCGAAACATCGCCCAGTAGTGTCATTAACTTGCCAAGCAGTAATGTCAATTGCCCTTCGCTGGAGAGTTTTTCCCGGGCGGCGTCCGTAGGCGGCTTTAGACCCACCGTATTAATAGCGCTCTCGCCGGACTTTGTTCCGGCTTTAAGGTCGCCCGCTTTCGTTGCCACCACATCTTTAAAAGCTTTATCCGCCGCTTTTAAAAAGTCCGTGTTCTTACGAACGCCTTCAAAAGCCGCCTCAGCGAGGCGCGGATTTTGGGTATATCCGCTACGGCTAATGCTACTTGCGTCATTTACCATAATTATTCCTTTTCTTGTTCACTGTGCTGCTCTGTCTCCGCCGTTTTTAGCGCCTCCAGATAGACCAACGCTTTTGCCCGCAGAGACTCATCTTCAGTACGTTCATTGACAAGTTCAAAACACTGTCTGGCTTTTGCCGCCTTACGCATTAATAATTGACACTGCCCGGTAAAAAAGACGGGGCGATAATCATTTTTAAGTAACGTAAACGCTACTGCATAAAGGTCACATGCTTTCTGAAATTGTTTTTTCAGTTGGCATACCGCCGCCAGCCCCATGGTGTAATCGGGATTGTAAAAATCATAAATGCATAAGAAACGAAAGAATGTCTCAGCTTCATCCAGTCGTCCCTGGTTATAAAACTCATAAGCATGAGCATATAAACCGTCCATCATATCTTGAGGGATCCCGTGAACGTCTTTTAGCGTGGCGCCTTCACTAACGGCATCCCAAATCATTTCCGCAACACGTTCTTCGCTGACATTATTTTGATAATCCATTACTTACTCCTGTTATCTGTCACCGACTTTGTAGAACTTAACGACTGCGTTTATCTGATGCAGTTATTAAACCCCGACGGTGGTTAGTGAACATTCAAAAAACGCCCAATGAATACATCGCTACTGCTTTACGCGGCTCAATGCCGTACCTCGTTTTCTTGTGGCTGAATAACGTCTTTGCCCGCGTTTTCTACCTCTTCCAGCCAAACCAGAAGACGTAAAACTTCATCAATTTCTTCCAGACTCACCAGATCATAACGGCGATGGGTTTTGAAAAGACTGCGCGCCAGTTTGATATCGACGATCACAGGTACGCCAACCTTCTCCGCATAGGCGCGGACGGCCAGTGCGCGCTGATTCGTTTCATACACCGAGATCATCGGAATCGGCATCAATTCGGGTTTAAAATAAATCCCGATCGTAATATGCGTGGGGTTGGCAACAATCAGGCGTGAGTTTTCAATATCAGATTTCACCTGTTCAGACAGAATTTCCATATGAACTTCACGTCTTTTAGATTTAACCTCTGGGTTCCCTTCCTGCTCCTTCATTTCACGCTTCACTTCTTCCTTATCCATTTTCATATCTTTCATGGTCAGGAAATATTCCGCAATAGCATCCAATAATAAGACAATCAATGCGCAAGCAAGGCAAGTTAATACCAATGCGAGGAGAAGTTCACGCCAAATGACGGCAATACCTACAATATTGCCATTTAGCTGAGAAAAGATTTCAACCTTATATTTCTTCCAGCAAATGATGGCGGCCACCACAAAGGATGAGAGATACAGTAGGGTTTTGACCGTATCTTTAACCGTGCGCATACTAAAAAGTTTTTTTGCCCCTTCTACCGGGTTTAACGCCGATAAATTAGGCTTTAATGCTTCTGTCGCCAGCACAAAACCGGCCTGTAATAACGCCGGTAATGCGGAACACACTAAGCAGAGCAGCATAAATGGAATCAGATATTTTAACCCTATCCCAAAAACGGCCAAACTGTAGTCAGCCATGCTCTGATCAAAATTATCCGCAATAATGATCTTAATTATCCCCATAAACTCATTAAATGAGCCATACGACACCAGATAGGCAATTCCTCCCAGCGTCAGGCAGGCGATAATGAGATCTTTACTTTTAAATGACTGGCCTTTTTTAGCGGAGTCTTCCAGCCGTTTTTTAGTCGGTTTTTCTGTTTTATTCGAGGACATGCGTCGCCCCTCGCTCGTAAAACCAACTGCTTAACCCTGTGGCCTGGAAAGAGAGTCGCAGTACATTGTCCGGTAGTACCGGAGAGAAATAAAGCAGCATAATTAAAACGGCAATGCCGCTTTTTACCGTCAGTGAAATCGCAAAAGCGTTCATTTGCGGAGCAAAGCGCGACAATAAACCCAGGAATACTTCTGACAGCAACAGCACTAATACCACCGGGCTGGCCAGAACCAACGCGTTTTGAGCCACCTGATTAATAAACGTTAATAGCGGCGGTAATGAAGGCGTGCACTCGTTCATCGGATCGCATAGCTGATAGCTTTTATTTAACACGTCAACCATCGTGACCAGACCGCCGTTTTGTAAATAAACGACAGCGGCAAACATATTCAGGAAATTAGCCATTTCCGAGGTATCAATACCGTTTGCCGGATCGATACTGCTACTTAGCGTTGCCCCTCGCTGGTTATCGATAATACAACCCAGCGCATGCATAACCCAAAAAGGCCATGACAGCAGACAGCCCAGCATGACGCCTACCGCCGCTTCTTGCAGAACTAACGGGATCATCGCCACCGATAAAAACGGCGGCGCCTCGTTCAATGCATGCGGCCATACTCCCAATGCCACCAGGATGATAATGGCGTTTCTCGGCGCGCCGCTTAATACCCCGCTATTCAAAAACGGCAGGAAGAAAAAAATCGGCGCCACGCGAGCAAACCCTAGCGCCGCAGACGCAACCAGGTGATGAATTTCAAAGTACAACGCGTAAAACATTTTTTACCCCTTAGCCAACGCCAGGAATATCACCTGACGCCCGTAAGAGAGTAAAACTTCGCCATACCAGCCAGAGAGTAAAAACAAGCACAAACACACGCCAAGTAATTTAATGCCAAAAGGCAGCGTCTGTTCCTGTAATTGCGTTACCGTCTGGAATAACCCTACCAGGAGGCCGATAATCGTTGCGACAATCGTCGGCCACCCTGACAGGATCAAAACAAGATAGAGCGCCTTATTACCTGCAAACACTAAATCATCCATTTAACTATCCCGTCTCGTAATGATGTCATGTTGCAATGTCCATATACTGTAATATCAATCCCTTAGACAGTAAGGTCCAGCCATCAAGCGCGACAAAAAGCACCAGCTTAATAGGTGTAGATATCGTCACCGGACTCATCATCATCATCCCCAGCGCCAGTAGCACGCTGGATACCACCAGGTCGACGACGACAAAGGGCAAATAGAGATAAAAACCAATTTTAAACGCGCTTTTTATTTCGCTCAGCGCATAAGCAGGTAATAACGCAAATATTGATGGTTTTTCAATTTCATCTTTGTCACGCTTTACCGTCTCGGTCTCTTCTCCATACTGACGCTTCAGTTGCGCGTTTTCAAAAAACTGGACTAACTCGCGATCTGAATATTTGATCAGATAATCGCGATAACCATCCAGACCTTCATCAACGTGTTTACTTAATGACGAAATATCATTAAAGGTGACATCTTCGTCCTCAAAATAGACGTAGGCATCATGCATTATGGGCCACATAACAAACATAGAAAGCAGCAATGCGACGCCGTTAAGCGTCATATTTGAAGGTATCTGCTGCAATCCCAGGGCGTTACGCACCATGACAAATACAATAGAAAATTTAACGAAACAGGTTCCTGACGCAATAATAAATGGCAACAGGGTGGAAAATGCCAGTAAGGCAATTAATGAGATATCATTCCCCATTACCAGACTCGCTCAGCCATTCATGGATCTCAACGCCTAAGGTGTCATTCATCTGTACCAGTTCGCCATTACCCAGCAAAACACCATTCGCCATAATTTCAACGTTAAGTTCAGCATTGGTCGGCAGTGATAATAGCTGTTGCTGCCCCATGGCTTCGAGTTCGGCGAGGGTAACGTTCTTACGATACAAAACAAATTCCAGTTTGACGGGCAATTGGTTCAAGCCAGGCAGAGTTTCTGCAGTTTCAGTTGTATTATTTTCTTCTTCGATATGTTGAATATCTAACGTTTCCACAATAATTCCCCCTTCAACACGGTTGAAATGACCTAACTTTTTCGCGTAGCAATAAACTTCCGCACGGGAAGTACGAATCAGGAGTACATCTCCGATCCCGATTCGGCCCAGCAACGAACGCTGCGTATCACTGCTACCGATTACAAAGCGCAACGGCCAACGCAGCATTTTCGGCCTGCCGCCCCCGACTGCAGGCAGTTCAGGAAGATGCTCAAACCACAGGCCGCCCCGATCGCTCATAATGTGCAACAATTTCCCTTCCGGCAGCGCGCTTCCCGGCACGGGGTTCTCTACGCATAAACGCCGACAGGACAAATGCGGCACGGGCAACTCAAACGGTCGCTCTGTTGCAGCAAGCCAGGGAACGACCAGGTGCTCAGCGCCAGCAGAAACCGCCGCCCCCGCCAGAGCGGGAGAGACATGCTCAAGCCAGTCCCCAGGTTTAATCCAGGCCGACCACCGTTTTTCTGCATCGCTCAACCGAACCCACATTCCCTGTCGCGTCGGATATTCCAGCGTAGCTTCCCGGCCATGGCGCTGGCATTCTGTCGCGGTTTGCGCCAATAGCCATTCGCGACGATCAATCTGTCTCACACGCAATGACATCAGGCGTCATCCTCCTCGCCAGATTGCTGTCTGTGCTGTTGCTGCTGCGGATTTTGTTGATCGTCTCGCGTCAGGTGCCAGCGCTGGGGATTACCGTTTTGCCATTGATCATGCAAACGATGTTCAACCTGCGTATTTGACGGTATTAACGAAAACTCCCCTGCTTGCCGCGCCTGAATATTGACGGAATAGTCATTTCCCCAGCGCTGAAAACGGTAAGTCAGCGAGCTATCCTCTCCTTTCACGCCATCGGCAGTGGGAAAAATAGTCATCATCGGCTTTGATTGCGCCGCTAAAGGCATTTTTTCATCGCCGCCGGTTAATTGGCTAAGATCGGCGATAGTGGTTGGTTGCAGCGGAAGCTGAGAAACATCTTTAACCTTTTTATGATCTTTATCTTCAGGCTTACCGGTATTGGCTGCGGCCATTCGGGCAGGTGCGACATCCCGCGCCAGCGGCGCGCCCTCTTTACGAACGCCTTCGCCCGCGATGGCTTTATTATCCCCAGGCAATGCCTTGATATTATCGTCAGAGATTCCCGTGGCGTTATCGGTTACTTCACTAACGGATTCCACAGCTTTTAAATCAGCAGATAATTTTTTACCGCTTACGCTTTCTAACGGCCTATTTTTAGACGATAGCAACGCTGCGGATTTATCTGCTTTGGCCTCCGCAGAAATCAAACCGACAGATTTTTCAGCAGTGACTTTCAACAGTTTTTCAGCAATCCTGAGTTCGCCTTTTCCGTTATGATGCAGACCAGAAACGTTGCCATTGTGATGTTCTGATTTCGCTGGCGCGCCATGTCGCCATGCCGCCAGTAATACCGGTAAAGCCGTTTCTTTATGCATTACGAAAGCATCACCATAGTCGCGATCTTTTTTATCACCGGAATATTCTGTCTTATGTTTTTCCACCGCTTTTTTTAATGCTTCTGATAAACCGCCAACCTCATCCTGCTGCGGCAGTAAAATGTTCCCGGATGAACTGACAGCTGACACATCGCCCATTAAATTATCTCCTCTGACTCGGCCTCTTCCTGCTGTATCTCTCGCTGGATATAGTGTCTTTTCTGACGGATTATCCAGCGTTGATAGTTCCCTTCTTTGCGCAACCAATATTTACTTTTTTTCTGAAACTCTTCCCTTTTCTTTTCCAGCTCGCTCCGTTTTTCCTGAATTTGTATAATCTGGAGTTCTAAATCTTTTATCTGCCGGCGAACAATAGACTGCTTACGTAATAACGTATAAATTTCCTCACGACTGAGCTGTCTGTTTTCTGCACGCAGCGTATCTAATAACAATTTCAGACCCGCTATTTGTTCAAGGATCGCCTCCTCCTCGGCCTGCAGCCCGCGGTCCTCATCCTGATAGCGAAGTAATATCGACTCACACTGTGAATGAAATACCGTACAGCGCCGCTGCAATACTTTAATTCTGGTCAGCGAATGCATTCATACCGCTCAACGTGTCATCAAAGGATGAATACTGCGCTACCGGCTGGCATAACCAGGCTTTCAGGCTATCCCGCATCTGCATCGCCCGATCGTTATCGATATTTTCGCCAGGACGATATTCTCCCAAGTCAATGAAAAGCTGGAGCTCTTCCAGACGCGTCATTAATTTACGCACGGCAGATGCCTGTTCAGCATGTGTCGGCGTCGTGACTTGTCCAAAAACGCGGCTTACGCTTTTCAGTACATCGATTGCCGGGTAATGTCCCTGCCCGGCCAGCTTTCTGCTCAGATACAGGTGACCGTCAAGGATAGAGCGAATTTCATCCGCCATCGGGTCCGCCTCTTCCTCGCTTTCCAGCAGTACCGTATAAAAGGCAGTAATGCTTCCCTCGCTGGTCGCCCCGGGGCGTTCCAGCAAGCGGGGCAAATTATCGAATACGGAGGCGGGATAACCTCGACGGGCCGGACGCTCTCCCGACGCCAGTGCCACGTCTCGCAAAGCACGCGCATAACGGGTCATGGAATCGATAAAAAGCACGACCCGTTTTCCCTGGTCGCGAAAATATTCCGCTACGGTTGTCGCCAGTTGCGCCGCATTGCAGCGATCGACCGAGGGGAAATCGGAAGTGGCAAAAACCAGCACGCATTTTTCTTTCTTATGCGAAGCGCGCAACATATCCACGAATTCAGTGACCTCACGGCCTCGTTCACCGATAAGACCAATAACAAAGACATCCGCCTCCGTTTGCTCGATCAGCATATGCATCAGCATGGTCTTACCGCATCCTGCGGAGGCAAAAATGCCCATTCGCTGGCCTACGCCACAGGTCAATAACCCGTCAATCGCGCGCACACCGGTAATCAGCGGTTCACGGACGCCAACGCGCGAAGCGTAAGAAGGCGGTGCGACATCAATAACGCGTTCTTCGCTAATCGGCGCCACTTCAGGGGTAAAACGCTCAACGATTTTCCCCGTCGGATCCAACACCGCGCCTAATACTGAGTATCCCACCCACGCCGATAACGCACGTCCAGTGGGATAAAGCACGACATCGCGGCTCAGCCCCTGGGCATTGCCGATAAGGCTCAGCACGGTGCGTTCCCGCTGTAAGCCAACCACCTGCGCACGTGCAACAACCTGTTTTTGGTGCCAGCCACGGCGTATTTCACACAGTTCGCCAATGGCCACATCGCGCAATTCCGCCTCAATAATTGGGCCGGTTATTTTTTGTGGGTAGGCCAGATATTGCAGTAAACGAGGTGTTTTCATCTCATTAGCGACCGACTAAAAACTTCCAGATAGTTATAAAACCCATTCAAGGCAGTAGAGAACTTTTCACCGTCAGATAAAAAATCCGGATGCACTAAGGCTTTAAGCGTTAGCTCCCCATTCTGCTCCCCCAGTAGTAATTGCCCGCCGCGGGCAAAATGGCATCCTTCCATTATGGTCATTAAGATTTCATAAGCCCGCTGTTGTAATACCACCATGCTGTCAGCACCCAATTGCGCCCAGATCCATACATCATCGTCCTTGACGCTGATACAGATACTTGGCAATGCAAATAAATCCAGAACAATTGTTGAATGGCTATCTATTCCTCCAATTAATGAAGGATCGCAACCACTTACTTCCAGTGCGGAACGAACTAATTCAGCGATATCCAAATGTTGCATAGATCTTTTCCTTAATTAAGCCCTTATATTGTTTTTATAACATTCACTGACTTGCTATCTGCTATCTCACCGAAAGATAAAACCTCCAGATCCGGAAAACGACCTTCAATCATTTTCTTAATAAATCGACGGACATCGACAGACGTAAGGAGGACAAGATCTTTATGTGCAATCAATAAATCATCCAACTTAAGTGTAATGAGATCCATCAAATTAGCGGAGGCTTCCGGGTCAAGGCTGAGGAAGGTACTGCCAGAGGTCTGACGGATCCCTTTGCGAATAACATCCTCAACCTCAGCAGATACCATTACTGCTCGTAATTCGCCGCCATTGGCGAATTTATGACAAATATAACGCGCCATTGCTCCACGAATATGCTCCACAAGGTTAATGACATCTTTTTCTCTTGGCGCCCACAATGCGAGCGCTTCCATAATTAATTTCATATTACGCACGGAAACACGTTCGCTTAACAAACGCTGCAAAACTTCAGATATACGTTGTACCGTGGCATGTCTGAGCACTTCTTTAAGTAAATCAGGAAATTTCGCTTCCAGTTGGTCCAGCATATGTTTTGTTTCCTGAATACCGAAATATTCATTGACGTTGCGCGCCAGCGTCACCGCCAGACAGTGGTAAAGCTCATCAAGCGCGTTCCGCAACACATAGCCAAGCTCCCGGAGTTTCTCCCCCTCTTCATGCGTTACCCAGAAATACTGACTGCTACCTTGCTGATGGATTGTTGGATTAATACCAAAGGACACGACTTCATCGGAATAATTTACCACTCGCATCAAATCAAAATAGACCGTAAATTGTTCAACACGGATCTCATTAATCAACAATACGATGCTGTTATCGTCCAGGCCCTCGCCATCGCGTAACAATACTTCCGGCAGGCGCACGCCATAATCAATAAAGAACTGACTACGTAGACGCTCCGCAAGTTGAGCTTTTTCCAGATCTTCACGCCGGCTCTTCGGCACAAGTAATATCAACGGTACGGTCTCTGTAGAGACTTTATCGAGATCGCCAATCAGTCCCAACGACGACCCTTCTTTTTCCTCAATACTGAGCGGCTGCTCGCCTTTGCTGGTTTTAGGTTTGGCGGCGCTACGTTTTGCTTCACGGAATTTAAAATAGAAGAGTACGCTTAAAACCACCGATAAAATAACAAAAACCGGCAGCGGGAATCCCGGCAGAGTTCCCATTGAAATGGTCAAAATAGCCGTAACAACCAATACAAATGGGTTGTTCAACAGCTGCGTCATGATATTCCGCCCCATATTATCGCTATCGCCATTTACGCGAGTCACGATAAAACCGGCACTAATCGCAATCAACAATGCGGGGATCTGGGCGACAAGACCATCACCAATGGTCAGCATGGTATAAGTAGACAGGGCGGAGGACAAATCCATACCATGGCGGGTCATCCCCACCGAAATACCGCCAATAAAGTTCACAAAGATAATAATGATGCCGGCAATAGCGTCACCTTTGATAAACTTCATCGCACCGTCAAAGGAACCGTAAAGCTGGCTTTCCCTTTCCAGTACGCTTCGCCGTTCGCGCGCAGCATCCGCATCAATAATACCGGCCTTCAAATCGGCATCAATACTCATCTGTTTACCGGGCATACCATCCAGAGAAAATCGGGCCGCGACTTCCGCGACGCGTTCTGAACCTTTGGTAATAACGATAAACTGAACCACGGTGACAATAGAGAAGACAACAAAACCCACCGCCAGGCTATCGCCAATAACGAATTGCCCGAATGTGGCGATAATTTCACCGGCATCGGCTTCAATCAAGATAAGACGGCTGGTACTGATCGATAATGCCAGACGAAAGAGCGTGGTAATTAACAGTACCGCAGGAAACGTTGAAAAACTGAGGATTCTGTCAATATAGAACGACCCCATAAACACCAATATCGCCAGTACGATATTCAGTGCGATCAGGAAATCAACCAGATAGGTAGGTAATGGAATGACGAACATAGAAATGATCATCACCATTAGTACCAGAATCAGTAATTCAGGTCGTAAACGAGCACTGTTAAGTAGAGAAAGCAGCACTATAGGTATCCTGTTAATATTAAATTAAGACAGCTTTTCAATAGTACGACGCTGTTCTGCCATTTCATGCTTGTAGGCAATATCGGTCATACTACGTAACGCCATTAACAATTCTTCCTGCCAATATTCTTCATAAAAGAGTGAAGAGGGTATGGCTTTACATACTTGATAAAATATCTGCAAAAAGGATGCATGTTCTTTATGACTAAGCAATAACGCATTCAAGCCTATAATATCGGCTAACAGCGAATCCACTTCATGTGGCTGTTGCAATAGCGAAAGCATCAGTAGTAACCACGACGACTCCTCCGCATTAAACGCTTTGGTAAACGAATACGACAACAATGTACTCACAAACAGTAGGTCAGCGGAGCGCAACATTTTAAGTTGCGTCAGGCGTCGTAAAAGCTGGCCAAACTCCAGACGCGAACAGCTGGCGTCATTCGCGTCAATATCGGTTAATAGCGAACCCTCGATAAAATCCAGTACCACCAGTCGACGTTGATAGCCATAACTGGCTATCCAGTCAGAGTAAATCTCCACTTCATGTGATTCACTCTGGATAAATTGCCGATAGCTGGCGCGCAATAAGCCTGGTTTTAACGATAATGTTTTCCCAAAAAGCCGGGCCTTCAACGCACAATTAATCCCTGCCTTGAGGGTCTTCGGATCGGTTTGCTCTTCAACGTGCTTAAGTAACGACTCCAGCTTTTTCCGCACGATCTCTTCCAGGTCTTTACGACGAAGCAATTCGCGTAACACAAGGACTAAATCACTGGGGTCAGGAAATAAGCTACGCGCCTGACGTAAAAAATCTTCTAACGCGCCGCCATGTACGCTAATTAGCTTTAATATTTGCTTCGCCTTCGGTAAAGCCTCATCCTCCAGCACGCGTTCAAAACTGTTAGATAAATTACTGGATTTTTTTTCATAATCGCGACGGTTACGAAATTGCGCCAGCGCCGCTGACATTTCGTCCGTCGACTGGACAAATTTTTGTACTTCCGCCCCTGGAGACGAATCCTCTGCGGCCTGTTGTATTTCCGCCTGTTGCGCATCAGTATGCTGGGTCGCATCCTGATGAGATGCCTGCCGGGACAATATTCTGGAAAATGAAATACCAGAGGTTGAGCCAGGAATCATTTAATTACCTCCTGACCTCTATCCAGATAAACACGAACCCATTTCTGTAACTTATCGTCCCCACTCCAGGCACCGCTTTGCTTCAGAATATTGTTTACCGATTCGCTGGCATCCGGCGTTAACGGGTCGACAATTTCTTTTGGTTCAATCATGAACACACGAACAACATTACTTTTATTCTTACTGGAATAACGGAACAGGCTACCAATAAGCGGTAATTTGCCTAAAAACGGAATACTTTGGACAGTATCGGTATTTGCATCCCGTGTATAACCCCCGACCAGCAAACTTTTTCCGTGCGGCACTCTCGCAATAGTGCTAATTAACGTTCGCCCGACTTCGGGTAACGCATCTACGGAGGTGGTAGTATCAGATTGCGGCGTCTTATCGTTGCCATCTTCAATGTCCAGCGACATTTCTATCTGACCATCTGCGGAAAAACGGGGCAGCACTCGGATCATTGTTCCGTATGTTACATGCTCAAGCGCCACATTACGTTCCCCAATCAGCTTGGTGTAAAACGTTCTGTTGTTATCAAAAATAGCGGGAACATTTTCCTGAGTCAGTAATACCGGGCGCGAAACCACCGTCGCCTGTTTCTTCTCTTCTAACGCATTTACCGCGGCGATGAATCGACTGCCATCGAGGGTACTTATTGAAGACTGGTTTAACGACACGCCAAGTTTGTCCCCAATAGTAATGCTGCCGCTCCATGAAGTGCCCAAACGCTCCAGATCGCTTTTATTAAGATCGACAATCCACAGGGATAATTCTACGTGACGTTTGGCGACATCCAGCGCTTTAACCAGCATTTCGATAAAATGCACCTGCTCAGCCGTTCCCTTTACTAACAAACTGTTGGTATCCGGATAGGCCACGATTTTAATATTGCCCGCCGCGGCGTTTTGCTTTAAAGCTTCCTGCAGACTCATGCCACCGGCATAATTTGCTGCTTTACCTTTTTCTCCATTCGCTGAAAACGCTGGCATCGCCGGGGGTTCGCTACTGACAATATTACCTAAGGGTTGTTCCTCTCCCTGCAATAACCTTTCAATGGCCGTGGCAATACCGGGGATAACCATTTTCTGATCGCGCAGATTGTAGGTACGATCGCCCACGAAGGTATTATTCAGACGCATCACCCCTATTTTCTGGCGTCCCAGCTCAATACCATCGTTTTGCTTGTCCATCATGGTGGCGGCGTTGACCACCATATCAACATAAACGGGTGGCCCTGAAACATAGAATGTTCCTTTACGGTTATCGCCACGTAGCGGATAATTTTTGTTATATAAACCTGAGCGTTTTAGAAAATTGTTGAACTCATTGAGTGAGACGTTGCGTAAAGAAACCACGGCATTGCGCATTTCACTGGCGTCATAAATATAGATAGCCTGCCCATCGAAATACCAAATCAGCCCCAGTTGTAGGGAAAGCTTCTCCAGTAATGCGTTAGGATCGTGAAACTCAAAGTTGCCCGTAATTTTTTTTCGTGCCGCCATTTTGCTAACAATGACAGGCTCCTTTAGCTGTAGCGCCATGGCATCGAAAAATGTCCGCAGGCTATCGTCTTTCGCAACAAACCCACTTCCCGTTACAGGTATTTTTTCACTAGAATAACCAGGTGTAACCAGAACAAGCGCGGCACATGCCAGCACTCTGGCCAAAAGAATATGTGTCTTCATTTGTCTGCCAATTGAATAATATTTGATAATTTCCGCGGCGAAACGCCGATCAGCTCTTTGATCTCACTAGAAAAATGTGAAGGCGATGAGTAACCATGATTAACGGCTAATTGGGTGATGTTCTCGTGGCCTTCTACACTATTCAGCAGCGATTGCACCATACGCCAGTTTCGTAATTCACTCTTCGCTTTTCCGCCCAACGCTCTGCTGCACAAACGACGAAAATGGGTATAAGAAACGCCATAGTCTTCTCCCAGCATTCTCATCGTGTTGCCGCTGGTTGACTGAGCGAGTAAATAGCCAACCAACCAGTAACTCTCGCTTTTTCGTAACAGCGCCAGTACCTTATTGAAGGCCGGAGAAGGAGTAATAATTTGCTGCAAAAACCAGTACTCGCAGCGTTTACGATCTTGCCAAATAGCGCGAAACTCAGGACTCAGCAAAACCCATTTATCGGATTCAGCATATGTCGTGTCCACTAACCCTGCGCCATCGATAAATGCCAGTAATTTGCTGAGTACTTCAATTTTTAACGGTCGAAAAACCAGGTCTCCTGATACTGGTGCGACAACGGCCTGCTCGCAAAAAAGCAGCGCGCCTTCCTGAATCAGGCAATTTTCATTGTGTCGGCCTTCAGAAAATGACATATGCAGCTTTTGCGCGGAACACGTCTGTATAAACCATGCTTCCGGGCTGCGGATTTTCCGCTTCTCTCCTTCTTTAAGTACTTCCTGCGTATTTAGCATAGTTGTCAGCACCAGTTAAAAATCATTTTAATATGTAAACGATACCGGGAGCGGGTGGCAAAATCCTGATGCAATCATTATGAAACTGATGCCACCCGCTAATTAAATTGGCCAACTTGCACAGCGCTTGATAATTTAAAATAGAAAATCAGCTCATAGTGTATAAATTCCGGCTTATTATTCTGCAGCAGCAAAAATTCAGATATTGTCATCGGGATGGAGAATTAATTATTTATATCAGGAGTTTTTTTTGCTAGCATTCCTGAAACGCATTCGCCCCCTTATCACTATTGTCAGATAACGTTCTGACGGTTGTGTAAAAACATGGCGCCTCATTCTTCTGTAGTTGGAGTTAATATGAAAAAATTTTATAGCTGTCTTCCTGTCTTTTTACTGATCGGCTGTGCTCAGGTGCCCCTCCCTTCCTCCGTGAGCAAACCGGTACAGCAACCTGGCGCTCAGAAAGAGCAACTGGCCAACGCAAATAGTATTGATGAGTGTCAGTCTCTTCCGTATGTGCCGTCAGACCTTGCGAAGAATAAATCATTATCAAACCAGAACGCTGATAATTCCGCATCAAAAAATAGCGCAATCAGCTCAAGCATTTTTTGCGAAAAATATAAACAAACCAAAGAACAGGCGCTCACCTTCTTCCAGGAACATCCACAATACATGCGTTCGAAAGAAGATGAAGAGCAACTCATGACCGAATTTAAAAAAGTTTTGCTTGAACCCGGAAGTAAGAATTTAAGCATATATCAGACGTTACTTGCTGCCCATGAAAGACTGCAAGCCTTATAAGGCCATATCACCGTTGGCTGAACTCATCATGATATAATTAAGACCATATTTTGCATTGCCACTTAATATCAATATAATTATTATAGCTATGGTCACTTTTACGGTTGGCCATTTGTCTCTTACGTTGCATTTATCAATCTGCTTTTTGATACAGCAGCACCTCGCTGCTGCTTTTTTTTATTTGCGATAAAGAACTGCCTCCCAGACTCGGGAAAATAGCCGAAACTTATACTGACAAACTATCGTCTCGTATATCGCGATAAACTGACATCCCCCTCTTGCCCCACATGTTGGCATTCTTACGATACCCCATCCACTTTTCGCGGATAACGTTCTTTTGAACTTACCCATCAATAGTGGACACGCAACTAAGTGAGTAAACGCTCAAGCAAGAGGTGACTCACATGACAAAACCAGCATCAACCACCAATAAGCCACGCAAGCAGCACACGCCTGAAAGCCCTGAAACTGGCGGAACGCATTGGGGTGGCCGCTGCCACCAGCGAGCTTAACCTGTATAAATCACAGCTCTACAGCTGGCGAAGCAAACAGCAAACTCAGCTCTCTTCTTCTGAACGTGAGCAGGAGATGTCCGCCGCTTAGGGTTGTGTCCATACTACGCGGGTAGGATTAATCAACCAGTTACGGCAAAAAAGAGAATCATGAATATATTTAGCAAACTCCCTGATGATACGTAATCAGTGAGATTAAAGTAATGCAATCGCGATAAACCGAAGTTAATCCCCTGTTTAAAGACAGTGAACGACCTTCTTGCCATGTCTGGACTATATCAGCCTCATATGTACGCCTTGAAAGCGTACATATATGTATTATAATTGTACATATTGTTCATAAACAGGAGGATGAAAACCATGCCTCAGATAGCTATAGAATCTAACGAAAGGCTGTCGTTGCGTGTATCGACGGATGCCAAAAAGTTGATAGTCCGCGCTGCGGCAATCCAGCAAACCAACCTGACGGATTTTGTGGTCAGTAACGTACTACCTGTCGCACAGAAGATTGTTGATGCCGCCGAACGGGTATATCTGACGGAGCGCGATACTCAAATGATCATGGAAATTTTAGATAACCCGCCAGCGCCGAATGAAAAGCTTCTTGCCGCTGCTTTCGCCCTGCCGGACATGAAGAAATGATGTTTACAGACTGGCATGAGGCCGCGATAGGGAAAACCCACAATCGAATGAATTTTGATTGTGGGGATGCCGATCTGAACCAATTCCTGCAACGCCATGCACGACAAAATCATGAGAAAGGGACAACGAAAACCTATGTTGCGCTTGATAATTCGGATGTTACACGTATCCACGGCTTTTACTCAGTCAGTCCTGCATCACTGATATATACACAGGTTCCCGGCGCAATCAGCAAAGGATTAGGGAGATACGATGTGCCAGTGTTTCGTCTGGGTCGTTTAGCCGTAGACAAATCTATGCAGGGGCAAGGGCTGGGAGCACAACTTTTGTTATCTGCCGGAAAGCGTTGCATACAGGCGGCTTTGCAGGTCGGTGGCGTAGCCCTGCTTATTGATGCCAAAAATAAACAGGTCTGCGACTGGTACAAAGGATTTGGCGCAGTACCATTAAACGATCAACCCCTTTCCTTGTTGCTGTCGTTTAAAACGCTTTATGCTGCTTTATCTGCATCTGGTAGGTTATGACAACATGAGGCTTTGTTGAATAATTCAGAATCGGCCAACGATAAGGATACAGGACTCCCACCGGAGCACTCGTTATACGAGCCTGACGCTGGTCGGCATTGCCAACAACGTCATCCGGTTCAGCGCTTTGACCATCGCCATCACTTCACCCACCTGCGCGTCATGGTTCCGCAGGCTCAGATGGCCGCCCAGCAAGGTTTTGATACGGAACATGACCGTTTCCGCCACTGAACGACGGTGATAGCCCACTTTCTTTTCCAGACCTCATTGCTGCCGCTCCGATGTTGATTTTAAACTTTTGCTTTGCCATCGGAACCCGATGCTGAAACGACAGTAACGATTAGATCCGCCAATCTCCTGAAAGTTCTATTTATTCAACAAAGCCCCTTCGGGATAGAGTTTCCGCTGAATGGGAAAGTATGCCTTTGCAATTAATCAATAAAGTGTTGCGCAAGAAATCGTGCATCTTTTAAGCACATCGTCTACTTTAATTAACCAATTCATAAAATATATATTCTCTGTTCATTTCTAGCTTGTAGGCTATTTTAATAACTGTGTATTTTAAACAATAAAAATTAATATTACCCTACTTCTTTGTTATAATACCAGACTCCAAAATTGTGCTATAGGAACATCATGGAATTAATTCGTTATGCTGACATCAACAGCGATCTCTATCGCCACATTTGGGTCGTTGGTGATATTCATGGATGTTACTCCTTATTGTTAACCAGACTGGCTCAATTAAATTTCTCTCCTGATACCGATCTCTTGATCTCCACTGGAGATAACATTGATCGAGGAAAAGAAAACCTTGAAACACTGAGACTGTTAAATGCCTCATGGTTTATTTCTGTAGTGGGTAATCATGAAGCTATGGCGCTTGACGCTTTTGAAACACAGGATGGCAATTTCTGGTATGTAAACGGTGGTTACTGGTACGACTCGGTCACCGAAAAAGACAGGCAAGAAGCCACTGAGCTATTACTAACTTTTAAGCAGCGTCCTCACATCATAGAGGTTGAAACGTCCTCAAAGAAGTACGTGATTGCCCATGCCGATTATCCAGATGACAGCTACGATTATGGGAAGCAAGTTGATATTGATAGCGTTCTATGGTCACGCGATCGTCTGCTTGGTTCGTTACAGGGGAATATCCATCCAATACGCGGTGCGGATACTTTCATCTTCGGCCATATGATTGTTGACTACACAACAACATTCGCCAATCAAATCTACATTGACACAGGTTCTTTCTGTTCAGGCAATCTGTCTTTTTTTAAAATAAAGTAATCTGGAAATAGAATTATATAATATACGCAACGATAGCGTTACTTTATTTTGTATTCTGAGGATATATATTCAAACATAGAATTCTATCATATAATATTACCCCCCTGAATTATGGGCAATGATATAGCCTTCAATAAGTACCATTGCCCATTCGTAATAGCGTCTAAATTTCGCGTTTTTCTGCCCATTTCAGCATTAAGATCGCAGGCCAAAAAAACGAAGCCGTAATCCGACGCAGGTAGTTACCCGATCGCCTGAGACGAGTAAAGATCGCACAGCTCCAGATACCTATCGGAAGAAAGCGCAATAACCGTGGTGGCGAAATGGATCGGCTTGCCTTCATGCAACACAATTTTAATTACAGTCTCATTTTGAGTTTGGAAGCATCCGTTTCCCTCTTAATTTTGTTGGAATTTCTCTTTGTTGCGAGCATGGTCTGAACTAATTGCCTGGCTACTTGCCTTGTTTCATCAATATTTGGAAAATCGAACACATTTCCAACTTTTACTTTCAAGACAGAACTTGGCTTCCTACCCTCACTGACATTACGATCTGACGAGGCTACTCTTCGCTGGATTACGTAGGTTTTTTTCGTCAAACTGGCTTTTACCCCGAAACCAGCAGGAGCTTCTCTGTGGTCATCGAAAACAATGTAGAGTTTTTGAGCTGGGTTAGCTTCGAAAACGATTTTTCCAGAGCGACTGAATGCAGGCTTAACATTGATACTTAACTTGTTGATAATGAAAGGCTGGCTGAGAGTTGTTTTCAAAGTATCACCCCTGTTGTAGTCCAGGAATGATGAGAATGTAACCTGTCACATTTTAGGCTACAGGTGAGCTACAAATTTATGGGTTTATGTGAGTTTATAAGGGTTTTACCCGGGGCCACATGAGCACTTGAAAGAATAAAAAAACGAGTAAAATCAATATGAATGAGTCATTTGATAAGGACTTCTCCAACCACACCCCGATGATGCAGCAGTATCTCAAGCTGAAAGCCCAGCATCCGGAGATCCTGCTCTTTTATCGTATGGGAGACTTTTACGAGCTGTTTTATGACGACGCAAAGCGTGCGTCGCAGTTGCTCGATATTTCGCTGACCAAACGCGGCGCATCGGCTGGCGAACCTATCCCTATGGCGGGTATCCCGCACCACGCCGTAGAAAACTACCTCGCGAAACTGGTCAATCAGGGCGAATCCGTCGCTATTTGCGAACAGATTGGCGATCCGGCCACCAGCAAAGGTCCCGTTGAACGTAAGGTCGTGCGTATCGTTACGCCTGGCACCATCAGCGATGAAGCCCTGTTACAGGAGCGTCAGGATAACCTGCTGGCGGCTATCTGGCAGGATGGTAAAGGCTACGGTTACGCCACGCTGGATATCAGCTCCGGGCGCTTTCGTCTGAGCGAACCCGCCGACCGTGAAACGATGGCCGCAGAGCTGCAGCGCACCAATCCCGCCGAACTGTTGTATGCCGAAGATTTTGCTGAAATGGCGTTAATAGAGGGACGCCGGGGTCTGCGCCGTCGCCCGTTGTGGGAGTTTGAGATTGATACCGCCCGCCAGCAGTTAAATCTGCAATTCGGTACGCGGGATCTGGTCGGTTTCGGCGTCGAAAATGCCTCGCGTGGATTATGTGCGGCAGGCTGCCTGTTACAGTACGTAAAAGATACCCAGCGCACCTCCCTGCCGCATATTCGTTCCATTACGATGGAACGCCAGCAGGACAGCATCATTATGGATGCCGCGACCCGCCGCAATCTGGAAATTACCCAAAACCTGGCCGGCGGTGTCGAAAATACCCTCGCCGCGGTGCTTGACTGTACCGTGACGCCAATGGGTAGCCGAATGCTTAAACGCTGGCTGCATATGCCGGTACGAAATACCAACATATTGCGTGAACGCCAGCAGACCATCGGCGCCTTGCAGGACACCGTCAGCGAACTGCAACCGGTGCTGCGTCAGGTCGGCGATCTGGAGCGTATCCTTGCGCGTCTGGCGCTGCGCACCGCGCGTCCGCGCGATCTCGCCCGAATGCGTCACGCCTTTCAGCAACTGCCGGAATTGCACGCTCAGCTTGAAACCGTTGACAGCGCGCCGGTACAGGCGTTGCGTAAAAAAATGGGCGATTTCGCCGAGCTGCGCGACCTCCTGGAGCGCGCCATTATTGACGCGCCGCCGGTACTGGTCCGCGACGGCGGCGTTATTGCGCCCGGCTACCATGAAGAGCTGGATGAATGGCGCGCGCTGGCGGACGGCGCCACCGATTATCTCGATCGTCTGGAAATTCGCGAACGCGAGCGTACCGGGCTGGATACGCTGAAAGTCGGCTATAACGCGGTACATGGTTATTACATTCAGATTAGCCGTGGTCAAAGCCATCTGGCGCCCATCAATTATGTGCGTCGCCAGACGCTGAAAAATGCCGAACGCTACATTATTCCTGAGCTTAAAGAGTACGAAGATAAAGTTCTGACCTCGAAAGGCAAAGCGCTGGCGCTGGAAAAACAGCTATATGACGAATTGTTTGATCTGCTGTTGCCGCATCTGGCCGATTTACAGCAGAGCGCCAACGCGCTGGCGGAGCTGGATGTGCTGGTTAACCTGGCCGAACGCGCCTGGACGCTGAATTACACCTGCCCAACATTTACCGATAAACCCGGTATCCGTATTACCGAAGGTCGCCACCCGGTGGTTGAACAGGTACTGAATGAGCCGTTTATCGCTAACCCGCTCAATCTGTCGCCGCAGCGCCGGATGTTGATCATTACCGGCCCCAATATGGGCGGTAAAAGTACCTATATACGGCAAACGGCATTGATCGCCCTACTGGCCTATATCGGCAGTTACGTTCCGGCGCAAAACGTGGAAATCGGCCCCATCGACCGTATTTTTACCCGCGTCGGCGCAGCGGATGACCTGGCCTCCGGGCGTTCGACCTTTATGGTGGAGATGACCGAAACCGCGAACATTCTGCATAATGCCACGGAAAACAGTCTGGTATTGATGGATGAAATCGGGCGCGGTACCTCCACGTATGACGGGCTGTCGTTGGCCTGGGCCTGCGCGGAGAATCTCGCGAATAAGATTAAAGCGTTAACGCTGTTCGCTACCCACTACTTCGAGCTGACCCAATTACCGGAGAAAATGGAAGGCGTGGCGAACGTCCACCTGGATGCGCTGGAACACGGCGATACTATCGCGTTTATGCACAGCGTGCAGGACGGCGCGGCAAGTAAGAGCTATGGCCTGGCGGTCGCGGCGCTTGCGGGCGTCCCTAAAGAAGTCATCAAACGCGCGCGCCAGAAACTCCGCGAGCTGGAAAGCATCTCGCCCAATGCGGCGGCAACGCAGGTGGACGGCACGCAAATGTCGTTGCTTGCCGCCCCGGAGGAGACATCGCCTGCCGTTGAAGCGCTGGAGAATCTCGATCCGGACTCCCTGACGCCACGCCAGGCGCTGGAGTGGATCTATCGGCTGAAAAGTCTGGTGTAAACGTGTCAGACCCGATAGCGCCGCGCTATCGGGTCTGCGCGCAGGAACAGGCTTTTCAGGCTGTGACTGTTGTTTCGTGTAAATGACGCCAGACTATCCGTCCTCTTTCGCTTTTTAAAATGACCGTCGACCAGCGTACCGTCTCAGCCTGGCCCGGCAGTTGCTGGCGCTCACGATAACGCAGCGCGGCGCCTTCCGGCCACTCCGCCACAAGGTCAATGTGCTCAACCACGATAACCAGCCCCGGGCGACACGCGCGCTGCGCCTGGAAAAAAGCGCCCAGCGCCGGATAATCCAGACAAATACCTCCTGGCGTTATCATCGTAAAATCAACAGCGAAACGCGCTATCAACGCCTCCAGGCTACCCATCCCCTTACTAAGCCAGTTCTCAATCGCCGCATGGGCGTGAATAATTTCTTCTTTATATGGATTCATGATCTTTCCTTTTTCAGGCACAGAAGCGCCTGTCTATTGTTTAGACAGACAGCGTAAATAAGGGGCAGCAGGGTGATACCGGCGGCGGCAATAAAGGTCCAGCGATAAGCAACCTCAAGCGACATAACGCGCTGGAGCGCATTTAACAGCAGCGTCAACAGCGTCGCGCCAAGGAAAAAGCTGATCTGACGATTAAGATTCCATAGCGCGCTGGCGTCAGGCATGTCCCGGCGAGCAATAGTCAGGAAAGCGCCACTCTGCGCAGTACTGCTGCACAAACTGCCGCCAGCGCCCATTAAGGCGAATATAATCATCAGTACACGGTGCGATGTCGCAGGCGTAACGTTAGTTAAAAGCAGTATCCCTGCGGCCTGAAGAAGACAGCCGACGATAATCAGCGGACGCGGCCCAAGCCGATTGAAGTAACGTCCGGTAAGCATAATGGCGACAAATGAAGCGATCGACCAGGGAAGCATCAGCGACCCCGCCGCCGCAGGCGATAGCTGCGCGACGTTCTGTAGATAAAACATCCCGACCACGCTGATACCAATGAACATACCCGGCACACACAGATAGACGATCATGGCAAAACGCAGCAGCTTGTCCGTCAACAACGGCAGATGGAGCAATCTTGCTGACACCATTGTCGTCGAAGCGACGTTCAGCCAACGATAAGCGAGCAATAAAGTGAGAACGGCCACCGGCAGCGTGGCAAAGAATATCCAGCGCCAGCCGCACGTTTCCACCAGCAGCCCGCCAATCGCAGGCGAACATGCCGGCGCCAGTAGCGCCACCATCATGACAACCGATGACACGCCAGCGCGTTCATGCGGTTTAAACTGTTGCCAGGTTAACGCCTGACCAACCGGGATCAATAAGCCACCGCCCGCCCCCTGCACAATACGCCAGAAAACAAGGCTGTGTAAGGAATCGGCAAAACCTGCGGCAGCGGCGGCAACGCTAAACAGAATGAGCGAAAATATAATCAGCCGTCGTGCGCCGAGATAACGCGAAAGAAACGCGCTAAACGGAACGATCAGCGTTAATCCTGCGATATAACCGTTACTCACCCATGCCAGCGCCGATATGGACGTATGCAGATCCACGGACATCGCAGGAAAAGCCACGCTGGCAATAAACAGATTAATCAGATCAAGAAAGAAGCCGAGCAGGTAAACCACTGCCACTTTACTGCGATACGTCATTATGCATCCTCCGTCAGAGGCGCTAATGTAGCCGTCCGGAGAAAGCCAGATAAGTCCGCGCTTCAACGATATACTGTCAAAATAATTTTGACAGTAAAGGAGCTCGCCATGCTCAATTTGCAGCGTATGTCGCTGTTTATCGCCGTGGTAGATAGCGGCAGCTTCACGGCCGCCGCCGCCGCATCGGGCCAAACAAAAGCGGTAGTGAGTTTTAATATTCGGCAGCTTGAAAAAGAGCTTGGCGTAACGTTACTGCTACGTTCCACCCGACGACTGACGCTCACAGACGCCGGCGTCCTCTTTTACCAAAAAGGCATGAATTTACTCAATGCAGCGAAAAATTTGCAGGATGAAGTGCGTGCCAGCCATAGTGGGCTGGGCGGCGAGTTACGTATTACCACTACGCCCGAGTTTGGCGAACAGGTGGTCATTCCGGTACTGGCGCAGTTTAGTCAGCGCCATCCCGATCTCCGTATTCGGCATATGTCCTCATCACATCATGCCGATTTAATTGCCGAGCGCTTTGATGTGGCGATTCGGCTTGGCTCGCTGGCCGACTCCCGCTATCGCGCCGCGCTGATATCCCGCTTTACCATTCTGCCGGTCGCCGCGCCGCAGTGGCTCGCCCGCCACCCCGTGTCGTCGCTGGAGTCGTTGGCTCAGGCGGAATGGATTATTCATGAGCGATTACCTACGCCGCTACGGTGGACAGTAACGAATAATCATGGCCAACACTCACGCCTGGAGATAAGCAAAGCCGGCAAAATTTCTGTCGACAGCGCGCGCTCGCTGATGGCCTTCGCTCTCGCAGGAAGCGGCGTCGCATTACTGCCGCAATGGTTAGTCAACACCGCACTGGAGGAGGGAACGTTAATTCACCTGTTACCCGACTATCATTTTCCCCGTCAGGGCATTTATGCCGTTTACCCGGACGCCCGCCATGTATCGACAAAAGTACGCGCATTTATTGATTTTTTACGTTCGCAATGGGATTGCGGGGAGCACGCCCCATCATTGTAGCCAGTCCGGGAGCATTGCGCTCCCGGACGGATAATACCGTCTTAATCCTTAACTACCAGCTTGTCTTTGATCCCCTGCGCCTGCCAACGCACCCACAGCATAATTGCCGCCAGAACGACAATCGGCAGTAACGGATCGAGCCAACTGCCGCCGGAACCGAACAGCAGGTTAATCAGCGCCACGCCGGTGCCGCCAATCGCCCAGGCAATGGTCGTCGGTACAGACCAAACCACCATCTGCTGTTTGACATCAGAGACGCCCATCATGCGGTTAACCACCCAGAACAGGCTATCGTTGAAGTAGCCGAAGAACAGCGACCCCATCGTTGCGGCCTGAGCGGCAAGCAACATATTGATGCCGGGGATCTGCGCCAGGATCGGCGCGGAAATCGAGGCGGCAGTGATCATCGCCACCGTCCCCGATCCCTGAATCAGGCGTACCAGCGTCGCCACGATAAACGGGATCAGGATCGGCGAGATCGGCAGGTTGGCAACCTGCTCCGCCAGCTGTTGCCCCGCGCCGCTGTCGCGCAGGATCGCGCCCAACGCGCCGCCAGCGCCCGTGACCAGTAAGATAATCCCGGCGCTTTGCAAGCCCTCTTCCAGACGCTCTGCGGTGGTATGTTTATCCATACGCGGCACCAGCGTATACACCGCCAGCAGAACGCTGATGGCCAACGCGATCACTGGACTTCCCACAAAGTTGATTGCCTGTACCACCGGATGCGTCGCCAGGCCGGACCATCCTTCTACAGTGGCGAGGGTGGAACAGATAGCCTTCAGGAAGATCAGCACGATCGGCACCACAATAGGCAGCAGAGAGAGCGTCAGGCTCGGCAGATCCTTTTGCTCTTTCTCTTTATTGTACTGCTCCAGCGCGGCATTGACTTCATCGGCGTTCAGCGTGCGCGGCACGAAATCAGGGTAGCGTTTATCCAGCCACTGCGCATAGAACACAATGCCGATCACACAGGGCACCGCCAGCGCCATCCCGGTCAATAACATTGCGCCGATGTCGACGTTAAAAATTCCGGCTACCCCCAGCGGACCGGGCGTGGGAGGTACCGTATGGTGAGTGACCACCAGCCCGCCCGCCAGCGCGACGCCCAGCGTCAGTAGCGAACGCTTACCGCTTTTCGCCAGCGCTTTCGCCACCGGATAAAGAATGACAAAAGCGGAATCGACGAAAATGGGGATGCTGACAATATAACCCGTGATTGCCAGCGCCCACTCTTCACGGCGTTTCCCCAGCCATTTGATAAAGCTCCAGGCGATACGCTCCGCCGCGCCGGAAACCTCCAGCAAGCGCCCCATCATTACGCCGAGACCAATCACCAGGCCAATGCTGCCCAGCGTCGTACCGAATCCGCTGGTGATGACAGAGAGCGTTTTATCAATGCCCATTCCCCCCAACAGACCGGCGATGCAGGCCGCCGCCAGCATCGCGATCAGCGCATGAACACGGGTGCGTAACACCAGCCATACCAGCACGAAAACGGCAACGATCAGGCCGATAATTGGGGTCGGTAAACTTGTCATGACCTCCCCTCCATATCATCTTGTCGAAAGCGTTCAATAATGTCATCGAAGCGTTTATCGGCGACAAAACCTAACGCCAGCGCACGCTGGTTATCGATACGTCCCGGCCAGGAGGCGACAATTTTCTCGACGCCTTCGTCGCGCTGATGCGTAACCCGATCGCGCGCCGCCTGACCGCCCGCCTGACGCAACGTTTCCAGCATCTCGCCCACGGTTACGCTGATCCCCGGTAAGTTGATGCTGCTCGCCTCGCCAGGCGCGGGTAACGTTGCGGCCAGCGACAGGTTATGGATCACCGTCGCCGGGCTGGAAATCCACAGCCGCAAACTTTCCGATACCGGGCAGACGGTCGTCTCGCCCTGCAACGGTTCACGAATAATCGCGCTGACAAAAGAAGAGGCGGCGCGGTTTGGTTTACCCGGGCGAACACAGATCGTCGGCAAACGCAGCGCCAGCCCATCCACATAGCCTTTGCGGGTATAGTCGTTGACCAACAGTTCACAGGCGGCCTTCTGCGCGCCATAAGACGAGCGCGGCGTGAGCGCGGTGGTATCGGTGACGCATTCCGGCAGCGTACCGCCATAAACGGCAAGCGAGCTGGAGAAGACAAAACGAATTTTCTGCGGTTGCCGACGACACGCCTCAAGTAACTGGCGGGTAAGATCCAGGTTAACTTTCCATCCCAGATCGAAATCGTCTTCCGCATGACTGCTGACAATCGCAGCGAGATGATAAACAACAGAGGTATTAGCGGTAATCACATTCTCCAGCACGCCCGGCTGGGTTAAGTCAGCTTCCAGGCAGCGTAAACGAGGGGAATCTGATAACCGTGCAGGCATTTTTAAATCAACAAGAAGCAGTTCGTTAAACGCCAGCGATGAGTTTAATAAGGCGCTTGCGAGTTTCTGGCCTAAAAAGCCGCCCCCGCCGGTAATGATAATCTGCATCCGGATGTCCTCTTTATTGTTGTGTAGGGTAGTTCAGGGTTAGCGCCAGGCGTTAAACCAGCCAAGCCCGTCCTGAGTGGTATTCCGTGGTTGGTATTCGCAGCCTATCCAGCCGCGATAACCTACGTCATCGAACAGCCGGAACAGCCACGGGTAGTTGATCTCGCCATCATCCGGTTCATGTCTGTCCGGTAGCGAGGCGATTTGTACATGGGCATAGCGGCCCGCGTACTCGCGAATCAGGTGACTCAAATTGCCATCCACTTTTTGCGCATGGAAAGTGTCGAGCTGGATGAACACATTCGGGCGGTCAACCTCTTCTGCGATGCCCAGCGCCTGATATTGGCTGGAAAAGAGGTAGCCGGGTTTAACGCCGGGACTCAGCGCTTCGATCAAAATACGTTTATCGTGGGCGGCAAACCGGTCGGCGGCATAACGCAAATTATCGATAAACGTGGCGCGATAACGTGCGCCATCAGCGCCATCCGGCACGACGCCCGCCATGATGTGAACCTGCTCGCATTCCAGCGCCAGAGCGTATTCCAGAGCCAGTTCAATATCGGCGCGCGCGTCGTGTTCGCGCCCCGGTAGCACGGCACGTCCCCACTCGCCCGCCGCGGTATCGCCCGCCGAAGTATTAAACAGCGCCAGCGTCAGATCATGACGCGATAGCTGGGCTTTAATCTCGCTGGCGGCAAAGCCGTAGGGGAACAGAAACTCAACGGCCTGAAAACCGGCTTCGGCAGCAGCGGCAAAACGCTCGATAAACGGCGCTTCGGTAAACATCATCGACAAATTGGCGGCAAAACGCGGCATCGGGTTATCTCCTTAACTGCGCAATTTCTTCGGTGGTTAAATAACGAATCGGGCGTTCGCCAAGGATAAAAATCAGCTTTGCCGTCTCTTCCAGCTCCTCGGTATTATTAGCGGCTTCCTGCAAATTCTCCCCGCACACGACCGGCCCATGATTAGCCAGTAAAAAGGCCTGATGCCGGGCCGCCAGCGCAGCCAAATCGCGAGCAATTCGGTCATCCCCCGGGCGATAGTAGGGAACCAGCGGAATGTCTCCCATCCGCATCACCACATAGGGGGTAAACGGGCGAATCACATTTTGCGGGTCCAGCCCTTCGAGACAGGAAAGCGCCGTTGACCAGGTGCTGTGCAGATGTACCACGGCCTTGCAGCAAGGGTTATTGCGATACAACGCCAGATGAAAACGCACCTCTTTAGACGGTTTATCGCCGCTGAGCCATTCGCCCTGCGGGTCCACTTTGGATAGCCGCTGTGGGTCGAGATTGCCCAGACACGAACCGGTGGGCGTCGCCAGAATATTGCCGTCCGGCAGTAACAGCGAGAGGTTGCCTGCCGAGCCGGTGGCATAGCCGCGCTGGAAAAACGAGGCGGCTATCCTGACCATCTCTTCTCGCAAAGCGTGCTCTTCTTTTGCCAGTGTCGTCATACCTGAAACTCCCTTTGAGCGCGGATGAAAAAGGATTCATCGCCAAAATTGCCTGACTTTAGCGCCAGCGAGACCGGCGCATGGAGCGCATTGACCCACGGCACGCCGGGTGAAATGCACGGTCCGATGTGAAAACCGGTAATACCGAGGCTTTGCGTCACCACGCCCGAGGTTTCGCCGCCCGCCACGATAAACCGGGTGATACCGCCTTCCGCTAAGCGAGCAGCCAGCAGGGAAAAGAGCGCCTCTACCGCATGGCTGGCTTCGGTAGCGCCATATTGCTGCTGGATGGCGGCCAGCGCCTGCGTGGAGGCGGTGGCGCTAATCATTGGCGCCAGTTCGCTGTCCTGACTGAGCACCCACTGCGCCAGCGCTTCAGCGTAGGCCTCGCGCGTCTCGGATGACAGGCAGCGCGCCACGTCAACGTCGCGTGTGGGAGCATGTTGTCGATAGAAGGCCACCTGCTGATTCGTCATTTGCGAACAGGAACCGGAAAGCACCACCGCGCGACCGCTCAGCGGATAGCCTGCGGAACGGGCCTGAGAAACGCCGTGCTTCGCCCACTGACGCGCCAGCCCCATTGCCAGCCCGGAACCGCCGGTCACCAGCGGGGCATCACGCAAAACCTCGCCCTGGATTTCCAGGTGCCGCTCATTGAGCGCGTCAAGTACCGCGTAGCGATATCCTTCCTGCTGTAAACGCGACAGCGCCGCACGGGTCGCGGCAACGCCTTCATCAAGCGTCTGAGCCGGAATAACGCCGCAGCGTCCTTGCGCCTGCGCTTCCATCAGACGCGGCAGGTAGCTGTCGGTCATCGGATTGATAGGGTGGTGGCGCATACCGGACTCCGCCAGCAAGTGGTTCATGACAAACAGATAGCCCTGATAAACCGTGCGTCCGTTAACCGGCAGCGCGGGAGAAATCACGGTAAATGAGGTATCCAGCGCCACCATCAGCGCATCGGTGACCGGGCCGATATTGCCTTCGGCGGTACTATCGAAAGTCGAGCAATATTTGAAATAGACTTGCTGGCAGCCCTGTTTTTTCAGCCATACCAGCGCCGCCAGCGATTGTTTTATCGCCTCTTGCGCCGGGCATGAGCGGGTTTTCAGGCTGATAACCACCGCGTCGCACCCTTCCGGTTGCGTCCCGGTTGGGACATCATTAATCTGCACTGTCGGCATCCCGTTTTCGACCAGAAAACTGGCGATGTCGGTCGCGCCGGTAAAATCATCGGCAATGACGCCAATTTTTAACATGACGGCTCCTCAGGCGTGACGCCAGGCAGAGTAATCCCTGAGAAAATTTTGATCACAGCGCTGTCATCCTCTTTGCCATAACCGGCGTTACTGGCGCTGGTGAACATATTTAACGCCGTAGAGGCCAGCGGTAAGGGGAAGCGCAGCGCTTTCGCCGTGTCGGCAACCAGCCCCAAATCTTTGACAAAAATGTCGACGGCCGAACGCGGGGTATAGTCGCCGTCAACGACATGCTGCATACGGTTTTCGAACATCCAGGAGTTGCCGGCGGCATGGGTCACGACGTCATACATCACGTCCAGAGGAATACCGGCCCGCGCGGCCAGCGCCATCGCTTCGGCCGCCGCCGCAATATGCACGCCAGCCAGCAGCTGATGAATGATTTTGACGGTTGAGCCTGCGCCCGGCGTATCGCTGATGCGATAAACGTTGCTGGCAACGGCGTCCAGCACAGGCTTCAGGCGGGTAAACGCCGCCTCGCTCCCGGAGGCCATCACCGTCATTTCGCCCTGCGCCGCTTTTACCGCGCCGCCGGAAACCGGCGCATCCAGCATGTTAAGATTCAATGCCGTCAACGCCGCGGCTATCTCTTGCGCGTCGGCGCTTGAGATCGTGGACGAAACCATCACCGCGCTTCCGGGTTTCATCAGATGGGCGACGCCATCCTCACCGAATAACACCTGTCTGACCTGGGCGGCATTGACGACCAGAATGACTAACGCATCCACGACGCCGGCGAACTCCCTGGCGCTGGCGGCAGCCCCACAAGCCCCTTCAGCAAGAAGATTCGCGCACGCTTGCGGGTTAAGATCGGCCCCCCATGTGGAAAGCCCGGCGCGCAGGCATGAACGCGCAGCGCCCATTCCCATTGAGCCAAGCCCCACAATGCCGACATGAAAATCGGTTCCTGTTGTCATTATCACTCCATGTTAATTTACGTGATATTATGTTTTGTTATGTGAATATAGGCGTTTTTGTAAACAATTGCGGTGAGTTATTTCACAAAAAATAACAAAATGTGTTATTTTTTGTGAAGGCAATCCTCATAGAACTTCACACGCTGTGACGAGAAATCGCGTAAAATCGCGACAGGACTAAAGAAAGGAGCAGACGTTGATACCTACTGAGCGTCGACAAATCATTCTTGATATGGTGGCGGAGAAAGGCATCGTCAGTATCGCTGAACTGACCGAGCGCATGCATGTATCCCACATGACTATCCGCCGTGATTTACAAAAACTGGAGCAGCAAGGCGCGGTAATCCAGGTCTCTGGCGGCGTGCAATCATCGACTCGCGTGGCGCACGAACCCTCGCATCAGATCAAAACCGAACTGGCGACGCCGCAGAAAGCGGCGATTGGCAAACTGGCCGCCAGCCTGGTACAGCCAGAAAGCTGTATCTACCTTGATGCAGGTACGACCACGCTGGCGATCGCCAGGCAGCTGGTTACGATGAATAAACTTACGGTGGTGACGAATGATTTCGTTATCGCCGATTACCTGATGGACAATAGCGATTGCACAATTATTCACACTGGCGGGGCGGTATGCCGGGAAAACCGGTCGTGCGTCGGTGAAGCCGCGGCGACGCTTTTGCGTGGGTTGATGATTGACCAGGCCTTTATTTCCGCCTCTTCCTGGAGCGTGCGCGGTATTTCAACGCCGGCAGAAGATAAAGTCACGGTGAAACGGGCCGTCGCCAGCGCCAGCCGCCAAAAAATTCTGGTGTGCGACGCGACCAAATACGGCCAGGTCGCTACATGGCTGGCGTTACCGCTGGCGGAATTCAACCAAATCGTCACCGATGACGGCCTGCCGGAAAGCGCAATTCGGGCGCTGGCCAAAGTGGATATCTCACTGCTGATGGCCAAACAATAGCGAAGCGGCGCAAGCCGCTTACGTCATCATCTTGCGAACCAGTTGCGTAAACTGTTCGCGTTCTTCAGCGCTCAGTCGCCCCAAAAACTCATCGTCAACGCGATCCCCCAGTGGTATCGCGGCGGCGAGCAACGTTTGGCCCTGAACGGTGAGATAGACAAAACGCCGACGTTTATCCAGCGGATCGTTTTCTCGCTTTACCAGCCCACGATTTTCCATCCGGCTTAACATCTCCGCCAGCGTCGCTTTAGTGCTGACCGCCGCTTCGGTCAGATCGACCTGTTCAATACCCGGATGTTCAGCAATAACGCGCATCACCGCATATTGAGGTTTGGTGAGCTCCGGTAGTTCATGCTGCCAGCGTGCGGTATGTTGCTGAAAAAGTTGGCGTAACAGATGAAACGCGGTGTTTCGTAACTCCATGAGCGCTCCGGATAAATTAACTTTTTCTATCATAACGACTTATGCACGGTTTTTTAATGACGAATGCTTTAGCTAAACGTGCGCAGGCGTCGGGAGCGATCTTGTCGCAAAGGCCGTGTGGGCGTATTTTGATCAAAATGTTCGTATACGAACGATATTTGAGGTAAGAAATGAGATTGATTGTGGGGATGACCGGTGCGACCGGCGCGCCGCTTGGCGTCGAGCTACTCCAGGCATTGCGGGCGATACCTGATGTTGAAACGCATCTGGTAATGTCAAAGTGGGCGAAAACCACTATTGAACTGGAGACGCCCTACACGCCCGCTGAGGTAGCCTCCCTGGCAGATTATTGTCATAGCCCGGCCGATCAGGCGGCGACCATTTCCTCCGGCTCATTTCGTACCGACGGCATGATTATTATCCCCTGCAGTATGAAAACACTGGCGGGGGTTCGCGCCGGCTATGCCGAGGGGCTGGTGGGACGCGCTGCCGATGTCGTGTTGAAAGAGGGTCGCAAGCTGGTGCTTGTGCCGCGGGAAATGCCGCTCAGCACGATTCATCTGGAAAACATGCTAGCGCTTTCTCGTATGGGGGTGGCGATAGTGCCGCCCATGCCCGCCTTCTACAACCTGCCGCAAACCGTTGACGATATTATCCAGCACATCGTAGCGCGCGTTCTCGACCAGTTTGGTCTGGAGCATACGCGCACGCGCCGCTGGCAAGGACTGCGACAGGCAGCAAATTTTTCACAGGAGAATGGATAATGGCATTTGATGATTTGCGCAGTTTTTTACATGCGCTGGATCAGCAGGGACAACTGCAGAAAATCAGCGAGGAAGTGAATGCGGAGCCGGATCTCGCCGCCGCTGCCAACGCAACGGGACGCATCGGCGATGGCGCGCCCGCGCTGTGGTTTGACAA
The DNA here is from genome assembly GCF_043357055.1 of Salmonella sp. SJTUF15570. Lineage (NCBI taxonomy): Bacteria > Pseudomonadati > Pseudomonadota > Gammaproteobacteria > Enterobacterales > Enterobacteriaceae > Salmonella > Salmonella sp. SJTUF15570. The sequence continues at coordinate 178,518 of NZ_JBEUKJ010000006.1, read as the reverse complement.
TATTCGTGGTTTTACCGACGCCCGCGTGGCGATGAATACCATCGGTTCCTGGCAGAACCATGCCATCTCACTGGGTTTGCCGCCTAACACGCCGGTTAAAAAACAGATCGATGAATTTATTCGCCGCTGGGACAATTTTCCGGTAGCGCCGGAACGACGGGCGAATCCGGGCTGGGCGGAAAATACCGTCGACGGCGACGCAATCAACCTGTTTGATATCCTGCCGCTGTTTCGTCTGAACGACGGCGACGGCGGATTCTATCTGGATAAAGCCTGTGTGGTATCACGCGATCCGCTCGATCCCGATAACTTCGGCAAGCAGAATGTCGGCATCTACCGCATGGAAGTTAAAGGCAAGCGTAAGCTGGGTCTGCAACCAGTGCCGATGCATGATATCGCATTGCACCTGCACAAAGCCGAAGAGCGCGGAGAAGATCTGCCAATTGCGATCACGTTGGGTAACGATCCGATCATTACCCTGATGGGCGCAACGCCGCTGAAATACGATCAGTCAGAGTATGAAATGGCAGGCGCGCTGCGTGAAAGCCCCTATCCTATCGCCACCGCGCCGTTGACCGGTTTTGATGTGCCGTGGGGATCTGAAGTCATTCTTGAAGGGGTCATCGAAAGCCGTAAACGTGAAATTGAAGGACCGTTCGGCGAATTTACCGGCCACTATTCCGGCGGTCGCAACATGACCGTGGTGCGTATCGATAAGGTCTCTTATCGCAGCAAACCCATTTTTGAATCGCTCTATTTGGGGATGCCGTGGACGGAAATCGACTACCTGATGGGGCCGGCGACCTGCGTGCCACTGTATCAACAGCTGAAAGCCGAATTTCCGGAAGTGCAGGCGGTAAACGCCATGTACACCCACGGCCTGCTGGCCATCATCTCAACCAAAAAACGCTACGGCGGCTTTGCCCGCGCGGTGGGCCTGCGAGCGATGACGACGCCGCACGGTCTGGGATATGTGAAGATGGTGATCATGGTCGATGAAGATGTCGATCCATTCAATCTGCCACAGGTGATGTGGGCGTTGTCGTCGAAAGTGAATCCGGCAGGCGATCTGGTACAGCTACCGAATATGTCCGTCCTGGAACTGGACCCGGGCTCAAGCCCGGCGGGGATTACCGACAAGCTGATCATTGACGCCACCACGCCGGTTGCGCCAGATAACCGTGGTCACTATAGCCAGCCGGTTGTTGATTTACCGGAAACTAAAGCCTGGGCTGAAAAGCTGACCGCCATGCTGGCCAACCGTAAATAAGGAGTAACCGATGATTTGTCCACGCTGTGCCGATGCACATATTGAACTCATGGCGACTTCGCCGGTAAAAGGAGTCTGGACGGTATATCAGTGTCAGCATTGTCTGTATACCTGGCGCGATACCGAACCGTTACGCCGTACCAGCCGCGAACACTATCCACAAGCGTTTCGCATGACGCAAAAAGATATTGATGACGCGCCAATGGTGCCGAGTATCCCGCCGCTGCTGGCAGAAGACAAACGGTAAAAAAAAGGCCAGTCGACAGACTGGCCTTTTTTTGACAAGGGTACTTACTCGCGGAACAGCGCTTCGATATTCAGCCCCTGCGTCTGCAGAATTTCGCGCAGACGGCGCAGGCCTTCAACCTGAATCTGACGAACACGTTCACGCGTAAGACCGATTTCACGGCCTACATCTTCCAGTGTCGCAGCTTCATATCCCAGCAGACCGAAACGGCGCGCCAGCACTTCACGCTGTTTGGCGTTCAGTTCGAACAACCATTTGACGATGCTCTGTTTCATATCGTCATCTTGCGTGGTGTCTTCCGGACCGTTCTCTTTTTCATCGGCCAGGATGTCCAGCAACGCTTTTTCGGAATCACCGCCCAGCGGGGTGTCTACCGAGGTAATGCGCTCGTTGAGACGAAGCATACGGCTGACGTCATCAACCGGTTTATCCAGTTGCTCTGCAATTTCTTCCGCACTCGGTTCGTGGTCCAGTTTATGCGACAACTCACGTGCGGTGCGCAGGTATACGTTCAGCTCTTTAACAATGTGAATCGGCAAGCGAATCGTACGGGTTTGGTTCATAATCGCCCGTTCGATTGTCTGGCGAATCCACCAGGTTGCGTATGTTGAGAAGCGGAACCCGCGTTCCGGGTCAAACTTCTCGACTGCACGGATAAGCCCCAGGTTGCCCTCTTCAATCAGGTCCAGCAACGCCAGTCCACGATTGCCATAACGGCGGGCAATTTTTACCACCAGACGCAGGTTACTCTCAATCATGCGACGGCGAGAAGCGACATCTCCACGCAGTGCGCGACGCGCAAAATAGACTTCTTCTTCGGCTGTTAACAGTGGTGAATACCCAATCTCACCAAGGTAAAGCTGAGTCGCGTCCAACACACGCTGTGTGGCCCCTTGCGATAACAGCTCTTCTTCAGCCAGGTCGTTATCACTGGGTTCCTCTTCACTCAAGGCTTTTTCGTCAAAAGCCTCTACTCCGTTCTCATCAAATTCCGCGTCTTCATTTAAATCATGAACTTTCAGCGTATTCTGACTCATAAGGTGGCTCCTACCCGTGATCCCTTGACGGAACTAGCAAGTCAAAGCCTGGTTCCGCCGCTTTATCGCTGCGGTAAATAACGCAGCGGGTTTACGGATTTCCCCTTGTAACGAATTTCAAAATGCAAGCGTGTAGAGCTGGTGCCGGTGCTACCCATAGTAGCGATTTTTTGCCCCGCCTTAACTTCCTGTTGTTCCCGGACCAGCATCGTATCATTATGGGCGTAGGCACTCAGGTAATCATCGTTATGTTTGATGATAATAAGATTACCGTAACCACGCAGTGCGTTACCGGCATATACGACGCGCCCATCAGCGGTTGCGACGATAGCCTGTCCCTTACTGCCTGCAATGTCGATCCCTTTATTGCCCCCTTCGGAAGCGCCAAAGTTTTCGATCACTTTGCCATCCGTCGGCCAGCGCCATGCGGAAATCGGCGCGCTGGTTGACGTACTGCTTGCATTTGGTTCGGTCGTGCTTACCGTTGGTGCCGTTACAGGCGCTGTGACAACCGTCCCAGCAGGCTTGTTGTTTGGCAACATTTTGTTAGCACTTTGTTCACCTGAGCCCTCAGAATACGTAATTGTTGGTTGAGACGCAACTGCAACGGTGGAATTTTGTGCAGACCTGGTCACAACTCCTTGCTGTGCTGCATCCGCCTGGGTGATCGCATTTCCGCCAGTAATTGGCGTACCGGATGCGTTACCAACTTGCAAAGTTTGCCCTACATTCAGGCTATACGGGGCAGAAATACTGTTTCTCTGGGCCAGATCGCGGAAATCGTTCCCGGTAATCCAGGCGATGTAAAAAAGCGTATCACCCTTTTTCACGGTGTAAGTACTGCCACCCGTATAGCTACCTTTCGGAATATTCCCATACTGGCGATTGTATACGATTCGCCCATTTTCCATCTGCACGGGTTGTTCCGTGACCGGTTGAGTTTGCATGGGCTGCGTTACAGGACGCTGAACGGGTTGAATTTGCGGCGCTTGTTGCGGCGTTTGTTGCGTCGTCGCGCCCATTTTTGGCGGCGGTGTGATCAACATCCCGGAATTGGTATTTGACGACCCACTGTCCACAGACGTGACCGGCGCCGGAGGGTTTGACGAACTGGTACAACCTGCCAGCCATAGTGAAACCAGTGATAGTGCCGCAATGCGACTAACGGTGAATTTTGGGCTTCCCGCGCTCATTTATCCCCCAGGAAAAAATTTGGTTAACAACCAGTGACGTAAGAACCGTGCAACGCATTAAGTGAACACGGGAAAATGTGTTCACGATACGCTTAACCCACCGGGAATAACCAGGAAAACTCCAGGTATTCGTTTCGGCTTCATCAGGCGTAAGAGTGGGTGTTTGCAGGGCAAACTAGGCCAGCTCTCCCTTGACTAACGGGACGAAGCGAACGGCCTCCACGGTATCGATAATAAATTCGCCGCCCCGGCGACGCACGCGTTTCAAAAACTGCTGCTCATCGCCCACGGGCAGAACAAGAATGCCGCCTTCATCCAACTGTGCCATGAGCGCGGTAGGAATTTCCGGCGGCGCGGCCGTCACAATGATAGCGTCAAACGGCGCACGCGCCTGCCAGCCTTGCCAGCCATCGCCATGACGGGTAGAAACATTATGTAAATCGAGCTGCTTCAGACGGCGGCGCGCCTGCCATTGCAGCCCCTTAATCCGCTCAACGGAGCAAACGTGATGTACCAGATGCGCCAGAATCGCCGTCTGATAGCCGGAACCGGTGCCAATTTCCAGCACCCTGGATTGCGGCGTCAGTTCGAGCAGCTCCGTCATTCGCGCCACCATATAGGGCTGCGAAATCGTCTGACCCTGGCCTATCGGCAAAGCGATATTTTCCCAGGCCTTATGTTCAAACGCTTCATCAATAAATTTCTCGCGCGGCACTGCGGCAAGCGCATTAAGCACCTGCTCATCTCTGATGCCCTGCGCGCGCAATTGTTCAAGAAGAGCCTGTACACGTCCACTTACCATTGCGTGCCAACTCCCACGCTGTCTAACCAGTCTGAAACCACATCATGCGCGCTGTGCGCGGTTAAATCCACATGCAACGGCGTGACGGAGACGTAGCCTTCATCCACCGCCGCGAAATCGGTATCCGGCCCGGCATCGTATTTATCGCCCGGCGGGCCAATCCAGTACAATGTATTACCGCGCGGATCTTCCTGCGGGATTACTTTATCCGCTGGATGGCGGCTACCACAGCGAGTCACGCGGATGCCTTTAACCTGCGCTAACGGTAGATCCGGGACATTCACGTTGAGAATACGCCCGGTACGCAACGGCTCCCGGCTTAACCCTCGCAAAAGCGCGCAAGTCACGGCTGCAGCCGTATCATAATGCTGATAGCCGTTAAGGGAGACCGCTAATGCCGGAAAGCCGAGATGACGACCTTCCATCGCCGCGGCGACTGTACCGGAATAGATCACATCATCGCCCAGATTCGGACCCGCGTTAATACCGGAAACGACAATATCCGGACGCGGACGCATTAAGGCATTAACGCCCAGATAGACGCAATCGGTCGGCGTCCCCATCTGTACGGCGATATCGCCATTATCAAAGGTAAAAGTACGAAGCGAAGATTCCAGCGTGAGGGAATTAGACGCGCCGCTGCGGTTACGATCCGGGGCTACGACCTGTACATCAGCAAACTCACGCAGCGCTTTCGCCAGCGTTTGTATACCGGGCGCGTGAACCCCGTCATCGTTACTCAGCAATATGCGCATAATCACCCATTGTGTTGATCAGTTCCCTTACTACGCTGGTGGCAAAACTGCCTGCGGGCAGCCAGAAACGTAACTCGACGGTAACGTCATCCCACCAGTTCCAGCTTAATTGTTGCGGATAAAGCAGCATCGCTCTGCGCGACGCCTCTACTTTTTCGCGCAGCAACAGCGATTGCAACACCGTTTCCTGGGCAATGGCATCTTGCTCAAACGCCAGCGCCGCACGCTGTGTTCCCCACTCTCCGCTGCCCGGCAACGATGCTGTAATCATCAGCTCTTTTTCGTCTACCCGGCGCTGCAATTCAGGCAGTTCTTCAGATGTCGCGACGAACCAGCTTCCACGCCCCGCTAATTGTAGCGCATCGCCGTCAACAACTTGATTAAAGTCTGGTTTCTTCAGCCGCTGGTGAACAATTTGATTAAACAACGCGCTACGCGCCGCCGACAACCAAAAACTGCGTTTATTGCGATCGCGCACCGGCGCGTTACTTTGCGCCCAGCGCAGCGCGCCCTGCAAGTTGCTGCCGCCAATGCCGAATCGTTGTGCGCCGAAATAGTTCGGCACGCCGCCATCGCGAATCGCCTGCAATCGTGTTTCGACATCGCGGCGATCGCTTATTTCACGCAATACCAGCGTAAAGGCATTGCCTTTCAGCGCGCCTAAACGCAGCTTACGCTTGTGACGCGCGTATTCCAGCACTTTACAACCTTCCAGCTGAAAGGCGCTGAAATCGGGCATCTCTTTCCCCGGCACGCGCGCGCACAGCCACTGCTCGGTAACGGCGTGTTTATCTTTTTGCCCGGCAAAGCTCACTTCGCGAGCGTGAATTTTCAGGAATTTCGCCAGCGCGTCAGCGACAAAACGGGTATTACAACCGTTTTTCAAAATACGCAGCAGAATGTGCTCGCCTTCACCATCCGGCGTAAAGCCTAAATCTTCAACCACCACAAAATCTTCCGGATTCGCTTTCAGCAATCCGCTACCTTGTGGTTTTCCGTGCAGCCAGGTGAGATTGTCAAACTCTGTCATTTCGCCGCCTTCATCAGCAACGCGACCGCTTCGCAGGCAATGCCTTCTCCGCGTCCGGTAAATCCGAGCTTTTCCGTCGTCGTCGCCTTCACGTTAACGTCATCCATATGGCAGCCGAGATCTTCGGCGATAAAGACGCGCATTTGCGGAATATGCGGCAGCATTTTCGGCGCCTGCGCAATAATGGTGACATCCACGTTGCCGAGGGTGTACCCCTTCGCCTGAATACGACGCCAGGCTTCACGCAGTAGTTCGCGGCTATCCGCTCCCTTAAATGCCGGATCGGTATCCGGGAAGAGCTTGCCGATATCGCCAAGCGCCGCCGCACCCAGCAGCGCATCGGTCAGCGCATGTAACGCCACATCGCCATCGGAATGCGCCAATAGCCCTTTTTCATAAGGGATACGCACGCCGCCAATGATAATCGGCCCTTCTCCGCCAAACGCGTGTACGTCAAAACCGTGTCCAATTCGCATTATGCTTTCTCCTGGTGGATGGTTCGGGTCAGATAAAATTCCGCCAGCGCCAGATCTTCCGGACGGGTGACCTTGATGTTATCCGCGCGACCTTCTACCAGCGCCGGATGAAAACCACAATACTCCAGCGCTGACGCTTCGTCGGTGATGGTCGCGCCTTCATTCAGCGCACGCGTCAGACAATCGTGCAAGAGTTCGCGGGGGAAAAACTGCGGGGTGAGCGCGTGCCATAAATCGGCGCGCTCTACGGTATGGGCAATAGCGTTTTTCCCTGGTTCGCCGCGTTTCATGGTGTCGCGCACCGGACTGGCGAGGATACCGCCGACCCGGCTGTTTTCGCTGATAGCCAGCAACCGCGCAAGGTCATCCTGATGCAAACAGGGTCTTGCCGCGTCGTGCACCAGCACCCACTGCGCCTCTGCAACGGCCTGTAACCCGGCCAAAACGGAATCAGCGCGTTCGTTGCCGCCATCCACAACGGTGATTTGCGGATGATTCGCCAGCGGAAGTTGGGCAAAGCGATGATCGCCAGGGCTGATAGCAATAACAACGCGTGTCACCCGAGGATGCGCCAGCAGCGCATGAACTGAGTGCTCCAGAATGGTTTTATTACCGATTGAGAGATACTGCTTAGGACATTCTGTTTGCATTCGGCGGCCAAATCCGGCCGCCGGCACCACGGCGCAAACGTCCAATAAAGTGGCTGCCATGTTAAATCCCTGGATGGTTTATCGATGAGTTTGCCCCGCCGTTGCCGCGCGTTTTGAGGCGTCAGGCACCAGACGATAGAAGGTTTCGCCCGGTTTGGTCATGCTAAGTTCGTTGCGCGCGCGCTCCTCTATCGCTTCCTGGCCGCCATTGAGATCGTCAATTTCGGCAAAAAGCTGATCGTTACGCGCTTTAAGTTTGGCGTTTGTCGCCTGCTGCGCGACCACATCATCGTTGACGCGGCTATAGTCATGTATGCCGTTCTTACCGAACCACAGCGAGTACTGTAGCCAGACCAGTAAAGCCAGCAACAGCAGCGTTAGTTTACCCATCCTGCCCCCTGAAAAACGGCATCATCATCCCATAACGTCCTCTGTGACTCCACATTCAGGACGGGATTGCCGCGACAACGCCGGCAAATGTACCACATTTGCCGGATGTTACGTATACCCGAGTAAGGAGAACATAATCTCATTGTTGGTTACGGTTTGAATTATGACCGGAGGCGCAGTGATAACCCGTCTACCCTAATAGCCATATAAATAACGCGCCAAACAGCGCGCCTACGGCCAGTAGAGTAAACATGATGCTAAAAAGTATTTTGCCCTTTACCAGCAGATGCAACGCAATGCCGATAATCACCGATACCGGCATTAACGCGAGGAAAAAGGGCCAGGTATAGAGGAAAAAAAACAGCGTGTTAGGGCCATAAAGCAGAAAAGGGATCCCCAACGCCAGCAGCCATGACACAAAGCCGACCACCGCCCCCGGAAATGCACTGGTGGCGTCATCGTCGACCATGAAGGCGTCTGACCTTGTGAAAGTAATGTTATGGCTATTACGCATATTAAATCCTGTAACCTTGACCATACCGGGCATACAAGCCCGGTGGTGTCTCAGGATCTGATAATATCGCGCCGTCTCAGCAGGTCTAATAATTGGGAAACCAAATTTGTTACTAATTGTTCACCATTAAGATGAACCTGGGGCGAGTCAGGCGCTTCGTAAATGGCGTCGATACCGGTAAAGTTACGCAACTCGCCCGCCCGCGCTTTTTTATACAATCCTTTAGGATCGCGCTGTTCACAGATAGCCAGCGGCGTATTGACATAAATCTCGATAAAACGATCGTGGCCGACGCGCTCTTTTACCAGTTGCCGCTCGGCGCGGTGCGGAGAAATAAATGCCGTCAAAACAATCAGGCCGGCGTCCGCCATCAGACTGGCCACTTCGCCTACCCGCCGGATATTTTCCTGGCGATCGACATCGCTAAAGCCTAAATCACGGCACAAACCGTGGCGCACATTATCGCCATCCAACAGGTAGGTACTGACGCCACGGTGATGTAACGCCTCTTCCAGCGCGCCGGCCACCGTTGATTTTCCCGAACCGGAGAGCCCGGTAAACCACAGCACCACGCCACGGTGGCCGTGGAGCTGTTCACGGGCGGCGACAGTAACGGGATGAGAGTGCCAGACCACGTTCTCATCATGCAGCGCCATGTTTATCTCCCAGCAAATCTCGGGCGTCCCAGTGCGGAAAATGACGGCGTACCAGCGCATTCAGCTCCAGCTCAAACGCACTGTATTCCACGGGCGGCGTCGCTCCGCGTTCGTCCAGTTCCCGCACCATGCCAGCGCCCACGGTAACGTTAGAAAGTCGGTCGATAAAAATCAGCCCGCCCGTCACCGGATTTTGCTGATAAATATCCAGCGCGAGCGGCTCATCGAATGTCATCTCCACCAGACCAATACCGTTTAACGGCAGACTTTCGACGTCTCGTTGGGTCAGATTGTTGATATCAATCTGATAGCGAATAGCCTCGATACGCGCGCGGGTTTTCTTACCCGCAAGTTTAACGTCGTAGCTTTGGCCCGGCGCCAGCGGCTGTTCCGCCATCCATACCACGTCGATCGCAGCGTGCCGCGCAGGTGCCAGCGTCTCGTTTGCCGCCAGCAGCAGATCGCCGCGGCTAATATCAATGTCGTCGTTGAGTACCAGGGTAATGGCTTCGCCCGCACAGGCTTCTTCTTTGTCGCCATCAAAAGTAACGATACGCGCCACGCTGGATTCCACGCCGGACGGCAGCACTTTAATGCGCTCTCCGACTTTGACGCTACCAGACGCCAGAGTGCCGGCATACCCCCGAAAATCAAGATTTGGGCGATTAACGTATTGTACTGGAAAGCGCATCGGTTGACGGTCTACCGCACGCTGTATGTCTACCGTTTCCAGGACTTCCAACAGCGTCGGGCCGCTGTACCAGCGCATATTGGCGCTCTGCGCGGCGACATTATCCCCTTCCAGCGCCGAAAGCGGGACAAAGCGAATGTCCAGATCGCCCGGCAACTGTTCAGCAAAGGTCAGGTAATCTTCACGAATACGGGCGAAGGTCTCTTCGCGGTAGTCAACGAGATCCATTTTGTTGATTGCCACCACCAGGTGTTTGATCCCCAACAGAGTGGAGATAAAGCTATGGCGACGCGTCTGATCCAGCACGCCTTTACGCACGTCGATCAGTAGGATCGCCAGATCGCAGGTGGACGCCCCGGTCGCCATATTACGAGTATATTGTTCATGGCCCGGCGTGTCGGCGATAATAAATTTTCGTTTTTCCGTGGAGAAATAGCGGTACGCGACGTCAATAGTAATGCCCTGCTCACGCTCGGCCTGTAGCCCATCTACCAGCAGCGCCAGATCGAGTTTTTCTCCCTGCGTGCCATGACGTTTACTGTCATTATGCAGAGAAGAGAGCTGATCTTCATAAATTTGCAGGGTATCGTGCAGCAAACGACCTATCAGCGTACTTTTACCGTCATCAACGCTGCCACAGGTTAAAAAACGCAGCAGGCTTTTGTGTTGTTGGGCAATCATCCAGGCTTCGACGCCGCCCTCATTGGCGATTTGTTGTGCAAGTATGGTGTTCATGGCGACTCCTTAGAAATACCCCTGACGTTTTTTAAGCTCCATCGACCCCGCCTGATCGCGGTCAATCATCCTCCCCTGGCGCTCGCTGGTGGTAGAAACCAGCATCTCTTCGATAATTTCCGGCAGCGTTTGCGCGTGGGATTCCACCGCCCCGGTGAGCGGCCAACAGCCAAGTGTACGGAAGCGCACCATCCTTTTTTTGATGACTTCGCCAGGCTGGAGATCGATACGATCGTCATCCACCATCATCAACATGCCGTCACGTTCCAGAACCGGGCGTTCAGCAGCCAAATACAGCGGCACGATGTCGATGTTTTCCAGCCAGATGTATTGCCAGATATCCTGCTCTGTCCAGTTGGAGAGCGGGAAGACGCGTATACTTTCACCTTTATTAATCTGACCGTTATAGTTACGCCACAACTCTGGACGCTGATTTTTCGGGTCCCAGCGATGGAAACGGTCACGAAAGGAGTAAATACGTTCTTTCGCACGGGATTTTTCCTCATCGCGCCGTGCGCCGCCGAACGCGGCATCAAAACCGTACTTATTCAGCGCCTGCTTTAACCCTTCGGTTTTCATAATGTCGGTGTGTTTAGCGCTACCGTGAACGAACGGATTGATGCCCATCGCCACGCCTTCCGGATTTTTATGTACCAGCAATTCGCAGCCGTATGCGTTGGCGGTACGATCGCGAAAGGCGTACATCTCACGGAATTTCCAACCGGTATCAACGTGCAATAGCGGGAACGGTAACGTACCCGGATAAAACGCCTTACGCGCCAGATGCAGCATGACGCTGGAGTCTTTACCAATGGAGTACAGCATGACCGGATTAGCGAATTCCGCTGCCACTTCACGGATAATGTGGATACTTTCCGCCTCCAGTTGCCGCAGGTGGGTGAGTCGTTTTTGATCCATAACCGTTCCTTTGCAATACCGTTTTTTGCTAAACATTTCGATTACACGACTATAGGGAGCGCAGGAGAGTGAATGAAATGACGAATTGGAATGAGTAGTTCCTCAAAGGAATAACGCGGCCCAAAAACCAATATCAAAAAATGCTTAACGTACCGGATTGCCAGCATTTAGGAGCAAATGAAATTGTATTAACACGATCGCGGTTTCATACTAGCCACGTAAAATTTTGTTCTGTATTTAAGGACTCATTATGTTTTCCGCAACGCGCCGCTTTGCCGTCATTCTGGCGCTCGGCGTAGGCTTTATCCTTCCTGCACAAGCAGCATCACCAGGGCCTGGTGAAATAGCGAATACTCAGGCACGACATATCGCCACCTTTTTTCCCGGGAGAATGACTGGCTCCCCCGCCGAGATGTTGTCTGCCGATTATTTACGCCAACAATTTACCCAGATGGGATACCAAAGCGATATTCGAACGTTTAATAGCCGATTTATTTATACCACGAAGGATAATCGCAAAAACTGGCATAACGTGACGGGCAGTACGGTCATCGCCGCCCATGAAGGGCGCGTGCCGCAGCAGATCATCATTATGGCGCATCTGGATACCTACGCTCCGCAGAGCGACGCTGATGTCGATGCCAATCTGGGCGGTTTAACGTTACAGGGAATGGATGATAATGCCGCGGGATTAGGCGTTATGCTGGAACTGGCGGCGCGTCTGAAAGATATACCGACCCATTATGGGATTCGTTTTATCGCCACCAGCGGGGAAGAAGAGGGAAAGCTAGGCGCGGAAAATTTACTCAAACGAATGAGTGACGCTGAGAAGAAAAATACGCTGCTGGTGATTAATCTCGATAACCTGATTGTTGGCGACAAGCTCTATTTTAATAGCGGGAAAAATACGCCGGAAGCGGTGCGTACACTGACCCGCGATCGGGCATTAGCGATTGCGCGCCGTTATGGCATCGCCGCCAACACCAATCCGGGACGCAATCCATCCTACCCCAAAGGAACGGGTTGCTGTAATGATGCGGAGGTTTTCGATAAAGCGGGAATATCGGTGCTTTCTGTTGAGGCGACGAACTGGAATCTGGGTAAAAAAGACGGATACCAGCAACGCGTGAAAAATGCATCCTTCCCGAACGGCAATAGCTGGCACGACGTACGGCTTGATAATCAACAGCATATTGACAAGGCGCTGCCAGGGCGGATTGAGCGCCGTAGCCGCGATGTAGTGCGGATAATGCTGCCGTTGGTAAAAGAGCTGGCGAAGGCGGAAAAAACGTTCTGATATGCTGGTGAAACGTGTTTATCCCCGCTGACGCGGGGAACATTTTTCAGCCCTTGCCGACTGCGGAACGCCCCTCGGTTTATCCCCGCTGGCGCGGGGAACACCATTGCGTTGTGAGCGCATTGAGTTGATTACTCGGTTTATCCCCGCTGGCGCGGGGAACACGGCGGCGCAGTCCAGCGCGGTAGCGGCAGAGACGGTTTATCCCCGCTAGCGCGGGGAACACATTTCGTCGTGATTTAAGTTGCAGTAGTCACGCGGTTTATCCCCGCTAGCGCGGGGAACACTTTCGCTGCTTCAGCATTCCCCCTGTTAACAGCGGTTTATCCCCGCTAGCGCGGGGAACACCTCCAGCTCGGCTTTTTGCTGCGCTGCGCGTTCGGTTTATCCCCGCTGGCGCGGGGAACACCTTCCCTTTTTTGGTTGCTGAGTCGGCCTCTCCGGTTTATCCCCGCTGGCGCGGGGAACACTTCTCCGGCATTTCCCCGTTGTTGAACGCAGCCGGTTTATCCCCGCTGGCGCGGGGAACACGGCATTTTAGATTTAGCGATCATGCTGCCAACCGGTTTATCCCCGCTGGCGCGGGGAACACGATCATGCGCTGGTTAGTGCGGCGCTCAATCTCGGTTTATCCCCGCTGGCGCGGGGAACACGGCTGCGTCCGAACCGGTTATGTGCTGCCAGTCGGTTTATCCCCGCTGGCGCGGGGAACACCAGTAATCAATGCCCGATATAGAATTATCGGGCGGTTTATCCCCGCTGGCGCGGGGAACACCGCAGCGTTTTCGCCAGTACGGTGATATCGTTCGGTTTATCCCCGCTGGCGCGGGGAACACAACCCCTCAATAGACGGCGCTGATTCCGGGCGCGGTTTATCCCCGCTGGCGCGGGGAACACACATGCCGAGTCGTGAGGCGACGGTTATAGACCGGTTTATCCCCGCTGGCGCGGGGAACACTTCCAGTCGTCGCCGGACGTCATGTCAATCAGCGGTTTATCCCCGCTGGCGCGGGGAACACCAGGTTAGATTTCTGCGCCTCCGCCATCGTCTCGGTTTATCCCCGCTGGCGCGGGGAACACTGTATAAAGCCGTTCTCAACGTCCTGTGGAACCGGTTTATCCCCGCTGGCGCGGGGAACACTTTCATAATTCGCCTTATTGTTTAAATACAAACGGTTTATCCCCGCTGGCGCGGGGAACACTTCAAAGTGAATTGCAAAAGCACAAATTGTCCCGGTTTATCCCCGCTGGCGCGGGGAACACCCCCTAAGCGCGGATCGTATAGTTTTTTACCCCGGTTTATCCCCGCTGGCGCGGGGAACACATTGGAGATCACGTTATGAAAACAGCTATCGCCGGTTTATCCCCGCTGGCGCGGGGAACACAACTTTTGCTTAAAGCTTTCCATGTACTCATCCGGTTTATCCCCGCTGGCGCGGGGAACACTTTGTTTTTGTGCTGTCAGTGATGGCGGCGTGCGGTTTATCCCCGCTGGCGCGGGGAACACGTGAAGACTGCCTGTTTGCGGTGCGTGGCAAACGGTTTATCCCCGCTGGCGCGGGGAACACAAGGCTCTGTCATTCCACCTTTGAGTGTTAGACGGTTTATCCCCGCTGGCGCGGGGAACACACTGGAAATACTCTGGAGTACCGGGATCAGGCGCGGTTTATCCCCGCTGGCGCGGGGAACACTTTGCTTCGTTATTCGATATCATATATATTCGCGGTTTATCCCCGCTGGCGCGGGGAACACACTAAAACTATGTATTTGTTCTAAAAGCCCTTTTTTATTACCTAACAAACTACCAACGGTAAGATAACAATTCCTTATTATTAAAGAACATTCAACTTATTGATTTTCAACAGGAAGAAAAGAAACTAATCTAAGTCCATCCAAATCTACCGGAATACGTCTGTTTTCACCCCAGGTCTGGAACTCAAAACCAGACTCAGTATTTGTTGCCCAGGCCATTACTACGTTTCCGACTCCGCCAAGCTGTGTGATCTGTTGCCAAATCATTTCCCTAATACGCTTCGAGGTATCGCCAACATAAACACCTGCACGAACCTCAAGTAACCAGACGGCAAGACGTCCCCGCAGGCGCGGCGGTACGTTTTCCGTGACTACAACCACCATACTCATCAACCATGCCCCCGATGGCCGCTATCACCCAGTGATTCAGGTTCCGGTATTGCTGGCGGCAGCATATCCGGCGCAGGCTGAGGTGGTTTAATTTCACCGGCAGCGAGCACCTCTTCGATCAGCGGGATCAATTTTCCGGTCAGCTTCGAACTACGAAAAATATCCCGGCAGGCCAGGCGCACTTCTTTATCAGGTTCCGCCGGGTGACGAGCGGCGATCTCAAATGCTTTGGGCACCACCGATTCAAATTTGATGATATCGGCAATGTCATAAACAAAAGAAAGCGGCTTACCGCTATGGATAAAACCGATAGCCGGCGCATATCCCGCCGCCAGGATAGCCGCTTCTGAAATCCCGTACAGGCACGATGTCGCCGCGCTAATACATCGGTTGACGACATCCCCCTTCTCCCAGTCTTTCGGATCATAGTTACGACCATGCCATTTCACGCCATACTGCTTCGCCAGTAATGCATAGGTCGCCCGCACACGGGATCCTTCAATACCGCGCAGTTGCTCAACGGAACGACGGGCGGGAGGCGGCTCACGAAAACGCAGTTCATACATTTTGCGGACTACTTTAAGCCGCAGGTCATCATCTAACGCCAGCTTTGCCTGATAAAGCAACTTATCGGCTCGTGCGCCACCGGGTTGTCCGGAGGAATAGACCCGCACTCCCGCCTCGCCCACCCATACCAACAGGGTGCCGACCGTTGATGCTAAATGCACTGCCGCATGGGAAACCCGCGTTCCCGGTTCCAGCATGATGCAGGCGACCGAACCGACGGGAATATGCGTGCGGATTCCCGTTTTATCGATCAGCACGAATGCCCCATCCAGCACGTCAATTTGACCGTACTGGAGGAAGATCATCGAGGTTCGATCTTTTAACGGGATCGGGTTGAGCGGTACGAACGTCACGCGTCGTCTCCGGGTTTGATCATCATCATTCCGCAGCCAAACGCCCGACTTTTACCGTACCCCTGCGCCAGACGTTGCAGGAAAAGCACGGGATCGTTAATCACCAGCACGCCGGTATAGTCCACGCTGCTAAACTGAATCATCTGCCGGGATTTCTCGCGACGTATCTGCTGCTGCCGGTAAGCATCAACGCTCGCCTCGCGCAGAGTAAAGCCATTTTGCTCCCCCTGGCGCGCCAACCACGTCAGCGCCGCCTGCTGCTGATAAGACCAAATATCCTGGCTATCACCCTGCGTTTTACGCTGGCGTTTCGCCTCCATCAGCAAATCGTGACGCTTGCCGTTTTTGCAAACCGTCGGATTGGCGCGCAGGTTAAACCGCAGCGTCTGCCCCGCGCTCAGCGTTGGCGCAAATGGGCGAGTCTGCACGTCAAAAATCGCGCTGGCGGCAGGCTGTTCCTGTGAGAGAACAAAAAAGCGAAACGCGCCCTGTAACTCTTCGCGGCGATAAAGAAACTGCCGTTCCTTGCTGCCGGGAAAGAGATCCCATAACCACTGGTGCATCACGTACTCGCCGCGCTCCACCAGATGCAAGAGCTGTGCCGGCGAAAGCTCGCTGGTGTGCAGCGTTATTCTTGAGAGATACACGCGTCCTCCTTGCGGAGCCACGGCCCCTGATTCACGCTACGTTCACCGAACAGCCATTGCTGGCGGCTCAACGGCATGTCGCGACGACGTAAAATTTTGTTCGCAGTTAAGCCATCGTGTTCACCTTCCCACCAGCATTCGTTCTGTAATCTGGGGAGAGGCAGTTTCAGCGCATTGAATTTATCCTGATACTGACGATACGCTTCGCGTAACACATCCGCCGCACTCCCTTCCAGCAGTTGCGGCGCAAGCGGCAACGCCAGAGGGTGACTTTTGCGCCCCAGATACAGCGGGAATACAGGATGTTGTAGCGACGTCTGAAGCTGCGCCAACGTGTAAGGCGCGTCCGGCGTCGCGCTGACAGCGATCATCCACCAGGCGTCGGTGTAGTAGTCGCGTCGGGAAATCAGCGCGCTCAGTAACTCAGGATCCTGCAACTCTTCACGGCGGCTGAAGTAACGTGCCTTACGTACCTCTTTCGGCATCTGCACCGTGTGATAATCCCGCGCCCAGCGCGGGTTGCTACTGGCGCACAGCAAAAATTGGTAATGACGATTGAAGGCGTTTAGCCGTTCCTCCTCATCGCGGCGAATTCCCAGCGCCGCAGCTAATAACCCCAACAGCGCAGAACGCGAAGGAAGTTCATGGCTGTGGCGCACTTCGCCTGGCGCATCCACGCCCCAGGAGGCCATCGGCCCGTGAAGCTGAAAAACCAGATATTGGCTCATAAGCCGCCCCTTACGCGCAGATGAAGTCAAGCACGTCTTTCATGCTTCCCTGCTGATTCATCACGTTAAAGTTTTTGAACGCCGTCTCCTGTGCATAGACCTCATTCATATTTTCATGCAGCGCGGTAATACGCTTAACCGCAACGTTCAATTGGTCTGTACCGTTGATCGGTTCATAAAACGCGGCCGCCAGTGAACGTGGTTGGTCGGTGCCTTTTTCCGCCAGCGCCCACGAGGCATAGGCACGGCTGGCAAAGCTGTTCTGCTTGCCGGTCGGCGACACTTTCAGCGCCGCTTCAGTAAAGGCGCGCAGCGTTTTGTTTGCCAGTTCTTCATTGCCGTTCAGGTTTTTCACCAGCAGATCTTTGTCGATGCAGATATAGGTGTAAAACAGAGCGGAGCCAAAGCCGGTTTCGCCGAGATGGCCTGCGCCTGCATCTTCTGCCGATGCCTGGCGTAGGTCATCTACAGCGGTAAAGAAATCGTCTTCGACGATCGTTTCGCTGACGCCGAAGGCGTGAGCGACCTGGCAGGCGGCTTCCACGTTAAAATCAGTTTTCTTCGCTAACATCCGGCCAAACATCGCAATATCGACAGCCATGCGATCGTGACGTAACAGTTCCGCTTCCTCTTCTGTTGCCGGACGTTTTTCTTCTGCCAGACGGCGCGCCAGCGCTTTCACGGCCTCAAACTCAGCAGGGCTGATATGCACCAGTTGCTCGGTTTCAGCATTCGTCAAATCTTCTTTGGGTTTCTTATCCTCTTTTACCTTGCCAAAGCAGTTGGCGATGTTCTTGACGTACTCAACCGCTTTTTTGGCGTCAATGCCGCTATCAACGAGGATTTGCGCCGCCTCACGAGCAATGCGACCAGTACGAATACCAATATGGCCAGCTAATGCCTGTTCAAATAACTCAGATGTACGCCAGGCGCGTTTCAGGCTCTGAGAGGAGATACGCAGACGCGTTGCGCCGCCAAGCACCACGGTTTTTGGCGCACCGGTATCATCACGGTTCAGGTTAGCGGCGGGGTAAGCGGTCAGTAAATGGAGCTGAATAAACGTTGTCATAAAGATATCCCTGTTAATCTTGTTCGTTATCGGTATCGCCATCGCCGGCCTGGTAGTATTCCAGCGCCCAGCGGATACGAAGAAATTCGGTTGGCCGCTGCTGGCGGCGATGGTGGTTCAGCAAGTCATTCTGCTCCTGGCACCAGCAGAAAATATCGTCTGCAAGAGAAAACAGGTTGACCGCGCCATTTGACAGTTTTACCGCGCGGCGCAGTTGGCGCAGTAGTTCATCCGGCGTCTTTACTGCGCAAAGCCGGGTAAAACGCAGTTCCGACATCACGCCGTTGAGCTGTGCGGCGAATTTTTGCTGCTTATCAATCGCTTTCACATTCGCCGCCAGCGCCGCCGTTAGCGCCAGCGCGGTTACGCGCCACTCCTGCCCGTCAATTTTCCACAGCGTATGCGTCTGCATCAGCAGGGAGCGAAATCCCTCAGACAAGCAGGCCTCATTCACCGTTTTACTGCGCCGCAAACTGGCCCGTGCCCCCCGCTTCTCCTGCAAATCCTCATGCCATTTGCGCAGCGTGGCTTTGTGATCCTCTTGCATAATACTCATTCAGCAGCCTCCTGCTTCTTTGCTTTGGCGGCTTTCGCGCTTTGCTTTTCCGCCGATGAAGTAAAATATTTCTTGCGCGCGGTCATGATGCGCTTCAGATCGCTGCTCTCGTAGGGGTTGGTAAAGACGCGGTCGTCGAAGTAGCGCCGGGTAAATAGCCAAAGTTCTCTTTGCCATTTATTCAGCCTTTCGTCCGGCTTGTGTCCGTTTTCCAGATCGTGGATCAGGTTGAGAAAACGTCCCTGCGTCAGGTTCCAGAAATCAATGTCGATAAAACTGAAATCACCGCGGGCATCCTTCGCATTGGCGAACCACGCTTCTTTTAGCGCACTGCGTAGCAGGCTGAGGAGTCGGGTAGCAGTTTGTGTTGCTTTACGTAAATCAGGGATCAGACCTTCCGTCATCAGCAACGGGAAGTGATGCTCATACCAGCAGCGGATTTTCATATTGTCGAAATCCGCGCCAAAGCCCCAGCTCCCCGCTTTAACGTCAGCCAGCGAGCGGGCGTTAAACACCTTGACTACCTGCGCGGGAGATTCGTAATTCGCTTCCGTCTGGTTGTTCTGACTTAATCCCAGCCAGTCGCGCCAGATAAGGCCGCCGGGCTGCGGTTTAACGGAAAAGAAGGCGTTTTGATCTTTTACCGGGGCGCGATAAGGCGTCAGCGGGTGCCGCCAGCCATCGTAGTTAACGCCGTAGTTCTTGACGGTCATAAAGCCAAGAAGCTCATCGCTTTCAGCGCCGCAAATATCGCAGCAACCTGACTGTAAGGTGGCAAAATCCAGGCGGATACGACGCGGCATCCCCCAGTACGCCTGGAGTTTATTGACCTGCTCCGGCGTGGTAACGGCATTCGCCTGCTCGCTGGTCCGCGTCGCGGCAAGCCACGGGAAAACGGTCGCATCACACTGGTCTGGTAAAGGCAGATCCGCAGTATCCTGCGGCATCACGTTGAGCCACAGCTTGCGCCAGAGCGGCGTTTGCCGCTCGCCCTGATATTCCTGCAATTCAACCAGCGTGGTCAGTGGCCCGCCGCCGCGCAGCCCGGTACGATAGCCTTTGCCGCCCGCAGGCGCGTTAAGCTGCAACGAGAACAGCGCCAGCGCCGCGCAGTGCGGACAAAAACGTTCCGTTACGCCGCGTTTGACAAAATGATCTTTATTGAACTTCGTGGTTTGCGCGCCAGGTATTTCCGGCAACAATGAGGCGATCGACACTTTTTCGCCGGTTAACGGCTCAAAGTCCTGCATAAACGAGGGGGATTCCGCGCCAAACTGAAAAGCGTGTTCTAACGGTGCTAATGCCTTATGGAGCGCATCGGCATGCAATCCATCAAACCAGATATCCTCCCAGCGGGCGCTGTTTTTCGGCGCGATGCTGCATTGCAGCAATCCCAACAAAAACTGCCAGGCCGCTCCCTGCAAATCTGCTCGCGTTGCGGCGATATCCACCACGTTTTCATCTGCCAGATTGACAGGAGCCAGTTTGCCCGTGGAACCGTCTTTGAAACGGACGGGGAGCCAGGGCGTTGTTAAAAGCGAACCCATATTGCAAATCCTCTCGCAAAGATAGCCATCCGTGGCCAGTCGTCCATTACGTTACCTATAAATGTATATGGATCAGAAAAACAATCCGCTCAAAGAATACATTCAAATTAATTAATAAAAACAACGAATTAAACATAAGCTTTGACCGTCCCCCCTTTCGTTCCAGGTAAAGCTACTCCTGGGCAGAAAATATTTTATTGATCTGTGTCATGAAATATCATGATCATTACTTATCGCAAGATTGCTATTAACTCTTAATAGAAAAAGAAATTCACTCTTTTGTTTGTTTGGTTTCAACGTCCTTTGGTAGAGTAGCGCGGTTCCCTAAACGGGATAAACCGAGTTAGTAGCAAACTTGCGGTGATGTGTGTTCCCCGCGCCAGCGGGGATAAGCCCCGGCGCCCTCCGGCGCCGGGCAATCTACCCCATTTTCCCGGTCAGACCTTCTGTCGCTGAGTAACCGCATGCTGCTGAGTCCGTTACCACGATCACGATGGCAAAATCCTTATTCTGGTGTTGTTCAACGCACCACTGTTGAAACGATTCGCCTTTTAACCGTTCAAACTCGTCTTTATGTTTATTCCACCAGCTCTGACGTACTCGCAGCACGCTCATCTCCCAGGCGTGTTCACCGCTGGCATAAGGGGTTACGACGCTATCCACGATTTTCGCCAGCCACAGCGTGACAGACTCTTCCGCCAGCCGCGTTGACATTTTCTCCGGTAAAGAATCGCTAATTTCAGCACAGTAGCCCGGCGCAAAGTTAAGCAGCATCTGGCCGGCAAATGCCCGGTCGCAATAAAATTTGCCTTCCTGCAATTGCTCGGTTTTTGCAAATCCAACCGGCATGTTGACATCCTCACCGTAGACCGACTCAATCAACAAGCGGGCAGATTGCGGCATCCGAATCGTCCCCTGCTCACGTAATATGCGCTGCGTCAGCCACATGCGCCCATGATCGGGATAGACATAGGCGCTGTTACGCATAGCGCTGGATAACCAGTTCTCTCGCGGCGCGTCATCCCACTCCGGAGCAAGAATGCGCAGCACTGGCGTCTCTCGCTCATCCTGCCCACTCTTTTTCACCAGACCGTTACGATCGCGAATATGACGCTGTAGTCGACCGGCCCGCTGAATTAATAAATCCACCGGCGCTAAATCAGAGATCATCTCATCGCAGTCAATATCCAGACTTTGTTCGATGACCTGCGTGGCGATAATGACCTTACCGGCACGTTGCGCGCCGCTCTGTTTGCCAAAGAGATTCAGCATCTGCGACTCAATCCGCTGACGATCGTGAAAAGCAAAGCGACTATGGAAGAGTAAAAGGTTTTCCGTGGCGACGACCTTACTCAGTTGAAGCTGGCGATAGATACGAATCGCATCATCAACGGAGTTACGTATCCAGGCGATACAGTTTCCTTTTTCCACTGCTTCACCTATACGTTCAAGACACGACTCTTCACTATGTAGCCAGCCAATATCTACGCTACGCTCAACCTCTTTGCGTGTATCAACCCGCTGAGAAATCAGCTCTGTTTGTGTGACCTGAGTCAGCCAGGGATAATCGTCATGGCCTAGCAACGGCGCCTGCACACTACGCCTCACCCCACGGGAAAATGCCGCCACCAGCTTATCTCGCTGCTGCTGCGATAGCGTCGCGGATAAGAGAATAGTGGCGTTGCCATTACTGGCCTGCCGTTCGATCAAACCTTCAAGTATTCGGGACATCCATGCATCACAGGCATGGATCTCATCAGCCAGTAAAATCTTGTTGCTAAGACCCAATAACCGCAGGTTGTTATGTTTAAATGGCATTACCGCCATCATCGCCTGATCCAACGTGCCTACGCCAACCTCCGCCAACAACGCTTTTTTATTGCTGTCGGCAAACCAGGCGGCGCATCCCTGACTATAAGGCTGCGCTTCATCGGGTTCTTCCGTACCAGAAAGAGTGACCGACCATATTGACTGATTGAAACGATCCATTAAGCGACGCGCGCTATGCGCCAGAATCAGGCTGGGACGGGAATCCGGCTGATACAACGCCAGCCAGGTGTTCGCCATACGTTCAAACATCGCGTTGGCTGTCGCCATTGTCGGCAGTCCAAAATAGAGTCCCTGCGCTTTACCTGCCGCCATCAGTCGATGAGCTAATATGAGCGCCGCCTCTGTTTTTCCGGCCCCGGTGACATCTTCAAGAATAAAGAGTTGGGCGCCATCCACGTTGATATCCAGCTCAAGCGCCTTTTGTTGTAACGGTGTGGGATGCTGAATAAAAGGGAAAAGCGTTTCTATGCCCGTAAAGGCAGACACATTCGCCGCTGAGGGAAATAGCGTGATGGCAGTTTGTGCTTTAGCGAGAGCTTGCTGCCAGTAGGTATCAACAGGCATTTTTTCCGCAGTACGCGGAAAATAACGGCTGGCAGAACCAGTCCAGTCAGCCAGTACAACCGCAGCGGAAATAAACCAGGAAAGTTGCTGAAATTGGTCGATACCCTCATCTTCATCCCAGGCTTCAGGCAAAGTAATTAAAGGAAAGAGCGCTTTTATTCTCAGAAGAAAATCTCTTGCCGCATCTTTATCCTGCTGGCGAAAATGGTCCAGCTCCTGGATTGCCTCTGGAGGGCGTCCATGATGACCTGTAGTGACTGGCATCCAAAGCGCCATAACGCGCTTACTTTTACGAGCTGAAAGCGAAGAAGGAGGAAACAATTCAGGGCATTCACTTAGCCAGGAGTTCCACAACATGTATCCCAGCGTGGTATGCGCGATTTTTTCATAATGCCGTGTAGGCTCATTAAAGATATTTAAAGCCTCATGACGGTATAGTTGCTGGAAGGAATGAGCAAACTTTCCAATATCATGCCAACATAAAATCCAGGCAAAAAATTGCGCCGCCTGCTCCTTATCCTGGATGCCTAATTTTTTTAGATAGTGGTCAATAAAATAAATATTATTTATCACCATCCAGTAACCCACAGCCGCAACATCTAAAGAATGCCAGCAAAGCAAATGGTAATCATCACCGCCGTCAGTTTCTCCTCGTCGAGACTTTCCCCAATAGTGATATATCGACACGTAAACTCCAGCATGTGGATAATAAAAGCACTCTACGCCTTTTTAATGGTCTTTTTTGTTGATATATCTCACAAAAATTGCACCTCCTGAGATTATATTTAAATATACTCACTCAACTTTATATATTCTTCAGAAATATTTACCCCACGAATAATTATTATAAATTTTTCCGCTCTTTTCTTCTGGAAGAAGCGATCAAAGAGGCTTCTTCCAACGCCCCCTGCATAAACCAAAATTTAAAAAAACGACCATTTGCGGCGAATCATCTACCTTTTGTCTGAATTATCGTCACCACAAAGGATTACCAACCATAAATGTGCTGTATTAATAATGTCGTTCAAATTCTCTCCTGTAGTAAACTTTATCTGTTTAATAAAAAAGAGAGAATTGAACGATATATTTTACTCCGGATATTGAATAATATAAATTTGAAGGAAAATATTATGCCAGTCACTTTAAGCTTCGGTAATCATCAAAATTATACGCTTAATGAAAGTCGGCTTGCTCATCTGTTAAGCGCAGATAAAGAAAAAGCAATCCATATGGGGGGTTGGGATAAAGTCCAGGATCATTTTAGAGCGGAAAAAAAGGACCATGCGCTGGAAGTGTTACACTCCATCATTCACGGGCAGGGCCGTGGTGAACCTGGAGAGATGGAAGTTAACGTAGAGGATATAAATAAAATTTACGCCTTTAAACGGCTACAACATCTGGCCTGCCCGGCTCATCAAGATCTGTTTACTATCAAGATGGACGCTTCTCAGACACAATTTTTACTTATGGTCGGCGACACGGTGATCAGCCAAAGCAATATTAAGGACATCCTTAATATATCAGATGATGCAGTGATAGAATCTATGAGTAGAGAGGAGAGACAATTATTTTTACAAATATGTGAGGTGATTGGTGCGAAGATGACCTGGCACCCGGAATTACTTCAGGAGTCGATTTCAACTCTACGAAAAGAAGTGACGGGAAATGCACAAATCAAAACGGCGGTTTATGAGATGATGCGTCCCGCAGAGGCTCCAGACCACCCGCTTGTCGAATGGCAGGACTCACTTACTGCAGATGAAAAATCAATGCTGGCCTGTATTAATGCCGGTAACTTTGAGCCTACGACTCAGTTTTGCAAAATAGGTTATCAGGAGGTACAAGGTGAAGTCGCTTTTAGCATGATGCATCCGTGCATCTCCTATTTACTACATAGCTATTCACCGTTTGCAGAGTTTAAACCAACAAACTCTGGTTTTTTAAAAAAACTTAATCAGGATTATAACGACTATCATGCAAAAAAAATGTTTATTGATGTAATTCTTGAAAAGCTATATCTAACCCATGAACGTTCTTTGCACATTGGTAAAGATGGGTGCAGTCGTAATATATTACTGGTATAAAGATAGTCAGTAATATACCCTTCATACTTCAAGTTGCTTATGTGTTGGCTACGCTCGTTCACCCCAGTCACATAGTTATCTATGCTCCTGGGGACTCACTCCCTTGCCGCCTTTAAGCAACTCGAATTATTTTGGGTATATAACCAATTTAAAATCCGGCTGCCTGCCGGATTTTTCATAGCAGCAAGTATAATCATACCGCGTAAGGACAATCACCCTTCGTGCAGCCCGCACTCGCGCTTCAGCCCGAAGAACCGTGTCTCTTCTTCCGCCATACCCGGCTCCCATTTGCGGGTGGTGTGCGTATCGCCCACAGACAGATAGCCCTGATCCCACAGCGGATGGTATTTCAGACCGTGCTTTTGCAGATACTGGTAAACCGTGCGGTTATCCCAGTCTATAATCGGTAGCACTTTAAACACGCCGCGTTGGATAGCGAGAACAGGTAAATGCGCGCGGCTGCCGGACTGCTCGCGACGCAGACCCGCAAACCACGTCTGCGCTTTCAGCTCTTTTAGCGCCCGGTTCATCGGCTCGACTTTGTTGATCTCATTGTATTTCTCAATGCCCTCAACGCCCTGCTCCCACAGCTTGCCGTAGCGCGCTTCCTGCCAGGCCGGACTTTCGCCCGCGCGGTAAACTTTCAGGTTGAGTTTGAGTTTGTCCGTTAGCTCATCAATAAACTGATAGGTTTCCGGGAACAAATAGCCGGTATCGGTGAGGATCACCGGGATATCCGGGCGAATCTGATTCACCAGGTGCAGGCTCACCGCCGCCTGGATGCCAAAGCTTGAAGAAAGCACGTATTCGCCGGGCAGATTTTCCAGCGCCCAAGCCACGCGTTCTTCGGCAGTCAGCGTTTCCAGTTGGGCGTTGGTTTCCGCCAACGCCAGTACGCGATCGACTTTTGGCAGTTCATTCAATGCGTTGAGATCGAGTTGGGACATAAGTTCCTCACTGTTTGCCTTGCCTGATGGCGCTGCGCTTATCAGGCCTACACAGACGCCATCCGGCAATTCAGGTTATTCCCAGAAATCACGCGCGGGATCGAGCACCGGGCGAATGATGCCCGCACGCACCGTAAAGTCGCCGAAGCCTTCACCCGCTTCACGCTCTTTCGCCCAGCGCCCAATCAGTTCATCCAGCGAGGCCAGAATATCCGGCTCGGTGATATTTTCTTGATACATCCGTGGGATACGACTCCCGATGCGGTTGCCACCAAGATGCAGGTTATAACGACCAGGCGCTTTCCCTACTAAGCCAATTTCCGCCAGCATCGCGCGGCCACAGCCGTTCGGGCAGCCGGTCACGCGCATCACGATATGCTCATCAGGAATGCCGTGTTTTTCCAGAATCGCTTCCACTTTGTCCGTGAACGACGGCAGGAAACGCTCGGCTTCCGCCATTGCCAGCGGGCAGGTTGGGAACGACACGCAGGCCATTGAGTTTTCACGCTGCGCGCTCACGGCATTCATCAACCCGTGGTCGCGCGCCAGCGTCTCGATCTTCGCTTTCTGGCTTTCCGGCACGCTGGCAATAATCAGGTTCTGGTTAGCGGTGATACGGAACTCGCCCTGATGAATCTTCGCGATCTCCAGCAGGCCGGTTTTCAGCGGACGCCCCGGATAATCCAGGATACGACCGTTTTCGATAAACAGCGTCAGGTGCCATTTATCATCAATGCCTTTCACCCAGCCAATCCTGTCGCCACGCCCGGTAAATTCATACGGACGAATGGGTTCAAATGTGATCCCCGCGCGACGCTCGACTTCCGCTTTAAACGTCTCCAGTCCCACGCGCTCAAGGGTGTATTTGGTTTTGGCGTTTTTCCTGTCAGTACGGTTGCCCCAGTCACGCTGGGTCGTCACCACCGCTTCCGCTACCGCCAGCGTATGCTCCAGCGGCAGATAGCCAAACTCGCTGGCTGTACGGGCATACGTTTTCTTATTACCATGCTCAATAGACAGACCGCCGCCCACCAGCAGGTTAAAGCCCACCAGCTTGCCGTTTTCGGCAATCGCCACAAAGTTCATGTCGTTGGCGTGCAGATCGATATCGTTCTGCGGCGGGATCACCACCGTGGTTTTAAATTTACGCGGCAGATAGGTTGCACCGAGGATCGGTTCTTCGTCAGTGGTCGCGACCTTCTCCTGATCGAGCCAGATCTCCGCATACGCACGGGTGCGCGGCAGCAGATGTTCGGAGATCTTCTTCGCCCACTCGTAGGCTTCCGCGTGCAACTGCGATTCGTACGGGTTGGAGGTGCACAGCACGTTACGGTTCATGTCGTTGGCGGTTGCCAGCGCATCCAGCCCCACCGAGTGCAGCATCTGGTGCACCGGCTTGACGTTCTTCTTCAGAATGCCGTGGAACTGGAAGGTCTGGCGGTTGGTCAGACGGATACTGCCGTAAATCGTGTTATCCGCCGCGAATTTATCGATCGCTTGCCATTGCGTCGTAGTAATCACCCCGCCCGGCAGGCGGCAGCGCAGCAGCATGGCGTGGCGCGGCTCCAGCTTCTGCGCCGCACGCTCGGCGCGAATATCGCGGTCATCCTGCTGATACATGCCATGAAAGCGTATTAGCAGGAAGTTGTCGCCTTTAAAACCGCCGGTGAGACCGTCGTTCAGATCTTCCGCAATGGTACCGCGCAGGTAGTTGCTTTCCAGCTTCATGCGCTCGGCATCGGACAGTTTACCTTCGACCACCAGTGGGCCTGGATGTTTTTCGCTCATTAGTAGACATCTCGCTGATAACGGCGCTCGACGCGCAGCTCACTTAAAAATTCATCCGCCGCTTCGATGTCCATTGCACCGAACTCAGCAATCACTTCCAGCAACGCTTTTTCGACATCTGCGGCCATGCGCCTGGCGTCGCCGCAGACATAAATGTGGGCGCCGTCATTGATCCAGCGCCACAGCTCCGCGCCCTGTTCGCGCAGTTTGTTTTGTACGTAGATTTTTTCTTTTTGATCGCGAGACCAGGCCAGATCGATCCGGCTCAGCACGCCTTCTTTCACGTAACGCTGCCATTCAACCTGATAAAGGAAATCTTCGGTAAAGTGCGGGTTGCCGAAGAACAGCCAGTTCTTACCTTCCGCCCCTTCCGCCGCGCGCTGTTGCATAAAGGCGCGGAACGGCGCGATGCCGGTGCCGGGGCCAATCATAATGACCGGCGTCTGCGGGTTAGCTGGCAGGCGGAAGTTATCGTTATGCTCAATAAAGACGCGAACTTCGCCCTCTTCTTCCACGCGGTCGGCGAGGAAGCTGGAAGCGCCACCGGCGCGGGCGCGGCCTTCAATGTCATAACGAACCACGCCAACGGTGATATGCACTTCGCTTTCCACTTCAGCCTGTGCGGAGGCGATAGAGTAGAGGCGCGGCGTCAGCGGGCGCAGCAGGTCGATTAGCGCCTGAGCATCCAGCTGCGCCGGAGAGAAACGCACCATATCAACAATGGGCGTAGTGGCGGCGTAGTGCTGGAGCTGCGCTTTGTCACCCACTAATGGCAACAGCGACTCACTGCGCGTCAGGGTCGCGTAGTTCTCAACAATGTTGGCGGTATTCACCGTCAGCTCGAAGTGCCACTCCAGCGCTTCGGCGAGCGGCAGGGTTTTACCGTCAACCGTCACCGGCTCATCGCCTTTCAGCCACAGCAACTCAACCAGCTCCTTCACCAGAGCCGGATCGTTCTGATACCAGACGCCCAGCGCATCGCCCGGCTGATAGCGCAGGCCGGAGTCGCCTAAATCAATCTCAATATGGCGAACGTCTTTTTCCGAGTTGCGACCGGTGATTTTCTGATTCACGGAGAGGGTCGCGGTCAGCGGCGCGTCTTTGGTATAGGGGCTGGTGTGGATGTCGTTTACCGCGCCAGTAGCGACGGATTGCGAAGGTGCCGCGACAGGTGCGCGAGACTTCAGAACATCAACCACGCGGGCGCGCCATTCGCTGGCAGCTGCCTGATATTCAACGTCAGCATCGACACGGTCGAGCAGACGTTCACCGCCCAGTTCCGCCAGTTTGCTGTCGAAATCTTTTCCGGACTGGCAGAAAAATTCATAAGAGGTGTCGCCGAGGCTAAACACGGCAAACGCGGTATCGGTCAGCTTCGGTGCTTTTTTCGAGAACAGGAACTTATGCAGCGCGACGGCCTCTTCCGGCGGCTCGCCTTCTCCCTGAGTGGACGTCACTATCACCAGCAGTTTTTCACTGGCAATCTGTTTGAATTTGTAGTCGCCGGCGTTCACCAGTGTCACATTAAGGTTGGCCGCCAGCAGATCATCACGCAGCGCTTCCGCCACACGACGTGCATTGCCGGTTTGCGAAGCGGAGATAAGCGTAACTCCCGGCATCTTTCCCTCAGGAGCAGGCGTGACGGCAACAGCGCCTGAGCGCGGGTTCAGTACGCCCCAAAAATAGCCGGAGACCCAGGCAAGCTGTTCGGGAGTAAGGTCGGTTGTCGCGGCCTGAAGGCGCGCCAGTTGCTCCGGATTAAGCGGAAGCAACCCAGTCAGTGGAGCCGGTGTCGTCATGCGTCGTTATGTTCCAGTAAGCAAAGCGGATCTATACACAAAATCATTCAAGTTCGCCGTAAGCTGAGCGCGCCCCAGGAGCGTACATAAATACGTGACTGGGGTGAGTAAACGCAGTCAACACAGATGCGGCTTGAAGGATGAAGTGTATAAGCGATAAATCCCAAACTAAGGATAAGGGTAACGGTGAGAGGAATAACAATTAAAGAAGGGTTGGAAATAACAAATAACCAAATGAACTAACCTGTTTTAGTTATCGTTATTAACGCCAAAATCGATTTTATAATTGATTGATAATTATTAAATTTTCTGGAAATTCTTAAATTAATTGCCCGTCACAAGGCGGAGAATGGTTTTAGTTAATGATAAAAAATGCGCTTTCCGGTACCCTACGGCGGTTTTTTTATTGCCTGAGAGTTCATCATGTCCACCACGTTGTATAAAGATTTCACCTTTGAAGCCGCTCACCGCCTGCCTCACGTGCCTGAAGGGCATAAGTGCGGCCGCCTGCACGGACACTCGTTTATGGTGCGTCTCGAAATTACCGGTGAAGTCGATCCGCATACCGGTTGGATTATGGATTTCGCGGATCTCAAAGCGGCGTTTAAACCGACTTACGATCGTCTTGATCACTACTATCTGAATGATATTCCAGGGCTGTCCAATCCCACCAGCGAAGTGCTGGCAAAATGGATTTGGGATCAGGTTAAGCCCGTCGTGCCGCTACTGAGCGCCGTGATGGTGAAAGAGACCTGTACAGCCGGCTGCGTCTATCGCGGCGAATAAGGTTTATTAACGCGTGGGCTGGATGGCAAATTGATTCCAGCCTATCCACACGACGTTTTATCAGTGAAAACATTGTCCAGCGTGCGGTGTTAAAAGCGCAGCACATCACCGGTTGCAGGTGCGGTTATTTCCGGTAGCCACAACCGCCCCCAGGCCCCTGTACAGTGACAACCGCATAGTTTTTCAGGTTTTTGTTCTTGCAGAAAGCGCCTGACTCGCCACAGCGTGAACGGTGATGCGCAGCGGAGATGAAATCCGCCGACAAGCGCGTAAATCTGCTTTATACCGGTAATGTTCTGACAGTGCCGGACAATATTTGCGATTCCCCGATGCCCGCATCCCGTAATGATGACTAATCCTTTTGTCGACAGGTAAATCAGTACGCCCTCATCCAAAATAGAGTCCGGCTCCGCATCGTGGCCGCCAAAAATACCGTAGGCTTCAGGCGCGACCACCGGTATTTCCCCTGACCAGATAAAGTTTTCGCCAATCGGCAGGGGGTCACGCGTGTACATCATTCGGTAGCGTGAATAGTCCACCTCACGCGACAATTTTTTTATTTTCCGGGTAATACCGAGAAAAGTCATTGCCGCATAACGTTCACGCGCAATATCGGGATGGCAGATGATTCGACTGTTATCAGGAAGCCACGGCACGCCGCCGCAATGATCGTAATGACCATGCGAAAGCACCACAGCAGACACATCGGACAGGTCGATCCCCATCGCCAACGCGTTTTGCATAAAACTGCCATCAGGGCCGGTATCGAACAAGATAGACGTAGACTCATCCTCGACCAACAGGCTTAACCCTGGCCGGGCCTTCAACGATTTATCCGCTCCAGCTCCCTTATGATTTTCGAGCAATACCCTGATCCTTAACGCCATGGCCTTCTCCTGTATAAAAGCCTCCCCGGGAAAACGCGGCCTTTTTACTTTACAGGTTTGTAGCAGCCATTACTGGTACACAGATTATGA
Organism: Salmonella sp. SJTUF15570; assembly: GCF_043357055.1. Taxonomy (NCBI): domain Bacteria; kingdom Pseudomonadati; phylum Pseudomonadota; class Gammaproteobacteria; order Enterobacterales; family Enterobacteriaceae; genus Salmonella; species Salmonella sp. SJTUF15570. Next base: position 147,473 of record NZ_JBEUKJ010000006.1, on the reverse strand, counting down.
TTATGCAACGGCTATCCTTGTTGGGGCGGGGAACACTACATCATCGGCTCAATGCGTAATTCTAAAATCGGTTTATCCCCGCTGGCGCGGGGAACACCTGGGCGGCAACTTCACACGTCACGATGGTTACGGTTTATCCCCGCTGGCGCGGGGAACACGTGAGTGAACGTAATGTCGAATGACGGCGAGGCGGTTTATCCCCGCTGGCGCGGGGAACACGACGACATGCAAAAACGCCTGGCGACGATGTTCGGTTTATCCCCGCTGGCGCGGGGAACACGTTCTATTTAACATAATGACCGTTACGCGCATCGGTTTATCCCCGCTGGCGCGGGGAACACGTTTGCCCCTGCTATGAAGAACATTCTCACTCCGGTTTATCCCCGCTGGCGCGGGGAACACTACAAGCGGCTCTGGTCGCTGATGCAAAAAGACGGTTTATCCCCGCTGGCGCGGGGAACACCTGGCGCGTAACCTGCCGTTTGCCTCATATCACGGTTTATCCCCGCTGGCGCGGGGAACACTATCCACTCCGGCACACATCACCGCTCGTCAACGGTTTATCCCCGCTGGCGCGGGGAACACCACGTGAACCGATTTACCCGGCAGGCCGTTGACGGTTTATCCCCGCTGGCGCGGGGAACACATCATTTCAGCGGAGTATTTCAAATTGTCAGGCGGTTTATCCCCGCTGGCGCGGGGAACACCTTGCGGGGCGTTCAGGTCAGTAATGATGCGGCGGTTTATCCCCGCTGGCGCGGGGAACACAGCTTCCGCCCCCCGCCCCGGCCCGGCGTTGTCGGTTTATCCCCGCTGGCGCGGGGAACACACTAAACGTATGTCATTGTTTATAAACCACTTTTTATCAGCACTACATTCCACCAACATAATCGCAACAATTTAAATTATTAAAGAACAGCTAATTTGCTGATTTTGATGCAAAAAAGTTCATAGAATGATTTTTTCTTTAAATTTACCAAAATAGCGTGATCCATGCATCGCTATGGAAAAATTTATCCGCGCTTTTATACACTCATCGAAATTCGCATAGAGAAAATAAACAATGCAAGGTAATGGATAAGTCACAGACGGCATCGGCAGGCCGTCCGTAAAATTGATAGAGCATCAGGCAATATTTAAATATTTATGCGTTTGCATAGACAGCCGCCAGTTACGTGCAATACAAGTTTCAATACACAGACGCGTCGCGTCTTCTTTCTGGCTAATGGGCTGCAAAGCAATCACGCGCGGTTTATCATCGCTCAACGTGGCTAACAGTTCATCCAGCGCCTCAATATCACGAACTCGCCCAACGGGATGCTTGATTTCATTGGCGCGTTCCAGCGCCTGGGAAAGCACGTCATATCCTCCGCGCATATTCACTTTTGGTGAAACCGTGACCCAGGTGTTAGGCGTACAGCGCACTTCGTGCGTCCCGCTGGTCTCAATCTGACAACTAAAACCACTCTTTTCAAGCAGATCGGTGAGCGGCATGAGGTCGTGAATACAGGGTTCGCCACCGGTGATGACAACGTGACGCGCGGTATAGCCCTGACGATTAATCACCGCCAGCAGATCTTCACTGCTCGCAGCACCCCATTTGTCGCTCTCTTTGGTTTTTGCCAGAATGCTGAACAGAGACACTTCCCGATCGCTCAGTTTATCCCAGGTATGCTTAGTATCACACCAGGCACAGCCGACCGGACATCCCTGTAAACGAATAAAAATAGCGGGGACGCCGGTAAAATAACCCTCGCCTTGTAGGGTCTGGAACATCTCGTTAATCGGGTACTGCATAGCGTTCTCTATTAAGGGGATAATCGTTAATTATTGCAGATTTCGTCTGCCCGGTCATGCACAGCGGCTGCGCTATTGAACCGATACAAAAAAACCCGCCGAAGCGGGTTTTTACATTAAGAGGTAAAAGCAGGATTACGCCTGGCCTTTGATCTCTTTACGACCGTTGTACGGTGCTTTTTCGCCCAGAGCTTCTTCGATACGAATCAGCTGGTTGTATTTAGCAACACGGTCAGAACGGCTCATAGAACCGGTTTTGATCTGGCCTGCAGCGGTACCAACAGCCAGGTCAGCAATGGTAGCGTCTTCAGTTTCACCAGAACGGTGAGAGATGACAGCAGTGTAGCCAGCGTCTTTCGCCATCTTGATTGCAGCCAGAGTTTCGGTCAGAGAACCGATCTGGTTGAATTTGATCAGGATGGAGTTAGCGATGCCTTTCTCGATGCCTTCTTTCAGGATTTTAGTGTTGGTTACGAACAGGTCGTCACCAACCAGCTGGATTTTGTCGCCCAGTACTTTGGTCTGGTATGCAAAACCGTCCCAGTCAGACTCGTCCAGACCATCTTCGATGGAAACGATCGGGTACTGTTTGGTCAGTTCTTCCAGGAAGTGGGTGAATTCTTCGGAGGTGAACGCTTTGTTGCCTTCGCCAGCCAGAACGTATTTACCGTCTTTGTAGAATTCAGATGCTGCGCAGTCCATCGCCAGGGTGATGTCTTTACCCAGCTCGTAACCAGCCGCTTTAACCGCTTCAGCGATAACAGCCAGTGCTTCCGCGTTGGAGCCCAGGTTCGGCGCATAGCCGCCTTCGTCACCCACAGCGGTGTTCATGCCTTTGCCTTTCAGCACTTTTGCCAGGTGATGGAAAACTTCAGAACCCATACGGATGGCTTCTTTAACCGTTTTCGCGCCAACCGGCTGGATCATGAATTCCTGGATGTCGACGTTGTTGTCAGCGTGCTCGCCGCCGTTGATGATGTTCATCATCGGAACCGGCATGGAGTATTTGCCCGGAGTGCCGTTCAGTTCAGCAATGTGCTCGTACAGCGGCATACCTTTAGCGGCAGCAGCAGCTTTGGCGTTAGCCAGAGAGACAGCCAGAATGGCGTTTGCACCGAAGTTAGATTTGTTTTCAGTACCGTCCAGGTCGATCATGATTTTGTCGATGCCAGCCTGGTCTTTAGCGTCTTTGCCAAGAATAGCCTGAGCGATCGGACCGTTAACCGCGCCAACAGCTTTGGTTACGCCTTTACCCAGGAAACGGGATTTGTCGCCATCGCGCAGTTCCAGCGCTTCGCGGGAACCAGTAGAAGCACCTGACGGAGCCGCCGCCATACCTACGAAACCACCTTCCAGGTGTACTTCAGCTTCAACAGTCGGGTTACCACGGGAGTCGATGATTTCACGACCGATGACTTTAACGATTTTGGACATTAGGTTTTCCTCAAGTCACTAGTTAAACTAAAACTTCAGACAAACGGTGCACCGCTGAGGGTGCACCGCCGTTCTAACTTTTTTACTTCGCCTGACGTTTCTGATGCTCGTTGGCGGCTTTAACAAAGCCGGCGAACAACGGATGTCCATCACGCGGCGTGGAAGTAAATTCCGGATGGAACTGACAGGCCACGAACCACGGATGATTCGGTACCTCAATGATCTCGACTAACTGATCATCACCGGAACGGCCTGCGACACGCAGACCCGCTGCTTCAATTTGTTTCAACAACATATTGTTGACTTCGTAACGATGGCGATGACGTTCAACAATCGTCGACGCGCCGTACAACTGACGTACCAGACTGTCATCGCTAAGCTGGCACTGCTGCGCGCCCAGGCGCATGGTGCCGCCCAGATCGCTTTTCTCGCTACGGACTTCAACGTTACCGTCTTCATCGCGCCACTCGGTAATTAACGCCACAACCGGGTACTTACAGTCTGGCACAAATTCCGTTGAGTTGGCGTTGTCCATGCCGGCCACGTTACGAGCGAACTCAATCAACGCAACCTGCATCCCCAGGCAAATGCCCAGATAAGGAATATTGTTTTCACGCGCATAGCGCGCAGTGGCGATTTTACCTTCAACGCCACGATAGCCGAAGCCGCCGGGGATCAGGATAGCGTCCAAATCTTTCAGAATTTCGACGCCGCGCGTTTCAACATCTTGCGAATCGATCAATTTGATGTTGACGGTAACGCGGTTTTTCAGACCACCGTGTTTCAGCGCTTCGATCACCGACTTATAGGCATCCGGCAGTTCAATATATTTGCCGACCATGCCGATAGTCACTTCGCCTGCCGGGTTCGCTTCTTCGTAAATGACCTGTTCCCATTCAGACAGGTTAGCTTCCGGACAGTTCAAGCTGAATCGTTTACAAATATAATCATCAAGCCCCTGAGATTTCAACAGGCCCGGAATTTTATAAATGGAATCGACATCTTTCATTGAAATAACGGCTTTTTCCGGCACATTACAGAACAATGCAATTTTTGCACGCTCGTTGGCAGGAACCGCGCGATCGGAACGACAAATCAGAATATCGGGCTGAATACCGATAGACAGCAGCTCTTTCACGGAGTGCTGAGTCGGTTTAGTTTTCACTTCGCCCGCAGCCGCCAGGTAAGGTACCAGCGTCAGGTGCATAAACAGCGCGTGTTCACGACCGATATCTACCGCCAATTGACGAATCGCCTCAAGAAACGGCAGCGATTCGATATCACCGACGGTACCGCCGATTTCCACCAGTACCACATCGTGGCCTTCGCCACCTTCCAGCACGCGCTCTTTAATCGCGTTAGTGATGTGAGGGATTACCTGTACGGTTGCGCCCAGATAGTCGCCACGGCGTTCTTTACGCAGAACGTCGGAGTAGATACGGCCAGTCGTGAAGTTGTTGCGGCGAGACATCTTGGTGCGGATGAAACGCTCGTAGTGCCCCAGGTCCAGGTCGGTTTCAGCGCCGTCTTCAGTAACGAACACTTCCCCGTGTTGGATTGGGCTCATAGTACCCGGATCGACGTTGATGTACGGATCCAGTTTCATGATGGTCACGTTGAGACCACGGGCTTCCAGAATGGCTGCGAGGGAGGCTGCGGCAATGCCTTTACCCAGAGAGGATACGACCCCGCCGGTCACAAAAATATAGTTCGTTGTCATGCGGAACCTGAGAAGTTAGGTTTAAAAGACGATGGAATAACCAGGACGGGAAAGCAGTATACCCGAACATGACCTACGCCACAAACTTTCATTATTCCTCCTCTTCGTCAGGCTGACATTCACACAGGGAGGGAGAAAATAGCCCCTTTGAGGTAAATGTTTTTGACGTAAATCAAGCGCTTGTTATTTAAAAAATCACACAAATCGCTCTTGACCGCCTAAAACCTTTAGAGATCAATTTCCTGGCGTTTTACTTCCTGCCAAACTTCTTCCATTGTTTCCAGGTCCACCCCGGTCATTTCCAGGCCTCTGGCTGCGACAATACGTTCAACTTCGCGAAAACGACGTTCAAATTTATCGTTCGCTTTTTGCAAAGCGAGCTCCGCTTTCGTACCTAAATGACGCGCCATGTTGACCGTGGCAAAGAGCAAATCGCCCATTTCCTCTTCCAGTTTAGCCTGATCAACAACCGCCTGCCGCGCCTCGAACATCACCTCATCGATCTCTTCATAGACCTTATCGACGACCGGTCCCAGCGTCGTCCAGTCAAAGCCCACGTTTGAACACCGTTTCTGGATTTTTTGCGCGCGCATTAAGGCCGGTAAACTGCGCGGAATATCGTCCAGCGCGGAATGCTGTGCTTTTTGCGCGCGCTCTTCCGTTTTGATTTGCTCCCAGCGAGCTAAGACTTCTTCGCTATTATCAGCGGAAAGCTCGCCAAAAACATGCGGATGGCGGCGCTCCAGCTTGTCGCTGATGGCAGCGCAGATATCATTAAAATCGAAGCGGCCTTCTTCCTGCGCCATCTGCGCGTAAAACACCACCTGGAACAACAGGTCGCCCAGTTCGCCGCGCAAATCGTCAAAATCCTCACGCGCAATCGCATCCAGTACTTCATAGGTTTCTTCCAGCGTATAAGGCGCGATGCTGGCGAAGGTCTGCTCTTTATCCCACGGGCAGCCGTTTTCCGGGTCACGCAGGCGCTGCATGAGGGTGAGAAGACGGTCAATTTGATGGTTAGTTGTCATGGTTTTTAATCAGTTGTAAATACCAGCGACAATTGTAACGTATTATTCTTAACCATTCACGCACAGAGACACTACGACAACGCCTATATAATAAAATATATTGTTAACAGGTGTTGAATGCTACCTTCCCCGTATAACTTTAAAATTATTAATCGATACACAACAATATAATAATCATATAGCTAATTTATTAAAAAAACAGATATTTGCACCAGGCATTATAAATAACATCAATTAAGTAAAAAAAATTATGCAAACACTATAAGCACCCCACCCAAAGAGCCTTCCCTTTCAGAAAAAATAAATTATTTCACTTTTACGAAAAAACGAGTAGCATGCACGCCAGTTTAATATTCAAAAAAGACCGCTTTTTTGTTTTTTCTGGAACATATATGAAATAAATATATTGAAAGTATTACATATAATATTCTATGAGCAGGTGCGATCATTCAGCTCATAAGAATATACTCATAAAAATGTAGAAATATAATATTTTTATTATGACCTATTTTTTACCCAAAGCCCGCAGCATGGCTCTATGCCGCATATCCCTTGGTATACGCGTACAAAATGTTGCCATAAAACACGTTAATTAAGGATAACACGATGAAGTCATCTCATTTTTGTAAACTGGCAGTAACTGCATCTTTAGTTATGGGAATTGTCTCCGGCGCTCAAGCCGCGGGTAGCAACACAGCGAAGGTCACTTTCCTTGGTAATATTGTTGATTCCCCCTGCTCTGTCACATTGGATACGGAAGATCAAACAGTCAATATGGGTTCAAGTATCGGTAATGGCACGCTGAGTAATGGTAAAACGACCATCAACAATGCCCGTACCTTTCATATCGATCTTGAGGGTTGTACCTGGGCTACCGAGAAAAATATGAATGTGGTATTCACTACAGGTAGTGGAACCACAGCGGCTACAGGCGCCACGGATAATCTCGCGCTGATGAAGACTGACGGCACTGGCGCTATTAGCAACGTAAGCCTGGCAATCGGCGATGCTGGCAAAAACAATATCAAACTGGGCGATACCTATACACAGGCCATTGCGGACCTGGACGGAGACAGCATCCTTGATGAGAAGCAAAGCCTGAATTTCACCGCCTGGCTGGTTGGCGCAGCAACCGGCACCGTAGGCACAGGTGAATTCAGCAGTGCCGCCAACGTCACTATCTCTTACCTGTAATTCAGTTAACAGAGTCACGACGATAATACCCTGCCGCTTTAGGTAGGGTATTCCTGTTGAGTTTTATTGCGGAATATATTTGATGAATAACACATGGAAAAGTGTTCTTTGCCCAATAGCGTGCGGAGTGGGAATGCTTCTAAGCGCCTCCCCTTATAGCGCGTCAGGCAAAGACATCGAATTTAATACCGATTTCCTCGATGTAAAAAATCGCGATAACGTTAACATTGCACAGTTTTCTCGTAAGGGTTTTATTCTGCCAGGCGTCTACCTCTTACAAATTAAAATTAACGGACAGACTCTGCCGCAGGAATTTCCTGTTAACTGGGTTATACCAGAACATGATCCACAAGGAAGTGAGGTTTGCGCAGAACCAGAATTAGTTACGCAATTGGGTATAAAACCGGAACTCGCGGAAAAACTCGTCTGGATAACGCACGGTGAACGACAATGTCTGGTGCCAGATTCACTGAAGGGCATGGATTTTCAGGCCGACCTGGGACACTCCACGCTGCTGGTGAATTTACCCCAGGCGTATATGGAATACAGCGATGTCGACTGGGACCCACCCGCCCGCTGGGATAATGGTATTCCCGGCATCATTCTGGATTACAACATTAATAATCAGCTCCGCCACGATCAAGAAAGCGGCAGCGAAGAGCAAAGCATCAGCGGCAACGGGACATTAGGCGCGAACCTGGGCGCATGGCGACTGCGGGCCGACTGGCAGGCCAGCTACGACCATCATGACGATGACGAGAACACTTCCACCCTCCACGATCAGAGCTGGAGCCGCTACTACGCCTATCGCGCACTACCGACGCTCGGGGCCAAACTTACGCTGGGCGAAAGCTATCTCCAGTCCGATGTTTTCGACAGCTTTAACTATATCGGTGCCAGCGTCGTTTCTGACGATCAGATGCTGCCGCCGAAACTGCGCGGCTATGCGCCGGAGATCGTGGGCATTGCGCGTTCTAACGCAAAAGTCAAAGTCTCCTGGCAGGGGCGCGTACTGTATGAAACGCAGGTGCCCGCAGGACCGTTCCGTATTCAGGATCTCAACCAGTCCGTTTCCGGTACGTTGCACGTCACCGTGGAAGAGCAGAACGGTCAGACCCAGGAGTTTGACGTTAACACCGCATCGGTTCCCTTCCTGACGCGCCCCGGCATGGTGCGCTACAAGATGGCGCTGGGCCGCCCGCAGGACTGGGATCATCATCCCATTACCGGCACATTCGCCTCGGCGGAAGCTTCGTGGGGGGTCACCAACGGCTGGTCGCTATATGGCGGCGCAATTGGAGAAAGCAACTATCAGGCCGTGGCGCTGGGAAGCGGTAAGGATCTTGGCGTGGTGGGCGCGGTGGCGGTCGACATTACGCACTCCATCGCCCACATGCCGCAAGACGACGGGTTTGACAGCGAAACGCTGCAGGGTAACTCATATCGCATCAGCTACTCCCGTGACTTTGATGAAATCGACAGCCGACTAACCTTTGCCGGATACCGCTTCTCAGAAAAGAACTTTATGAGCATGAGCGACTATCTGGATGCGAAAACCTATCATCATCTCAATGCCGGTCATGAAAAAGAACGCTATACGGTCACCTATAACCAGAACTTCCGTGAACAGGGCATGAGCGCCTATTTCAGCTACTCACGCAGTACCTTCTGGGACAGCCCGGATCAGAGTAACTATAACCTGTCTCTTTCCTGGTACTTCGACTTAGGGTCGATAAAAAATCTCAGTGCGTCGCTGAACGGCTATCGCAGCGAATATAACGGTGATAAAGATGATGGCGTCTATATCTCGCTGTCTGTTCCCTGGGGCAATGATTCCATCAGCTACAACGGTACGTTTAACGGTAGTCAACACCGTAATCAGCTCGGCTATTCCGGCCACAGCCAGAACGGCGATAACTGGCAGCTTCATGTCGGGCAGGATGAACAAGGCGCGCAGGCAGACGGTTATTACAGCCATCAGGGCGCGCTGACGGACATCGATCTAAGCGCGGATTATGAAGAAGGATCGTACCGTTCACTGGGCATGTCGCTGCGCGGCGGCATGACGCTGACCACCCAGGGCGGCGCGCTACACCGGGGAAGTTTAGCGGGCAGCACACGTTTGCTGGTTGATACCGACGGTATTGCGGACGTCCCCGTTAGCGGTAGCGGCTCGCCAACCTCAACCAACATTTTCGGCAAGGCCGTGATTGCGGATGTCGGAAGCTATTCGCGCAGCCTGGCGCGTATCGATCTGAACAAATTGCCGGAGAAGGCGGAAGCTACTAAGTCGGTTGTGCAGATCACGCTCACCGAAGGCGCCATCGGCTACCGTCACTTTGACGTGGTCAGCGGCGAGAAAATGATGGCGGTTTTCCGGCTGGCAGACGGCGACTTCCCACCGTTCGGCGCCGAAGTGAAAAACGAGCGCCAGCAGCAGTTGGGCCTGGTGGCCGATGACGGCAACGCCTGGCTGGCGGGCGTAAAAGCCGGGGAAACATTGAAAGTCTTCTGGGATGGCGCGGCGCAGTGTGAAGCATCACTCGCGCCCACGTTTACACCGGAGCTATTGGCCAACGCGCTATTGCTGCCGTGCAAAATGCTGGAAGGTCAGCCCCCCATCGCACCGCAGAAAAGTTCTCCGCTGCCTGCGCAACCGCTAATCCAGGAACATACGCAAACCGATGGCCAACCGGCCGCGCCGGTGGCGACAACCACTCAAACCCCGCCCATACCGCTGGCTGACAACCATGCGGTGAATCGCAAGGATATGGAATAAAGGGAATCTGTAATGAACAAGACCAACCATTTTAAGCGCCAGGCGCTTATCGCTTCGGTATTACTGGCTGCGCCGCTGGTATCGCACAGCGCGATTGTGCCGGATCGTACCCGCGTTATTTTTAACGGCAATGAAAATTCAATCACCGTCACGCTGAAAAACGGCAACGCCACTCTGCCCTACCTCGCACAGGCGTGGCTGGAAGACGATAAGTTCGCCAAAGATACCCGCTATTTTACCGCCCTGCCGCCGCTGCAGCGTATTGAGCCAAAATCCGACGGGCAGGTTAAAGTCCAGCCGTTACCAGCCGCGGCTAGCCTACCGCAGGACCGGGAAAGTCTGTTTTATTTCAACGTGCGGGAAATTCCGCCGAAAAGCGATAAGCCTAATACGCTCCAGCTGGCGCTGCAAACGCGTATTAAGTTTTTCTACCGCCCGGTAGCCGTCGCCCGGCAGGTGGATAAGACGCACCCGTGGCAAACGAAGCTCACGCTGACCTACCAGGGCGATGGTGTGATCTTCGACAACCCCACACCGTTTTACCTCGTCATCAGCAATGCCGGTAGCAAAGAGAACGAAACCGCCTCCGGCTTTAAAAACCTGCTGATTGCCCCGCGTGAAAAAGTGACCTCTCCCATCAAAGGAGCCTCGCTCGGCAGCTCGCCGGTGGTGGGCTACGTCGATGATTACGGCGGCCATCGCCTGCTGGTTTTCACCTGCTCAGGGAATACCTGTAAGGTCAATGAGGAAAAAACCCGTGACGCTGAGAAGAAAGCGAATAAGTAATCCTGTGCGAAAGAGATCCATGACGATGTTGACTCGCTGGAAAATACTGGTGCTGCTGTGCGGTGGATTCGTTGCCGGCACCGAGGCTGCCGGCACAAAAACCGTGCAACTGGAGCTGCATCTGGTCGTCACTCAACCACCGCCCTGTACAGTAGGCGGCGCTTCCGTAGAGTTTGGCGATGTCCTGACCACCAAAGTTGGCGATGCTTCTCAAACGAAACCTGTGGGCTACAGCCTGAACTGCGATGGCAGAGCGAGCGACTATCTGAAGCTACAAATTCAGGGGACCACCACCACCATCAGCGGGGAGCAGGTTCTGCAAACTTCGGTGGAGGGGTTAGGCATCCGTATTCAGCAGGCGGGCAATAAGCAACTGGTTCCGGTTGGCATAACGGATTGGCTGAACTTCACCCTGAGCGGCAGCAATGGGCCGGAGCTGGAAGCCGTACCGGTTAAAGAGCCCACCACGCAGTTAGCGGGTGGCGATTTTAACGCCAGTGCGACGTTAGTCGTGGATTACCAGTGATGGAGAGATTCATAGTGAAAAGGGTGCTTATCCTGACGCTTTTAATCACCCAGTTTGCCTGCGCTGACAATTTGACCTTTCACGGCAAACTGATAAACCCGCCCGCCTGTACTATCAATAATGGTGAAACGCTGGAGGTCAGTTTTGGTAGCGTGATTATTGATAATATTGACGGCGTCAATTACCTGACCGAGATCCCGTGGACCCTTACCTGCGACAGCAGCTTTCGCGATGACGCATTAACTTTTACGTTGAGCTATCTGGGCACGGCGACGCCTTACTCCGCAAATGCCTTAACCACCAATGTCCCTGAGCTGGGCATTGAACTTCAGCAGAACGGCACGGTATTTCCTCCCGGCACGTCGCTAACCATCGATGAGTCATCGCTTCCCACATTAAAAGCCGTGCCGGTAAAACAGCCCGGTAAAGAGCCTGCCGAAGGCGATTTTGAGGCTTTTGCCACGTTACAGGTGGATTACCAATGAACCGTATTTTTCAAACTGCCGGGTATTTGATCGGAGGCGTAATGTTATGGGCGGTTTGCAATACGCTACCTGCCGCCACGCCTAATGTGCACTACAGCGGTAAGCTGGTTGCCGGCGCCTGTAACCTGGTAGTGGATAATGACACGATGGCAACGGTGGATTTTCATACTATTGGCAGTGACAATTTCGACGCCAGCGGGCAAACGACTCCTGTTCCATTCACACTTAGCCTCCAGGATTGCAAAACAGCGCTAGCCAACGGCGTGCTGGTGACCTTTCAGGGCGTTGAAGACAGTACTCTGCCCGGACTGCTGGCGCTGGAGCCCTCGTCGGAAGCCAGTGGTTTTGCGATTGGTGTGGAAACGGCTGCACAGCAACCAGTGAGTATCAATGCAACAGAGGGTACAGCTTTTGTGCTGAAGGAAGGGATTACCACCATCAACTTGCAGGCCAGGCTGCAAAAATACGCTGGTGAAGATGTTATGCCGGGGGAATTTAAGGGTACTGCTACCGTGAGCTTTGAATATCAGTAAGCTATAGGTAAAATTATAAGGATATGAAATGCAGCGAATTTTATTACAGCTAATACTGGTAATAATATCTGGTTTTTGGTGTATTGCGCTACAATGCGCTGAAGTAAGAACGGATATAGAATATAATTCTCAAATTATTTCACAGTTTGATAGCCTTGGTGCACTGACTGGCGATCCTACACTCGATACCATCCATACCCCATTACCAACAAACATTCATATCCTTTCATCGTGCACTAAGTCAGGTGGAGGCGATGGGGGTGGTTGTGCTATTCAAGGTACAATTCCCTATGGTCTTGAATCCACCCTTGAGTTTGATCCATCAACTTCTTTCATCAATACAACCGCTGTCGATAACGGTATCACTTATAGTTTTACTGGTGAAGCGGTAAAAGCGACGGCACATGCCGACTGTACGGGTAATCAGGCAACTAACAGCGCAATTTGTGTATGGGATAAATCATTTTCACTTCCCCTCACCTTACTTACCAAACAGAATGGAATAACAATTAACCAGCAAAATCTTACAGTTTCGGTAATACCCGGAGGAGGAAATAATGACACTAATCAATATTCATCCCTTTCCGGCCATATTATTATTGATGAATCGGTAAGCAGTTACGCTAGTTATGAACCGGAAACATCGGGCATTGAGAATCTGAAATTCAAATGGACTGTAACAGTGACAGAAGATACCGAGGGTGATTTCGGTATATGGAACGGATCACTTGTACTTAATGGCTCCCCAGCGTCCACCCTACATCGTTATTTGCCTCCAGAAATATTAGATGCTTCATTTTCTGAAAATACGATAGTGCACAGTACAGAAGTCGCCATGACTGGCGCAAAAAATAATGTCGAGCTAGCCTCTGTATATCTCTACCATGGCAATACGCCATGCGACGATACATCCTTGTGTAACTACAGTCTTAATAAGACGTCAGTTGCTCTTGTATGTCACGATCTGAATGCGCAGCTTGCCTTTAGCAGCACTTGTAATGCTTCAGACACAACACATTGCCTGAACGGCAAAGTAGGTACGATAAATGGTACCTGGGGGAAAGTCAGCATTGATACAACTTGTGCAATTACCGTTTTGATACCCTACGAATAAACACAGGAAAAATGATGACCATAAGCAAAAAAATCATAATTTCATTCATTCTATTTATGTTCTTCGCCAACAATACATTTGGATCTGGATACGTTAAGATCAAGGCCGAATTGAATGATATGACAGGCACTGGGGCAGGTACAGCTGATTTAAATAGTGACCTACGGGTTAGAACATCATTATTACCAGAGAATATTGAGATGTTATGTACCGGTGGAAAGCTACGTGGAAGTCAGGTAACGTGCGGTCCTGGACTATGGGTCGATATTGAATCAACGATAACAATGGATTCCAGTATAAGAATGATCATTGGCAGCACTTTTTTCACACTTCCCAATATGACTGAAACCCGCCGGGCCCGCTGTACATCACATGATAATTCCACACTTGATTGTGTCTGGACCAGCAATATCGATGCACAATTAAATATATCACCACAATACGATGCACAAATAATCAAACAAGATTTAAAATTACATATCGAACCATCTTCATATGATTACGCACAATCGCAATATATTGATGGGGAAATAACTTACAACACCAAAAAACATCAAGTATCCTATGACGCTTATAGTATAACTACTTACGGCTTTACAGACCATAATATAAAAACGGAAATTTCGATTATTGACGCCAATTTTGGGACCAGCATTACCACCATTAATGATAAAATGTCATTTGATAGTGACAGCGTACAAATTATCGCTTCAATCGATCCTGAAAATTTAGCTGCTTCTTTTGATAAATACTCAGAAGTAACCTCAATAAATAAAGAATTTAGTGGACCAAAAACCAATGAGCTCATTGCAAATATTTTTTTAAGACATGGAAATATGCCCTGTGATGTCTATGAATCAGATTCAATTTGTGCACAAATAATAGATAATGCAACATTATCAATAGCATGTGATGATAAAAACATGCAGATTGAGGCTATTCCCTGTGATCAAAACAATACTGAATGTGCCCGTTCACAGATGGTAGAACTTCGTGGTACCTGGGGACGAGTCAACATTGACACCGATTGTGCGGTAACCGTATTACTGCCATACGAATAGAAATTTGAACAAAACCGATTTTCATGGAACCATACCAGATATCTGGTAAGCAGATAGCTACCAGATATCTTTATAAAACATCAAACCGTAGCCCCCGATTATCTCCCTACATCCCGAATAATATCTGATAGATGATTAATATATCGATCGGCCTTTATTTCGCCAAAATGCTGCCAGCCGTAATGCCAGATATTTTCCAGATCTTCACTGGCCTTTGGCGTTAATTTTACCGTTCTCATCGGGTTTGATCATCCCTGTTTTGACCTTCCGTAAAAAGGCATCCTTTTCCCAGGCCTGCGGCTCTCCGCTGTTCAGACCTTCAGCCAGAAGTTCACGTAACGCCTGAAGTCGTGACTCGGCCTGTTTTTCCCTCAGCAGACGAAGAGACTCTCTGATCACTTCACTTTGTGTTCTGTAATCACCTGATTCTATGAGCGATTCAATAAACTCGCGCAGTTCATCGCCAAGATCAACGGTCATTGTTCTGGCCATAACAGCCTCCACTGTAAGTATAAATCTTACATAAGAGTACACTGGAAATGAAATGTACGTCAAAAACATACCCCATATCTCATGCTTATGGGGTTGCTAATGCGGCTTTGCTGAACGAGTAGCAAAGCCGCTACATGATTACTGTCTGGGGTTTACCCCCCGTGCAGTCGCCGTGCATCAATCACATCCGGCACCTGGTTCAGCTTACCGAGCACGCGGCCCAGCACCTGCAGGTTGTAGATCTCGATGGTCATATCAATGGTGGCGATCTGCTGTTTAATGTCGCTGCGGCTGGCGACGCCCAGCACGTTGACTTTTTCGTTAGCCAGAATGGTGGTGATATCGCGTAGCAAGCCGCTGCGATCGTTGGCCTGGACGCGCACCACCAGCGAATATCCCGCCGAGTAGCTCTCGCCCCATACCGCCTCTACGATCCGCTCCGGCGCATGGGAGCGCAGTTCCGCCAGCTGTTCGCAGTCGGCCCGGTGCACGGAAATCCCTCGCCCCTGAGTAATGAAGCCGACAATTTCATCCCCCGGAATCGGCTGGCAGCAGCGGGCAATGTGGTGCATCAAATTACCCACGCCTTCTACCACCACGCGCCCGTCGTCTTTACGACGATTTTGCGGCGCGTATGTTTTTTGTTGAAGCTGTTTCAGCGCCGCTGCATCCTGCTCCTCTGCACTCGGCTTATTGAACTGCGATTGCAGGAAATTCACCATCTGATTAAGACGGATATCGCCGCCGCCTATCGCCGCCAGCAACTCTTCCAGCTCATTAAAGTTGTAGCGCGGCAGCAGATGTTTCTCGGCCTCTTTCAGGCTAATCCCCAAATGCGCCAGCTCATCGTCAAGGATCTGCCGTCCAGCCAGGATATTTTTGTCACGGTCCTGTTTACGGAACCAGGCGTGAATTTTCGAGCGTCCGCGGCTGGTCGTCACATAGCCCAGGTTTGGATTCAGCCAGTCACGGCTGGGATTCGGCTGCTTCTGAGTGATAATTTCAACCTGATCGCCCATCTGCAACTGATAGGTGAATGGCACAATACGCCCGCCGATTTTCGCGCCAATGCAGCGGTGCCCGACATCGCTGTGGATGTGGTAAGCAAAATCGAGCGGCGTAGATCCGGCAGGCAAGTCAACCACGTCGCCTTTTGGCGTAAAAACGTAGACCCGATCGTCAAACACCTGGCTGCGCACTTCATCCAGCATTTCGCCGGAATCGGCCATCTCTTCCTGCCAGGCGATCAGCTTACGCAGCCACGCAATTCTGTCTTCATGACCGGAGCGCACGCCGCCGGACGCGGCGCCTTCTTTATACTTCCAGTGTGCCGCCACGCCCAGTTCGGCGTCTTCATGCATCTGTTTGGTACGAATCTGGATCTCAACGGTTTTACCGCCCGGCCCCAGGACCACGGTGTGGATAGACTGGTAACCGTTCGGTTTCGGGTTAGCGACATAATCATCGAATTCATCCGGCAGGTGGCGATAATGCGTATGCACTATCCCCAACGCGGCGTAGCAGTCTTGCAGACGTTCAGCGACAATACGCACGGCGCGCACGTCAAAGAGTTCATCAAACGCCAGATGCTTTTTCTGCATTTTGCGCCAGATGCTATAAATATGTTTTGGTCGTCCGTAGACTTCCGCCTGCACGCCTTCGTTTTTCATTTCAGCGCGCAGATGTCCAACAAACTCTTCGATGTAATGTTCGCGATCGAGACGGCGCTCATGCAGCAGTTTGGCGATGCGTTTGTATTCCGCCGGATGCAGGTAGCGGAAACAGTAGTCTTCCAGTTCCCACTTCAGTTGCCCGATGCCCAGACGATTAGCGAGCGGCGCATAGATGTTGGTACATTCTTTCGCCGCCAGCACGCGCTCATCTTCCGGCGCCTCTTTCACTTCGCGCAAATGAGCGATTCGCTCGGCCAGTTTGATGACCACGCAGCGGAAATCATCCACCATCGCCAATAACATTCGACGGACGTTATCAACCTGCTCCGAAGAAACAGAGTCGTTATGAGTGGCGTTTAGCTGACGGATCGCCGCCATATCGCGCACGCCATGAATCAGGGTAACGATAGATTTGCCGACGCTTTCGCGCAGTACATCTTCGCTGACTACGTTGGCGTCGGCCAGAGGGAACAGTAGAGCCGCCCGCAGCGTGTCGATATCCATACTCAGCGTGGAAAGAATTTCTACCATCTCCACGCCACGCCACAGCAACAGATCCGCATCCGGATGTCCTTGTGTCTGTTGCAGGCAATACGCCCAGGTTTCGGCTAAGCGCTCACACGACTGCTGGCTGGAAATTCCCAGGCTTGCGATCCACTTCTTCGGATCAAATTCACCAGCTTTATTAATATGTGCACTTCTTACCGCGACCATCGTCCTCTCCTTAAGGGACCAGGCCTACCGAAGTCGGTAAGCCGGTAATCATTACATGCGCTCGAACAGAACCATTGATTCCAGATGTCCTGTGTGCGGGAACATGTCGAGCATCGCTAAACGCGTAACCTCATATCCCGCATTGACCAGCGCTTCACTATCGCGCGCCAGCGTCGCCGGGTTACAGGATACATAAACAATGCGAATAGGTTTTAATTTTATAATATGTCGCATCACTCCTGTAGCCCCCGCACGCGCAGGATCGAGTAAGACTTTGTCAAAGCCGTTTTTCGCCCACGGCTGCTTCGTGACATCTTCCTCCAGGTTCTCATGGAAGAATGTCACATTATGTAAACCATTGCGGATGGCGTTTTCACGGCCTTTTTCTACCAGCGCCGGAACGCCCTCAACCCCTATCACGCTTGCCGCGCGCGTTGCCAGCGGCAGCGTAAAATTCCCCATTCCGCAGAACAGATCCAGGACACGATCCTCGGCGCGCACATCAAGCCACTCCAGCGCGCGGGCGACCATTTGCTGGTTTACCGCCTCATTAACCTGAATAAAGTCTCGCGGACTGAAGGCTAAACGTAAGCCGTGCGAATCATACCAGGGCGCCTCGCCAGATACCGTTTCCAGTATCTCGCTAAACGGCGCCAGAAACAGAGACAATCCCTCAGAATGCGAAAAGCGTTCCAGTTTTTCTTTATCCGCCGCACTTAATGGCGCGGTATGGCGCAGAATCATCAGCGTACCGCTTCCCGCCTGTACCAGCTCAATATGCCCAAGATGTCGGGTGCCGTGTAAACTCGCCAGACACGCCCTGATTCGGGGCAGCAATGCTGCAAGCTGGGGCGCCAAAACAGGGCACTGTTCGACATTGACGATATCGCTGGAACCAGCTTTGCGAAATCCCATTTGCAGCGGTTTATCCGGCGGGCAATTCAGACTTAACCGCGCACGACGCCGATAACCCCAGGGCGCGCCGGCGATGATGTCATTCACCTCGTGTTTCATCAAACGCGCCAGCGCCGCGCTTTTGCTGCGTTGTTGCAGGGTGATGCTGACATGCTGTTGCTGACAACCGCCGCAGACGCCAAAATGCGGGCAGCGCGGCGTTTCTCGTTCCGGGCTATCATTCAAACGGCGCGAAACGCGTGCGCGGGCAAATTGCTTTTTATCTTCTGTAATAATGACTTCTGCGCTTTCCTCAGGCAATAAACCGGGGATAAACAGCGCCTTTCCGTTATGACGGGCTACGCCCTGACCAAATGAATCGAGGTCATTGACTTTAACGGTTATGATCTGACGCGTCGTCACGCGCCGTTTTGCAGAGTAGAATTGCGCCATCGACCAGCTTTTTCTCAATTTAACAGTGTGACCCTAATTGTCCCATAACGGAACTCCATGACCAACTACAGCCTGCGCGCACGCATGATGATTCTGATCCTGGCCCCGACCGTCCTGATAGGTTTGCTGCTCAGTATCTTTTTTGTAGTGCACCGCTATAACGACCTGCAGCGTCAACTGGAAGATGCCGGCGCCAGTATTATTGAACCGCTCGCCGTCTCCAGCGAATATGGTATGAACTTACAAAACCGGGAGTCTATCGGCCAACTTATCAGCGTCCTGCACCGCAGACACTCTGATATTGTGCGGGCGATTTCCGTTTATGACGATCATAACCGCCTGTTTGTAACGTCTAATTTCCATCTGGACCCCTCACAGATGCAGCTTCCCGCCGGAGCGCCGTTTCCACGTCGTCTGAGCGTCGATCGCCACGGCGATATTATGATTCTGCGCACCCCGATTATCTCGGAGAGCTATTCGCCGGACGAGTCAGCGATTGCCGACGCGAAAAATACCAAAAATATGCTGGGGTATGTGGCGCTTGAACTGGATCTCAAGTCGGTAAGGCTACAGCAATACAAAGAGATTTTTATCTCCAGCGTAATGATGCTTTTTTGTATTGGCATTGCGCTGATCTTTGGCTGGCGGCTTATGCGCGATGTCACCGGGCCTATCCGTAATATGGTGAATACCGTTGACCGCATTCGCCGCGGACAACTGGATAGCCGGGTGGAAGGATTTATGCTGGGCGAGCTGGACATGCTGAAAAACGGCATTAATTCCATGGCGATGTCGCTTGCCGCCTATCACGAAGAGATGCAGCATAATATCGATCAGGCCACTTCAGACCTGCGTGAAACCCTTGAGCAGATGGAAATCCAAAACGTTGAGCTGGATCTGGCGAAAAAGCGCGCCCAGGAAGCGGCGCGTATTAAGTCGGAGTTCCTGGCGAACATGTCGCACGAACTGCGAACGCCGCTGAACGGCGTCATTGGCTTTACCCGCCTGACATTAAAAACGGAGCTGAACCCCACCCAGCGCGACCATCTGAACACCATTGAGCGTTCCGCGAATAATCTGCTGGCAATCATTAATGACGTGCTCGACTTCTCCAAGCTGGAAGCCGGTAAGCTCATTCTGGAAAGTATCCCTTTTCCACTGCGCAACACGCTGGATGAAGTGGTTACGCTGCTGGCCCACTCGTCGCATGATAAAGGGCTGGAGTTGACGTTAAATATTAAAAACGACGTCCCGGATAATGTGATTGGCGACCCGCTGCGCCTGCAACAGGTCATTACTAATCTGGTGGGTAATGCCATTAAGTTCACCGAGAGTGGCAATATCGACATTCTGGTGGAAAAGCGGGCGCTCAGTAACACCAAAGTACAGATTGAAGTGCAGATCCGCGATACGGGGATCGGCATTCCGGAACGCGACCAGTCGCGACTGTTTCAGGCGTTTCGCCAGGCCGATGCCAGTATTTCTCGCCGTCACGGCGGCACCGGGCTTGGGCTGGTGATTACGCAAAAGCTGGTCAACGAAATGGGCGGGGATATCTCTTTCCACAGCCAGCCTAATCGCGGCTCGACCTTCTGGTTTCATATTAATCTTGATCTTAACCCAAATGTTATTATTGACGGGCCGTCGACCGCATGTCTGGCCGGAAAACGGCTGGCTTATGTCGAACCGAATGCTACCGCCGCGCAATGTACCCTGGATCTACTGAGCGACACGCCGGTGGAGGTGGTTTACAGCCCGACCTTCTCCGCGCTGCCGTTAGCGCACTACGATATTATGATTTTGAGCGTTCCGGTGACCTTCCGTGAGCCGCTCACCATGCAGCATGAACGTCTGGCGAAAGCGGCATCAATGACGGACTTTCTACTGCTGGCGCTACCTTGCCATGCGCAAATTAACGCCGAAAAGCTGAAACAAGGAGGCGCGGCGGCCTGCCTGTTAAAACCATTGACGTCAACGCGCCTGTTGCCAGCGCTGACGGAATATTGCCAGTTGAATCACCATCCTGAACCGCTGCTAATGGATACCAGTAAAATCACCATGACGGTTATGGCGGTTGATGATAATCCCGCTAATCTGAAGCTTATCGGCGCGTTACTGGAAGATAAAGTCCAGCACGTAGAACTTTGTGATAGCGGACATCAGGCGGTGGATCGGGCGAAACAAATGCAGTTTGATCTGATTTTGATGGATATTCAGATGCCGGATATGGACGGCATACGCGCCTGCGAATTGATTCACCAGCTTCCTCATCAGCAGCAAACACCGGTTATTGCCGTTACGGCACATGCGATGGCCGGGCAAAAAGAGAAGTTGCTCAGCGCGGGCATGAACGACTATCTGGCTAAACCGATAGAAGAAGAGAAGTTGCATAATCTGTTGCTGCGCTATAAACCTGGCGCCAACGTAGCAGCGCGCCTGATGGCGCCGGAACCGGCTGAGTTTATCTTCAATCCGAATGCCACGCTCGACTGGCAGCTTGCGCTCCGCCAGGCTGCCGGTAAGCCCGATCTGGCGCGGGATATGCTGCAAATGCTGATTGATTTTCTGCCGGAAGTGCGCAACAAAATTGAAGAACAACTGGTGGGAGAAAATCCCAACGGCCTGGTCGATCTGATCCATAAGCTACACGGGAGCTGCGGCTATAGCGGCGTACCGCGGATGAAGAACCTTTGCCAGCTTATTGAGCAACAGCTTCGCAGCGGCGTCCACGAAGAGGAGCTGGAGCCTGAGTTTCTGGAGCTGCTGGATGAGATGGATAATGTCGCGCGTGAAGCGAAGAAGATATTAGGATGATATTCGCCGGATGGCGGCGTGACCGCCTTATCCGGCCTACAACTCAGCGTAACTGTTGCCCCGCTTTCAGCGTTGCAGCCACGTTGCGCGCGGTCATTCGTACGTTTTCACTCGCATTCTTCAGCGCGTCCTCCAGCGTGCAGATGGTATAAATCACGCTGAAAACGGCATCAAGCCCATGTTCATGAACCACGCCAACGTCCGCCGTCAGGCTACCCGCTATACCAATTACCGGCTTGTTATACCGTTTGGCGATGTTTGCCACGCCAATAGGGACTTTACCGTGAATGGTCTGGCTGTCGATGCGTCCCTCGCCGGTGATGACTAAATCAGCATCCGCAAGACACGCTTCCAGATGAAGCGCATCGGTGACAATCTCAATGCCACGCCGTAGCTGCGCGCCGCAAAACGCGTATAACGCCGCCCCCATGCCGCCTGCCGCTCCGCCGCCTGCCAGATCCAACACATCGACATGCAGATCGCGGGCAATCAAATGCGCATAGCGAGTCAATGCCGTATCCAGGCGTTCAATCATTTCCGGCGTCGCCCCTTTTTGCGGACCAAAAACCGCAGACGCGCCCTCTTTGCCGGTAAGGGGATTCGTGACATCGCAGGCGACCTCTATATGGCACGCCGACAAACGCTTATCCAGGCCGCTGATATCAATGCTGGCGAGTGTTTCCAGCCCAATGCCGCCTTGCGCAATATCATTGCCCTGCGCATCCCGTAGCCTGGCCCCCAGCGCCTGCACCATCCCCGCGCCGCCATCGTTGGTGGCGCTACCGCCGATACCAATAATGATATGCTCAACGCCCGCATCCAGCGCATGACGGATCAGCTCGCCGGTTCCCCATGACGTGGTCTTCAACGGATCGCGTTGCGCGGGCGGCACCTGCTCCAGCCCGCTGGCGGCCGCCATTTCAATGAATGCGGAACGCGCATCGCCGGAAAGCCCATAAAACGCATTGACGCGATGCCCCAACGGCCCGGTGACCTCAACATGCACGATTCGACCCGCCGTCGCTTCAACCATCGCTTCGACAGTACCTTCTCCGCCATCAGCCAGCGGCAATTTCAGGTAATCGGCGTCAGGCCAGATCTCGCGAAATCCTTGTTCAATGGCGGTCGCTACCTCAAGAGCACTCAAACTTTCCTTATACGAGTCTGGTGCGATCACTATTTTCATAAGTCGTCCTTACGCATGTTGATCCTGTTAAGCATACACCCAGAGAAGAACCGGTTCCTTACGGAACCGGCTCTGACTTAACGCACCATGCAAGGACGCTTATTATCAAACGTCCAGCCAGGAATTAAGTACTGCATTCCCATCGCGTCGTCACGCGCGCCTAAGCCATGTTTTTGATAGAGCTCATGCGCTTTCATCACCTGATCCATATCGAGCTCAACGCCCAGACCCGGTTTGGTCGGTACTTGCACCATGCCGCCTTTAATTTCAAACGGTTCTTTAGTCAGACGTTGGTTGCCTTCCTGCCAGATCCAGTGGGTATCGATCGCGGTGATCTTGCCCGGCGCCGCCGCGGCAACATGGGTAAACATCGCCAACGAAATATCAAAGTGGTTGTTAGAGTGCGAGCCCCAGGTCAGACCGAACTCATGGCACATTTGCGCCACGCGTACAGAGCCTTGCATAGTCCAGAAGTGCGGGTCCGCCAGCGGGATATCGACGGATTGCAGCGACAGCGTATGCCCCATTTGACGCCAGTCGGTCGCTATCATATTGGTGGCCGTCGGTAATCCGGTCGCGCGACGGAATTCCGCCATCACTTCACGTCCGGAAAAACCCTGCTCCGCGCCGCACGGATCTTCTGCATAGGCCAGAGAACCTTTCAGGTATTTACCAATGCTGATCGCTTCGTTCAGCGACCAGGCACCGTTTGGATCGAGCGTAACGCGCGCTTGTGGGAAACGTTTCGCCAGCGCCACGATTGACTCGGCCTCTTCTTCGCCCGCCAGCACGCCGCCTTTCAGTTTGAAGTCGTTGAAGCCGTATTTTTCATAGGCGGCTTCCGCCAGACGCACTACCGTTTCCGGCGTCATCGCCTCTTCATGGCGCAGACGATACCAGTCGCATTGCTCATCCGGCTGGCTCTGATACGGCAGCGGCGTGGCCTTGCGATTGCCGACAAAGAACAGATAACCCAGCATTTCGACTTCGCTGCGCTGCTGACCGTCGCCTAACAGCGAAGCGACGTTGACGCCCAGGTGTTGGCCCAAAAGGTCAAGCATTGCCGCTTCAATGCCCGTCACCACATGGATAGTGGTACGGAGATCGAACGTTTGTAAACCGCGTCCGCCCGCATCGCGATCGGCAAACTGGTTGCGAACGGCGGTCAGGACATTTTTATATTCACCCAGCGTTTTTCCCACCACCAGTGGGATCGCATCTTCCAGCGTTTTGCGAATTTTTTCGCCGCCCGGAATCTCGCCAACCCCGGTATGACCGGAGTTATCTTTAATAATGACGATGTTGCGCGTGAAGAATGGGGCGTGCGCGCCGCTCAGGTTCATCAGCATACTGTCATGACCCGCAACCGGGATAACCTGCATTTCAGTCACTACAGGCGTCGTAAATTGAGTACTCATAACTGTGTCCTTATTCAGAATTAGTGACGACCAAAAACAGGGCGTTTGCGGTCAAAAGTCCAGCCGGGGATCAGGTATTGCATCGGGCCTGCATCATTACGCGCGCCGCCTGGCAGCTTTTTATACGCGTCATGTGCTTTTCGCACCTGTTCCCAGTCAAGCTCCACGCCCAGTCCTGGCGCATCCGGAACGGCAATTTTGCCGTTTTTAATTTCCAGCGGATTTTTAGTCAGGCGGCAATCGCCCTCCTGCCAGATCCAGTGCGTATCAATAGCGGTGGGTTTGCCTGGCGCCGCCGCGCCGACATGGGTAAACATCGCCAGTGAAATATCAAAATGGTTATTCGAATGGCAGCCCCAGGTTAGCCCCCAGTCATCGCACAGTTGCGCCACGCGAACGGCGCCGGTGAGGGTCCAGAAATGCGGGTCGGCAAGAGGAATGTCTACCGCGTTGAGCATCACCGCGTGTCCCATTTCACGCCAGTTGGTGGCAATCATATTGGTCGCCACCGGCAGACCGGTCGCACGGCGGAACTCCGCCATGACTTCACGACCAGAGAATCCTTGCTCCGCGCCGCACGGATCTTCCGCGTAGGTCAGTACATCTTTCAGCCCTTTGCACAACGCAATGGCTTCATCCAGTAGCCAGGCGCCGTTCGGATCCACGGTAATACGCGCGTCCGGGAAGCGTTTTTTTAGCGCGCGAACGGTATCAATCTCTTGTTCGCCCGGCAGCACGCCGCCCTTGAGTTTAAAATCTTTAAAGCCGTAGCGATCCTGAGACGCTTCCGCCAGCCGCACGACCGCGTCGCTGTTCAGCGCTTCCTGATGGCGCAGGCGATACCATTCATGACTGCCCGGCGTGCTTTCCAGATACGGCAGATCGGTTTTAGTACGATCGCCAATATAGAAGAGATAGCCTAACACGGTGACGGCATCGCGCTGTTTACCGGGTCCTAATAGTTCACAGACCGGCACATTAAGCGCCTGCCCCAGTAGATCAAGCAGCGCCGCTTCCAAAGCTGCCACCGCGTTAACCCGCAGTTCAAACGTCCATGCGCCTTTACCAAAGGTGTCAAAATCAGCGGCCTGGTTGCCTTTATGCACCTGCTGCACCACTTTGTTCAGGCGGGCGACTTCCTGGCCTAATACCATCGGAATAGCATCGACCAGCGTCTGATAAATCACTTCTCCGCCCGGCGCCTCGCCGACGCCAGTATGCCCGGCGTTATCGGTGAGGACGACGATGTTACGGGTGAAGTACGCGTTATGCGCGCCGCCGATGTTGAGTAGCATACTGTCATGTCCGGCAACCGGAATGACCTTCATGTCCGTAATAACGGGACTGGATTGCGTTGTCATGATAATTGCCCTGCGACAGGTTTCAGTTCAATACGCTTAATATCACCTACCAGCACCAGATAGCTGATGATGGCCACCAGGGCATGTACGCCGACATAGATCAACGCGCCGTTGAAGGAACCGGTGGTGCCAACGATGTAACCAATCGCGATTGGCGTCACAATACCGGAGATATTGCCGAACATATTAAACAAGCCGCCGGAAAGACCGCTGATCTCTTTCGGCGCGGTATCCGCCATTACTGCCCAGCCCAACGCGCCGATACCTTTACCGAAGAAGGCCAACGCCATAAAGCCGATGATCATCCATTCCACGTTCACATAGTTACAGAACACCATAACCATTGACAGCAACATTCCCAGCACAATCGGCGTCTTGCGCGCGATATTCAGGGAGCCAGTACGACGCATCAGCCAGTCGGAAATGATGCCGCCCAACACGCCGCCGATAAAGCCGCAGACCGCAGGAACCGAGGCGACAAAGCCCGCTTTGAGAATCGACATGCCGCGCGCCTGGACCAAATAGACCGGGAACCAGGTAATAAAGAAATAGGTCAATGCGTTAATACAGTACTGACCGATGTAAACGCCAATCATCATACGAGAGCCCAGCAGCTGTTTGATCTGGCCCCATTTGACGCTAAACGGTACTTTCGCTTTGGTGTCTTTCTGATCCATATTGATCAGCGCGCCGCCTTCTGCGATGTACTCCAACTCTTTCTTATTTACGCCCGGATGGTTATTTGGTTCATGGATAACTTTCAACCAGATAAAGCTGATGATGATCCCTAACCCGCCCATAAAGAAGAAGACATGCGACCAGCCCACTTCGTGCGTCAGCCAGCCCATAATCGGCGCGAAAATAACCGTGGCAAAGTATTGCGCGGAGTTAAAGATGGCCACCGCCGTTCCCCTCTCCTGCGCCGGGAACCAGGCTGCAACAATGCGACTGTTGCCCGGGAAAGAAGGCGATTCCGCCAGACCAACCAGGAAACGAAGCGTAAAGAGGGCGACAATAATGCCGAAACCACTAAAGATATCGACAAAACCCTGCAACAGGGTGAAGACTGACCAAATGAAAATAGACCAGAAATAGACGCGTTTGGAACCAAAGCGGTCCAGCAGCCAGCCGCCCGGGATCTGCCCGATAACATAGGCCCATGAAAAAGCAGAAAAAACATAGCCCATACCTACCGGATCAAGGCCGATATCTTTGGCCATTTCTGAGCCGGCAATGGACAATGTGGCGCGGTCGCCGTAGTTGAAGGATGTGACGATAAACAGCATCACCACTATCCAGTAGCGGGCGTTCGTGCGTTTCTCCGCACTGCTCGCCGCGTGACTTAATGAACTCATTGTTGCACTCCTGAAATTTCGCGTTAGCTACGCTCACTCTGAACTGCACAACCGGTAGGGAATCAGAGATAACGTTTCCTTGTTGCAGCTTTTATTAGGTCGTTTGCTTTGCACGCTGCATGCTTTTATTCACTGGCAGGAGAAGTATAAAAAGCGCGCCACACACACTCACCGTGCAACAACACAGTATTTTGGCGATGAATTACGCCTGTTTATGGCAAAAGCCCAGGACAGTGGAAGCCACTTCACGGAAATGAAATCAGAAGGCGTCGGCGTCGACGCAGGAGGAATAAAAAGAGAAGAATGTGAAACAGGTCGCTTGATTACATGAAAACGCCCGTAAAAAACTGCCGCTTTTGCGGGCATATGCCCAAAGCTAACACGATTCAGTTACTTTACACTGTGTACAGGTCGTGATTTTGCTTACTGGCAACGCAAGCAAACGAAAAGGTACCCTCCCGTAGGGGGGAGGGATTTACCTCAGGAAAGTAAAGTTCCCCAGTTTTCAACCCAGGGATTGGACTGGCTCTCCGGCTCCGGATGTTCGCTGGCGTCAATGAATAACATCTCCCCCACCCGCTGCGCGCTTTGCTCTTGCAACAGGGCATCAAACTGTTTGCCGCCATTACAGAAATTGGGGTAGCTGCTATCACCTAACGCAATCACCCCGTAACGCAGGTTTGGTTGAAAACCGACTGTATCTTTAATGCCGTGAAAGAGCGGCGCAATGCTATCCGGTAGATCGCCCTGCCCGGTCGTCGAGGTAACGACCAGCGCAACCTTATCCTGATATTGCTGCCAGTCGGACAGTTCAGGATCTTCAAACACGGTCGCGCTGTGGCCCTGTCTGGCGAGGATCGCTTCCGCTTCTTCCGCCACCAGCAGTGAGTTGCCATACATGGTCCCGACAAAAATACCAATTTCTGCCATTATGCGTATCTCCCTGAATTATGCCTGATGAGTCTCATCCTGCCGGGACGCCGCCGTAAACTCAACCCTTTCATTGTCAGGGAGAAGTCCACGCCAGCCAAACTGTGTCAGCGCCTGCATCCAGGTTTCATCCAACCCGGCCTGAATTATCAACGGCTGTCCGGTAAAGGGGTGCGTCAGTTCAAGCCGACTGGCATGAAGCATCAGGCGACGACAGGCAAAATGCTCTGCGGCGCTGCGGTTTTGTCGCAAATCGCCATGCTTGCTGTCGCCGATGATAGGATGACGCAGATGCGCCAGATGACGACGAAGCTGGTGCTTGCGTCCCGTTTTTGGTTCCAGCTCAACCAGACCATAACGCGTGGTGGGATAACGTCCGGTCGGCACCGCCATTTCGACCGTCGCCAGCCCGCGATACTGCGTTACAGCCGGCTGGGGCGCTTTATCTTCGCGGGCGAATTTATCGGCAATTTTATCGCGCTCTTCCACCAGCGGATAATCCAGTACCGCGTCATCCATCAGCCAGCCGCGCACAATGGCATGGTAGCGTTTACGGATGTGGTGCTGCTCGAACTGCTGCGCCAGACGGCGTCCCGCTTCGCTGGACAGCCCCATTAACAGTACGCCCGACGTGGGCCTGTCGAGACGGTGGGCGGTAAAAACATGCTGGCCGATTTGGTCGCGCACCGTTTGCATGACCACGACTTTTTCGTCGCGATCCAGCCAGCTCCGGTGAACAAGCCAGCCTGCGGGTTTATTCACGGCAACCAGCCACGGGTCTTGATAGAGGATCTCCAGCATCAGGATTTATCGCGGACGAATAGCGCATCCAGATCCTGCAAAACCGCCAGGATCGCCTCCCGCTGCGGATGATCCGCCGCCAGCGCCATTTCATAATAAGGGGCGACGGCAAATGCCTCGGGCAGCGGCTGCGCATTATCAAGTAGGGTATGCATACGTGGGATCAGTACCCATTGCAGCCATTCCAGCGGTTCCATGGTATCCATAAAAAATGGTTGGGTGCTGGTAAACAGGTGCGCCTGCGGCGCATCCTGCCGCCAGTGGCGATGCTCGCGCAGCAGCGTTTCAAGCGCATGTAACTGCTGACGCACACGGTCATGAGTCGTCATGTTAAAAACCTCAATGATGAAAATCTGGCGCGAAGAATAACAAAAAAAAGGGAGCACTGTATAAACAGTGCTCCCGGTTCGTTTCGCAGCATTCCAGCTACTTTTCGTGCTCCCTGCTCATCCGTGACAACTTTTCCTGTGACCTTACGGCCTGTTCATCCTGAACGTTTGCATCCTGCGCACATCGCCCGATGTGATAGCTTCTTCCTGAAGCGTCCCTGGTCATCCAGACCCGCCGAACATCCTGATCGGCTCTCGTTCTCCGTCCTGGAGGTGTCCTTTAACGCATCCTGCGCTTTCCACTTTGCTTCATCCTGAAGCCTTTCCTTGTAACACCATCCTGGCGTGTCCTGCCGAAGCGTCATCATCCTGACGTTCGCTTCGTTGTACGACTCCCTGTCGACGAAGATAGAATCGCCTGTTTCACCTTGTCTTACAAGACGCTTACAGACAATACCTTAAGTAAATTTTCATATGAAAGTGCGCAAAAACATTTTAACATGTTGTTTTATATAGATTTATATAAGAAAACGGGGCTCAGTATCCGCTGATATCCTGGCGATCTCCTACAGACTTTGTAAGAGATCTCTCACACCCGTTAGGGCAAACGATTACAGAAGAGGATTAAGTTGCGTAAGGAATTCCGCAAGCGTTGCGGCAAGAACGGTGCGATTACGGGTGCCCAGCGTTTCTTTAATCACCTCGCCGGACAGGTTACAGACCGAAATGACCTCAAGCTCATTTTCCTGCGTCGCAATAAAAAGCGTGGGAGGAAGCTTGAGCCGCTTTTGCGTGACCAGGTGGCCTATCAGATTTTCCTGCACGCGCCGAAAGTCATCCTGACTCCAGGTTTGCAGTAGCGTAAGCTTTTCATCCGCAAACTGCGCGGGCATGTCGCCAGCAAACTGCGTGGTGTAAAACGCGTGGAGCGCAGGTTGTACCATAATATCAAAGGCGCGTTCAACCGCGTTTACATTTTCTTCACCTTCAAAAGGTTGCGGCTGCCAGTAAACGGCATCGCGGGTTGAAGAAATAATGCACGGAGAAGGTACGCCATACAGTTCTTCGCTCAACGGCCAGCTACCGTGTTTTTCTTGCCACGCGTCGCAGTAACGCGTCGTAAAGGCTTTCAATGCCTGCGCTGTCAGTTCGTCCACCAGTTTCTCTCTTCATAAAAGCCAGGATACACTTGACGCATAGTGTATCTGGTTTATGACGGTGAAACATGTCTTCTTATGAAAACCATCAGGCTCTTGATGGCCTGACTCTCGGAAAATCAACGGATTACCGGG
Source organism: Salmonella sp. SJTUF15570 (assembly GCF_043357055.1). Taxonomy (NCBI): domain Bacteria; kingdom Pseudomonadati; phylum Pseudomonadota; class Gammaproteobacteria; order Enterobacterales; family Enterobacteriaceae; genus Salmonella; species Salmonella sp. SJTUF15570. The sequence goes on along the minus strand of NZ_JBEUKJ010000006.1, from coordinate 117,304 downwards.
ACAATTATGACGCCAGCCTGCTGCAGGGCGTACCGCGCAGTTTGAATCGCGACCCGCTCGGATTAACAGCCGATAATTTGCCGTTCCACGGCGCGGATATCTGGACGTTGTATGAACTTTCCTGGCTTAACAGCCAGGGTCTTCCACAGGTCGCCGTCGGGCATGTCGAACTGGATTACACCAGCGTTAATTTAATCGAATCCAAAAGCTTTAAACTGTATCTGAACAGCTTTAACCAGACGCGCTTTGACACCTGGGAGACGGTGCGCCAGACGCTGGAGCGCGATCTGCGCGCCTGCGCGCAGGGCAACGTTAGCGTGAGGCTTCATCGTCTTGATGAGCTGGAAGGACAGCCTGTCGCCCATTTCCACGGCACCTGTATTGACGATCAGGATATCAGTATCGACAACTACCAGTTTACTACCGACTATCTGCAACATGCGGTCAGCGGCGAGAAGCAAGTAGAGGAGACGCTGGTCAGTCATCTGTTGAAATCCAACTGCCTGATCACCCACCAACCGGACTGGGGCTCGATACAAATTCAGTATCGCGGGCGCAAAATCGACAGGGAAAAACTGCTGCGTTATCTGGTCTCCTTCCGTCACCATAATGAATTTCACGAGCAGTGCGTAGAGCGTATTTTTAATGACATTCTGCGCTTCTGCCAGCCGGAAACGTTAAGCGTTTATGCGCGCTATACCCGCCGCGGCGGGCTGGACATTAATCCCTGGCGCAGCAATACCGATTTTGTGCCCGCCACGGGCAGGCTGGCGCGACAGTAATTTTTTTGTCAATTTTGCGTGCCGGATTGCGCATGTAAGGTTGTGAAAGGTCATCAGCCAGGGCTATTGTAATCAACAGGGAATGGCGTGTTGCGTCCCATAAGGAGTTTACTTGATTACACATATTAGCCCGCTTGGCTCAATGGATATGTTGTCGCAACTGGAAGTGGACATGCTGAAACGCACGGCCAGTAGCGACCTGTATCAACTGTTTCGTAACTGTTCACTTGCCGTTCTTAACTCCGGCAGCCTGACCGACAACAGCAAAGAGCTGCTGTCCCGCTTTGAAAATTTCGATATTAACGTACTGCGCCGCGAGCGCGGCGTGAAGCTGGAATTGATTAATCCGCCTGAAGACGCCTTTGTTGACGGGCGGATTATTCGTGCGCTACAGGCTAACCTGTTCGCGGTGCTGCGCGACATTCTCTTTGTGAATGGGCAGATCCACAATGCCGGCCGTTTCCAGCATCTGGATCTTGAAAGCTCAACACATATCACCAATCTGGTGTTCTCCATTTTGCGCAACGCCCGGGCGCTGCACGTCGGCGAAGCGCCAAACATGGTGGTATGCTGGGGCGGCCACTCAATTAACGAAAACGAGTACCTGTATGCCCGTCGCGTCGGCACGCAGTTGGGATTACGCGAGCTGAACATCTGCACCGGCTGCGGCCCTGGGGCGATGGAAGCCCCCATGAAGGGCGCGGCGGTCGGTCACGCGCAGCAGCGCTATAAAGACAGCCGCTTTATCGGCATGACTGAGCCTTCCATTATTGCGGCTGAACCGCCTAACCCGCTGGTGAATGAACTGATCATCATGCCGGATATCGAAAAACGCCTGGAAGCGTTCGTCCGTATCGCACACGGTATCATCATCTTCCCGGGCGGCGTGGGTACGGCGGAAGAGCTGCTTTATTTGCTGGGTATTCTGATGAATCCAGCCAATAAAAATCAGGTGTTGCCGCTGATCCTGACCGGACCAAAAGAGAGCGCCGATTACTTCCGCGTGCTGGATGAGTTTATTACCCATACGCTGGGCGAAGCGGCCCGCCGTCATTACCGCATCATTATTGACGATGCGGCGGAGGTAGCGCGCCTGATGAAGAAAGCGATGCCGCAAGTGAAAGAGAATCGCCGCGATACCGGCGACGCCTATAGTTTTAACTGGTCGATGCGTATAGCACCGGATCTTCAGGTGCCGTTTGAACCGTCGCATGAGAATATGGCCAACCTGAAACTGTACCCGGATCAACCGGTTGAGATTCTGGCGGCGGATCTGCGACGCGCCTTCTCCGGTATTGTCGCGGGGAACGTGAAGGAGGTCGGGATACGCGCCATTGAAGCTAATGGTCCGTATAAAATCCACGGCGATCGAGAGATGATGCGTCGCATGGACGATCTGCTGCAGGGATTCGTCGCGCAGCATCGTATGAAATTGCCGGGTTCCGCCTACATCCCCTGTTACGAGATCTGCGCTTAACGCTTATGCCCGGTTGCCGCCAGCAGCCGGGCGCTTCTCCCATTCCTTTCATTGCGGTATGGCAATTAACGCATGCCTTCATTTTTTATGATGATCATCAGAGGCATAGCCCGCATTGTTTTATAAACACCATTTATAATTCATCATAAATAGATTGCCAGGCAAACGTTTCCTTCACTCCTCTTACCGTGATTTATCGGTTCAAACTCTTATTCTTCGCCAGAATTCACTAAAAACCTTGATTTTTATAGTCAAACCTCCGTATCTTGCGCCCCAATCTTTCCGGCCTTATATCGTTAATGGTAGCCTTCGCGCCCGGAAATTCGTTATGACGTTTTTTTAATAGATTAATGGTCCAAATTTATCCATGTAAGAAGCGGATTATTGCATTTGAGATCGGGATCACTGATAGATTCATCACTTAAATGTATCTTTCCGCCCGAAAATTATTACGGCGAAAAATTATATAAAAAGCGTCCCTAAGCAGATTTCATTTTACGATCAGGTCTTTTTTCATTGGATTAGACCAGCAACCTGATTTTTAGCATCCTCCAGGAGAAATAGATGGAAACCACTCAGACCAGCACTATTGCTTCGATTGACTCTCGAAGCGCATGGCGCAAAACGGATACCATGTGGATGCTGGGCCTTTACGGCACGGCTATCGGCGCGGGCGTTCTGTTCCTGCCGATCAACGCAGGCGTCGGCGGCATGATTCCGCTCATCATCATGGCGATTCTCGCTTTCCCGATGACCTTTTTCGCACACCGTGGTTTAACCCGCTTCGTGCTGTCCGGTAAAAATCCGGGTGAAGACATCACTGAAGTCGTTGAGGAACACTTCGGTATCGGCGCAGGTAAACTGATTACCCTGCTTTACTTCTTCGCGATTTACCCCATCCTGCTGGTTTACAGCGTGGCGATTACTAATACCGTGGAAAGCTTCCTGACCCACCAGTTAGCGATTAATCCGCCGCCGCGGGCGATTCTTTCCCTGATCCTGATTGTTGGCATGATGACCATCGTGCGCTTCGGCGAGCAAATGATCGTTAAGGCGATGAGTATCCTGGTATTCCCGTTCGTCGCGGCGCTGATGCTGCTGGCCTTGTACCTGATCCCGCAGTGGAACGGCGCGGCGCTGGAAACGCTGTCCTTTGATTCCGCCGCGTCTACCGGTAACGGTCTGTGGATGACGCTGTGGCTGGCGATTCCGGTGATGGTTTTCTCTTTCAACCACTCCCCGATCATCTCCTCCTTCGCGGTTGCGAAGCGTGAAGAGTACGGTGAAGGCGCAGAGAAGAAATGTTCTAAAATTCTGGCCTTCGCCCACATCATGATGGTGCTGACCGTAATGTTCTTCGTCTTCAGCTGCGTGCTGAGCCTGACGCCGGCAGATCTGGCGGCGGCAAAAGAGCAGAACATCTCTATTCTGTCTTACCTGGCGAACCACTTTAACGCGCCGATCATCGCCTGGATGGCGCCGATCATTGCGATGATTGCTATCACCAAATCCTTCCTCGGCCACTACCTGGGCGCGCGTGAAGGCTTTAACGGGATGGTGATTAAATCGCTGCGTGGTAAAGGTAAATCCATCGAAATCAACAAACTGAATAAAATTACCGCGCTGTTCATGCTGGTCACCACCTGGATTGTGGCGACGCTGAACCCCAGCATCCTGGGCATGATTGAAACCCTGGGCGGCCCGATCATCGCGATGATTCTGTTCCTGATGCCGATGTATGCCATCCAGAAAGTACCGGCAATGCGTAAGTACAGCGGTCATATCAGCAACGTATTCGTTGTGATTATGGGCCTGATTGCCATCTCCGCTATTTTCTACTCACTGTTCAGCTAAGTCCTTTAGCGCCGCTTACCGCGGCGCTTCTCTATGATACAACCGCAATGGATGCCCTATGATTAGCGTATTCGATATTTTTAAAATCGGCATTGGCCCTTCCAGTTCTCACACCGTCGGACCAATGAAAGCAGGCAAGCAGTTCACGGACGATCTGATTGCCCGCCATATCCTTACAGATGTCACCCGCGTCGTGGTGGATGTCTACGGCTCTCTGTCATTGACGGGTAAAGGCCACCACACTGATATCGCCATTATTATGGGCCTGGCGGGGAATCTGCCGGACACCGTCGATATCGACGCCATTCCGTCCTTTATCCAGGATGTGAACACCCATGGGCGTTTACTACTGGCTAATGGGCAGCATGAAGTCGAATTTCCGGTCGATAAATGCATGAATTTCCACGCCGACAACCTGTCTCTGCATGAAAACGGGATGCGTATTACCGCGCTGGCGGGCGATAAGGTGCTCTACAGCCAAACCTACTACTCCATTGGCGGCGGCTTTATCGTCGATGAAGAGCACTTTGGTTTGACGAATAGCGAACCCGTTAACGTACCGTACCCTTATAAAACCGCCGCGGATTTACAGCGCCACTGCCAGGAGACGGGTCTGTCGCTCTCCGGTCTGATGATGCAAAACGAACTGGCTCTGCACAGTAAAGAAGCGCTGGAGCAGCACTTCGCCAGAGTCTGGGAGGTAATGCGCAGCGGTATTGAGCGCGGTATCACCACCGAGGGCGTATTGCCGGGCAAACTGCGCGTTCCGCGTCGCGCGGCGGCGCTGCGTCGGGTGCTGGTCAGTCAGGATAAGACCACCACCGATCCGATGGCGGTCGTCGACTGGATCAATATGTTCGCGCTGGCGGTGAACGAAGAGAATGCCGCAGGCGGACGAGTAGTCACTGCGCCGACTAACGGCGCATGTGGTATTGTTCCGGCGGTGCTGGCGTACTATGACAAGTTTATCCGCGAAGTAAATGCTAACTCGCTTGCTCGCTATATGCTGGTCGCCAGTGCGATTGGCTCGCTGTATAAGATGAACGCCTCTATTTCCGGCGCCGAAGTGGGTTGTCAGGGAGAGGTCGGCGTGGCCTGTTCCATGGCGGCAGCGGGTCTGGCCGAGCTGCTGGGCGGTAGTCCGGCGCAGGTGTGTATCGCCGCAGAAATCGCCATGGAGCATAATCTGGGGTTAACTTGCGATCCGGTTGCCGGTCAGGTACAGGTTCCCTGCATTGAGCGTAACGCGATTGCTTCAGTCAAAGCGGTCAACGCCGCGCGTATGGCGCTGCGCCGTACCAGCGAACCGCGCGTATGCCTCGATAAAGTGATTGAGACCATGTACGAAACCGGTAAAGACATGAACGCTAAGTACCGCGAAACTTCGCGCGGCGGCCTGGCGATGAAGATCGTTACCTGCGATTAATTCTCAGCACATTTTAGGATCTGTAGGCCGGATAAGGCGCTCGCCGCCATCCGGCTTTTGTTGCCTGATGGCGCCTCGCTTATCAGGCCTACGGATAGCGCTATTTCGCAATGCTCGCCTCCCCCCGCCGTGAATGTTACCCTACGCGCAGGTTTGTAAGGGAGAACACCGTGGCTGCTCATCTGCTTATCGTCGACGCGCTCAATTTGATTCGCCGTATTCACGCCGTTCAGGGATCGCCCTGTGTGGAAACCTGCCAACACGCGCTCGATCAATTGATTATTCACAGCCAGCCAACCCATGCCGTAGCGGTATTTGATGACGACGCGCGCAGCAGCGGCTGGCGTCATCAGCGTTTGCCGGACTACAAAGCAGGACGTCCGCCGATGCCTGACGATTTACATAATGAAATGCCCGCCCTACGCGCCGCATTTGAACAGCGCGGCGTACGCTGTTGGGCATCAGATGGTAACGAAGCGGACGATCTGGCGGCGACGCTGGCGCTAAAAGTTACCGAAGCCGGACACCAGGCAACCATTGTGTCAACCGATAAAGGCTATTGCCAGTTGCTCTCTCCGGGATTGCGCATTCGCGACTACTTCCAGAAACGCTGGCTGGACGCGCCGTTTATTGAAAAAGAGTTTGGCGTACTTCCCCGGCAGTTGCCGGATTACTGGGGTCTGGCAGGAATCAGTAGTTCGAAAGTCCCCGGCGTTGCCGGTATCGGCCCCAAAAGCGCGACCCAGCTGTTGATTCAGTTTCAAAATCTGGAGGGAATTTACGCCCATCTGGACGAGGTGCCGGAAAAGTGGCGCAAAAAGCTTGAGACGCATAAAGAAATGGCATTTCTTTGCCGCGATATTGCACGTCTGCAAACCGATTTACATATCGACGGAAACTTACAGCAGCTACGGCTGGCGCGGTAGTTTTGTTGCCGGATGGCGGCGTGAACGCCTTATCCTGCCTACAGGACTGCACGAAATGTAGAGCGGATAAGCGCAGCGCCATCCGGCAAAATTACCAGGCGGTATGATACAGTTCGACAATGTCCGCCAGACTCGCTTCACGCGGATTGCCGCCCGTACAGACATCATCGAACGCCGCCTGCGCCAGCGCCGGGATATCCTCTTTTCGAACGCCGACATCACGCAAATGCAGCGGAATTCCCACATCGCGATTTAGCGTAAATACGGCTTCCACTGCGGCATTACGCGCCTCTTCAAGACTCAATCCTTCTACCTTCACCCCCATCGCCCGGGCGATATCACGGAATTTCTCGTTGGTAGACAAGGCATTAAAACGCATCACATGCGGAAGCAAAATAGCATTCGCGACGCCGTGCGGCGTGTTGTAAAACGCGCCCAGCGGATGCGCCATCCCATGCACCAGTCCCAGCCCCACATTGGAAAACCCCATCCCGGCAACGTATTGCCCCAGCGCCATCGCCTCACCGGCCTCTTTTTCTCCGGCTACGGCGCCGCGTAGCGCGCCAGCAATAATCTCAATGGCTTTGATATGTAATGCATCCGTCAGCGCCCATGCGGCCCGGGTAATATAGCCTTCAATAGCATGGGTTAACGCATCTACGCCCGTTGCCGCTTTCAGAGCGGGCGGCATACCGTCCATCATATCGGCATCGATAAATGCCGCCTGCGGAATATCATGTGGATCGACACAAACGAATTTGCGCCGTTTCTCTTCATCGGTAATCACATAATTGATAGTGACTTCCGCCGCGGTTCCCGCCGTTGTCGGGATCGCCATAATCGGCACGCTGGGTTTACGGGTCGGCGATAGCCCTTCCAGACTGCGCACATCGGCAAATTCCGGATTGTTACTGATAATACCGATCGCTTTGCAGGTATCCTGCGGAGAACCGCCGCCAATGGCGATGAGATAGTCCGCGCCGCTTTGGGTAAAGACCTTAAGCCCTTCCTGGACAACGGAAATCGTAGGATTAGGGATCACGCCAGCATAAATCTCCCACGCCAGCCCTGCAGCATCCATTCTGCTTGTCACTTTATCGACCACACCGCATTGCACCAACGTTTTATCGGTAACAATCAGCGCTTTATGATAACCGCGGCGCGTCACCTCATCGGTTAATGCGTCCACCGCTCCCCGGCCAAACCATGCCGTTTCATTCAGAATCATTCTGTTCGCCATCGCCTGTCTCCTGACATCACTCTTCAATACGTAACCCGTAAGTTTTAAATTTCTCCAGTACGATAGCGATCGCCTCGTCATCCAGTACCGGTACCGGATCGACAATGGCCAGCGTACTTAAATAGAGCTGCGCCAGCACTTCCACTTCATGCGCCAGCCACAACGCTTTGTCTAAATTTTCTTCACAAGCGATAAGCCCGTGATGCTGTAACAGCGTCGCTTTACGATTTTTAAGCGCCACGGCAACATGGTCAGAAAGTTCGCGGGTGCCAAAAGTGGCGTAGGGCGCGCAGGGAATAGAGTTTCCTCCTGCGGCGGCAATCATGTAGTGAATCGCCGGAATCGGGCGATTCAGGATCGAGACTGCCGTACAATGGACAGCGTGGTTATGTACCACGGCATTGGCGTCAGGGCGCGTCTGGTATGCCGCCATATGAAAACGCCACTCGCTGGAAGGCAGCTTGCCCTGCTCATGCTGACCGTCAGCATCAATAAAGACAATGTGCGACTCTGTCAGCTTCTCGTAGGGGATCCCCGTCGGCGTAATCAGCAATCCGCCCTGATAACGTACGCTCACGTTACCTGCCGTCCCCTGATTTAACCCTAACCGCGTCATTTCCAGACAGGTATCAATAATCTGCCGCGCCAGTCTATTTCGTTCCATTATTTACCTCTCTCTGTGATTCAAAATGAGACAACAAAACCGCCTTTCGCATTGCGCTGCTGTCCTGTTGAAATAATCGAATAGTTAGCAACTATCATCATACTGAATAAAGAGAAGGGAATTTAAATAACGATATTTTGTGATTCACATCAATTAATTCGCCACGATAAACCAGACGACTACCGTTTCTCTCGCCGATAAATGCCCGCTCTTAATAATATTTTTTAAAACGGGCAAAAATGAAGAATAAGCTACTACTGCCCGTTTTCGTGGCAATAATTTAATTCGGGCATTCAGTCTGTGGTTTTTTTAAATTAAACATCTCAAACGGTCATTTTTTTATGAAAATTAAAGTGATGATAATCACAGAATGCTCTGCTCTCAGGTATAAATGTGACCGCTATCATATTAAAAGGCCTTTTTTATTTGAAAATGACTCCATGAGTTCATTCCGGACGCCAATTTATTACCGGTAAGAAAAGCGAACTCACCTAATTTTACGGTCTGGTGACCAGAACCGACCGCACGCAAAAGCTTCTGAACCGATGAGGATGCTATGGGAAACACAACAATACAAACGCAGAGTTTTCGTGCTGTGGATGCAGAGCAAAGCAAGAGCAAGCGCTACATTATTCCATTCGCCTTACTTTGCTCGCTATTTTTTCTGTGGGCCGTCGCCAATAATCTGAATGACATTTTATTACCGCAATTTCAACAAGCTTTTACGCTAACTAACTTTCAGGCCGGACTTATTCAGTCAGCCTTTTATTTCGGTTATTTCGTCATTCCAATTCCTGCTGGGATTTTGATGAAAAAACTCAGTTATAAAGCAGGGATTATCACCGGGCTTTTTTTGTATGCTGTTGGTGCCGCATTATTCTGGCCTGCCGCCGAGATAATGAATTACACATTATTTTTAATTGGCCTGTTTATCATCGCCGCCGGTTTGGGCTGCCTTGAAACTGCGGCCAACCCTTTTGTTACGGTATTAGGTCCAGAAAGCGGCGGACATTTCCGGCTTAATCTGGCGCAAACTTTTAACTCCTTTGGCGCTATTATCGCCGTTGTGTTTGGGCAAAGCCTTATTTTGTCTAACGTGCCGCATCAATCGCAAGAAGCGCTTGATAAAATGACGCCGGATCAGCTTAGCGCCTATAAACACAGCCTGGTGTTATCGGTACAAACGCCATACATGATTATCGTCGCCATCGTATTAGTAGTTGCGCTACTGATTATGCTGACCAAATTTCCGGCCCTGCAAAGTGACGATCATAGCGATGCGAAACAAAGCTCTTTCTTATCTTCTCTCTCCCGACTCATCCGTATCCGCCACTGGCGCTGGGCGGTGCTGGCGCAGTTCTGCTATGTGGGGGCGCAAACCGCCTGCTGGAGCTATCTGATCCGCTACGCCATTGAGGAGATCCCTGGAATGACGCCCGGTTTCGCCGCCAATTACCTGACCGGCACGATGGTGTGCTTCTTTATCGGCCGTTTCACCGGGACCTGGCTTATCAGCCGCTTCGCGCCGCATAAAGTGCTGGCCGCCTACGCCCTGTTTGCCATGCTCCTGTGTCTGATTTCCGCCTTTAGCGGCGGACATATCGGCCTGCTGGCGCTGACGTTGTGTAGCGCATTTATGTCAATCCAGTACCCGACCATCTTCTCGCTGGGTATCAAAAATCTGGGACAGGACACCAAGTACGGCTCGTCTTTTATCGTCATGACCATCATTGGCGGCGGTATTGTTACGCCAGTAATGGGTTTCGTTAGCGACGCTGCAGGCAAAATCCCGACCGCCGAACTGGTTCCGGCATTGTGTTTTGCCGTCATCTTCATTTTTGCCCGTTTCCGTTCACAAGCGGCGACAAACTGAACATTTATCCGAATAACGTGAGGAATCTGTCATGAAAAAAATCAGCTTACCGAAAATCGGTATCCGCCCGGTGATTGATGGACGTCGTATGGGCGTACGCGAGTCGCTCGAAGAACAAACCATGAACATGGCGAAAGCGACGGCGGCGCTCATCACTGAGAAAATCCGCCACGCCTGCGGGGCTCAGGTGGAGTGCGTCATTGCGGATACCTGTATTGCCGGAATGGCGGAATCCGCCGCCTGTGAAGAAAAATTCAGCAGCCAGAACGTGGGCGTGACCATTACCGTTACGCCGTGTTGGTGCTATGGCAGCGAAACCATTGATATGGACCCGATGCGTCCGAAAGCCATCTGGGGCTTTAACGGCACAGAGCGTCCTGGGGCGGTTTACCTTGCCGCGGCGCTGGCGGCGCACAGCCAGAAAGGCATTCCGGCGTTCTCCATTTATGGCCATGACGTGCAGGATGCCGACGATACCTCCATTCCCGCCGACGTCGAAGAAAAACTGCTGCGTTTTGCGCGGGCAGGGTTAGCGGTTGCCAGTATGAAAGGCAAAAGCTACCTCTCCGTCGGCGGCGTGTCGATGGGGATCGCGGGTTCCATTGTCGATCATAACTTCTTTGAATCCTGGCTGGGAATGAAGGTGCAAGCGGTAGATATGACCGAACTGCGCCGCCGTATCGATCAAAAAATTTATGATGAGGCCGAACTGGAGATGGCGCTGGCGTGGGCGGATAAAAACTTCCGCTACGGCGAAGATCAGAACGCCTCGCAGTATAAGCGCAATGAAGCCCAGAACCGCGCGGTGCTAAAAGAGAGCCTGCTGATGGCGATGTGTATTCGCGATATGATGCAGGGCAACAAGACGCTGGCGGACAAAGGGTTAGTTGAAGAATCGCTGGGCTACAACGCCATTGCCGCCGGCTTCCAGGGCCAGCGCCACTGGACCGATCAATACCCGAACGGCGATACCGCCGAAGCGCTGCTCAATAGTTCTTTTGACTGGAATGGCGTACGCGAACCGTTTGTCGTCGCCACCGAAAATGACAGTCTGAACGGCGTAGCGATGCTGTTCGGCCATCAACTCACCGGTACCGCGCAGATCTTCGCCGACGTGCGAACCTACTGGTCGCCGGAAGCCGTAGAACGCGTCACCGGCCAGGCGCTCAGCGGCCTGGCGGAACACGGCATTATTCACCTGATTAATTCCGGTTCTGCCGCTCTGGACGGTGCCTGTAAACAGCGCGACAGCGAAGGCAAGCCGACCATGAAACCACACTGGGAAATCAGCCAACAAGAGGCGGATGCGTGTCTGGCGGCCACTGAATGGTGCCCGGCGATTCACGAATACTTCCGCGGCGGCGGCTACTCATCCCGTTTCCTGACCGAAGGCGGCGTGCCATTCACCATGACCCGCGTGAATATCATCAAAGGCCTGGGACCAGTGCTGCAAATCGCCGAGGGCTGGAGCGTCGAACTGCCGAAAGCGATGCACGATCAGCTTGATGCCCGCACCAACTCTACCTGGCCTACCACCTGGTTTGCGCCGCGTCTTACCGGCAAAGGCCCGTTTACCGATGTCTATTCGGTGATGGCGAACTGGGGCGCTAACCACGGCGTACTCACCATCGGCCATGTAGGGGCGGACTTTATTACTCTCGCCGCGATGCTGCGTATCCCGGTATGTATGCACAACGTGGAGGAGGCGAAGATCTACCGTCCTTCCGCCTGGGCGGCTCACGGTATGGATATCGAAGGCCAGGATTATCGCGCCTGCCAAAATTATGGCCCGCTGTATAAACGTTAATGCGGCTTAGCCCGGTGGCGCAGGCTTACCGGGCCTACGGGCGCGTGAACCGTAGGCCGGATAAGCGTAGCGCCATCGGGCGGCGTTTATGGAGTTATCTATGAAACAAGACGTTATCCTGGTTCTCGACTGCGGTGCGACTAACGTTCGGGCGATCGCCGTTGATCGCCAGGGGAAAATTGTCGCCCGCACCTCAACCGCTAACGCCAGCGACATTGCCGCAGAAAATAGCGCCTGGCATCAGTGGTCGCTGGACGCCATCCTGCAACGTTTCGCCGACTGCTGCAGGTCACTCTCCAGCGCCCTGTCGGAGTGTGTTGTTCGCGGTATTACGGTGACTACTTTCGGCGTCGATGGCGCGCTGGTCGATGCGCAGGGTAAGCTGCTCTACCCGGTCATCAGTTGGAAATGCCCGCGAACCGCCGCCGTGATGGAAACGATTGAGCGCTTTATCTCGCCCCGGCAATTGCAGACGCTCTCCGGCGTTGGCGCGTTCAGCTTTAACACGCTGTATAAACTGGTCTGGCTTAAAGAGAATCATCCGCGCCTGCTGGAACAAGCTCACTGCTGGCTGTTTATCTCGTCGCTGATTAACCACCGTCTGACCGGCGAGTTTACGACCGATATCACTATGGCAGGCACCAGCCAGCTACTGGATATCCATCAGCGCGACTTTAGTCCGGAAATCCTGCAAGCGACGGGCCTGGCGCGCCGCCTGTTCCCGCGTATCGTGGAAGCGGGCGCCCCGATAGGCACGCTACAGACAGACGCGGCCAGGCTACTCGGTCTCCCGGCGGGTGTGCCGGTGATCTCTGCCGGACACGATACTCAGTTCGCGTTATTCGGCGCTGGCGCGCAGCAAGGTGAACCGGTGCTCTCCTCCGGAACATGGGAGATTCTGATGGTACGCAGCGGTCAGGTGGATACCTCGCTGCTCAGTCAGTATCCGGGCTCGACCTGTGAACTGGACAGTCAGTCGGGGCTTTATAACCCCGGAATGCAGTGGCTGGCCTCCGGCGTACTCGAATGGGTACGAAAACTGCTGTGGACGCCGGAAACGCCATGGCAAACGCTGATCGACGAAGCGCGTGCTATTCCCGCTGGCGCGGAAGGCGTGCGGATGCAGTGCGATCTACTCGCCTGCCAAAATGCAGGCTGGCAGGGCGTGACGCTCAATACCACCCGCGGCCATTTCTATCGCGCCGCGCTGGAAGGCCTGACGGCGCAACTGCAGCGTAATCTGCGCACGCTGGAGAAAATCGGTCATTTTAACGCCACAGAACTGTTACTGGTTGGCGGCGGCAGTCGCAACGCTTTGTGGAATCAAATTAAAGCGAATCAGCTTGCTCTCCCTATCAAGGTGCTGGACGACGCGGAAACCACCGTGGCCGGCGCTGCCATGTTTGGCTGGTACGGCGTAGGCGAATTTAATAGCCCGGAGCAGGCGCGCGCGCAGGTCAATTATCAGTATCGCTATTTCTGGCCGCAAACCGAACCTGAAATTATTGAGGGAGTATGAAATGCTAAAAACCATTTCACCGTTAATTTCCCCGACACTGCTCAAAGTGCTGGCCGAGATGGGCCACGGGGACGAAATCATTTTTTCCGACGCTCACTTTCCCGCGCATAGCCTGGGCCCGCAGGTGATTCGCGCCGATGGTCTTAGCGTCAGCGATCTACTGCGGGCAATTATTCCGCTCTTTGAGCTGGATAGCTACGCCCCGCCGCTGGTGATGATGGCAGCCGTGGAAGGCGACACGCTCGATCCCAGCGTTGAAGCGCGCTATCGCGATGCCTTGTCATTAGAAGCGCCGTGCCCGGATATCGTCCGTATCGACCGCTATGCGTTTTATGAGCGGGCGCAAAAAGCGTTTGCGATCGTTATCACAGGTGAGTGCGCGAAGTACGGAAATATTCTTTTAAAAAAAGGGGTAACGCCGTAATCTCTTGCCGGTGCGCCCGCATGACGCGGGCGTTCATCGAATGATGGGATGAGAAAAATGAAAGCGGCACGCCAACAAGCGATAGTCGATCTGCTGATCAATCATAAAAGTCTGACCACCGAAGCGCTGGCCACCCGGCTTAACGTCAGTAAAGAGACCATCCGCCGCGATCTCAGTGAACTACAGACGCAGGGAAAAGTGCTGCGTAATCACGGACGAGCTAAATATATTCATCGTGAAAATCAGGACAGCGGCGATCCATTCCATATCCGCCTGAAAAGCCATTATGCGCACAAAGCCGATATTGCCCGTGAAGCGTTAGCGTGGATAGAAGAAGGAATGACGATTGCGCTGGATGCCAGTTCAACCTGCTGGTATCTGGCCCGCCAGTTGCCGGATATTCCCATTCAGGTTTTTACCAATAGCCATCCTATCTGTCAGGAGCTGGGAAAACGCGAACGCATTGCGCTGATAAGTTCCGGCGGCCAGCTTGAACGTAAATATGGCTGTTACGTTAACCCGTCGCTTATCTCACAGCTAAAATCGCTTGATATCGATCTGTTCATCTTTTCCTGCGAGGGGATCGACAGCGGCGGCGATCTGTGGGACTCCAATGCGATCAACGCCGATTTTAAATCTATCCTGCTCAGACGCGCCTCGCAGTCTTTATTATTGATTGATAAAAGTAAATTTAATCGTTCAGGAGAGGCGCGCATCGGCCATCTGGATGATGTGACGCATATTGTTTCAGATGCGCCGCAGTCATAGGCCGGATAAGCGTGCGCCATCCGGCGCTGATGACGGCAGCGCGTTTTTATCGCTCGTCGCGACGTCCGCCAACAGCCGCCCACAACCGACGCACGTGCACCGTCACTTCTTCGCGATCGTGATAAAGCTGACGTGCCTGGATCTGCGCATTAACGCCATGCTCATCCAACTGCGCCTGAAGATACGCCAGATTATGCGATACCTCTTCATAGCGTTTTTTCATCGGCAGTTTAAGGTTAAAAATCGTCTCCCGACACCAGCCGTTCACCAGCCACTGCGCCATTAACGCGGTGACTTTGGCCGGCTTCTCCACCATATCGCAGACCATCCATGAAATATTATTCCGGTTCGGACGGTACCTGAAGCCATCCTCACGCAACCAGGTCACCTGTCCGGTGTCCATCAGACTTTGCGCCATCGGGCCGTTATCTACGGAGTAAACCCACATATTGCGCTTCACTAACTGGTACGTCCATCCGCCGGGACAGGCGCCCAAATCCACCGCATACATGCCGTTCGCCAGACGTTCATCCCACTCATCTTCCGGGATGAAAACGTGGAGCGCCTCTTCCAGTTTCAGCGTTGAGCGGCTCGGCGCATCAGACGGAAACTTCAAACGCGGGATGCCCATATAAAACGGTGAATTGTTATGTGTGAACGAATAGCCGGTATAGCAGCATCCTGGCGCGATAAAAAAGACATGAACGACCGGACGCTTCGGCGTTTCATAATTCGTCAATACGCCCGCATCACGCAAAGCCGCGCGCAGCGGCACCGTAAATTTGCGGCAGAACTTCATCAGTTCTTTACTTTCATTGGTGTCGGCGACTTCAACCCGCAGCTCGCCGCCCTTTTCCACTACGCCCTGCAATATGCCGACAATCGGCGTAATTCTGTCTTCCGGCGGTAAATGTTGCAGCAGTTCACCCACCACAAACCACTGGCGGGCGAAAATCAGCGAACTGAACGGCAGTTCTGAAATCAGCTTTTCGCCATCTTCCGGCTGGTAGCATTCATAAATGACATAGCCTGCGTTCTCTTTTACGCGTGCAAAACCAAATATTTCCCGTTTTCCCGCTTTATCGGTAATTTCTGCAGCGCACTCTTTTTCAAACCCCGGACGGCAGAGCAATACAACTTTATTCATGGCTCGCGCCCTTACGTTTCATACGAATGGCGCCAATCAGCAATAGCGCCCAGCCCACCAGGAAACTGACGCCGCCGACAGGCGTGATATACGCCCACAGGCGCAGATGCGAAAGCGCAAGGCAGTACAGGCTGCCGCTAAACAGCACCGTGCCCAGCGCCAGAAAAACGCTGCTCCAGTAAAACCAGATGCTGATACGGCGCTGCATCGCCACCGCCAGGCCAAAGATCGCCAGCGTATGGAACGCCTGATATTGTAGGCCGGTCTGAATCCAGCCCATTTCAACCACGCCCAGGGTTTTACTCAAAACATGCGCCCCGAACGCGCCCAGAGCAACGTAAATAAAACCGCTGATAGCGGCGACAATCAGCATAAAACGGCTGGTCATGGTCATACCCTAAGTTAATTATTGTTCGTAACGAAAACGGAATTTTTCTTGCTCCGTCGCCGCCTTCGCCAAAATCCACTGACGGAAGGCGGCTATTTTACCCAGTTCTGCCTGGCTGTCATGACAAACCAGATAAAAAGCATTCTTACTCACCAGAACATCGTTAAATGGACACACCAGTCGCCCGGCTTCAATTTCCGACTGCGCCATAACATTATTCGCCAGCGCGATCCCCTGTCCGTGAATAGCGGCCTGTAGCACCATCGCGCTGTGGCTAAATATCGGCCCTTGCTGAACGTTAATATGGTTGAGCCCTAACTGACGAGTATAGGCCTGCCAGTCACGCCGGGAGGCATCGTGCAATAACGTGTGTTTCGCCAGATCTTCCGGCGTTTTTAACGGTTTTTCGCCTGTGAGCAATAAAGGAGAACAGACGGGCAGTAAATATTCTGCGTATAATTTTTCGACGCGCAAGCCCGGCCAGTTTCCCCGGCCATAAAAAATCGCGACATCGACATCGTCTGCCAGTTTATCTTCCTGACGGTCAACGGCTTGTATCCGAACGTCAATTCCCGGATAAGCTGAGTTAAAGCTGGAGAGCCTGGGCACCAGCCACTGGATGGCAAAACTGGGTGGTAAACTCACCGTCAGCGCCCCTTTGGCACTGCGCGCCTGGAGCTTACGCGTTGCTTCCGTGAGCTGGGAAAATATCTCTTTAATGTCGAGAAAATAGCTTTGGCCTTCTTCCGTCAGCAGCAGCGAACGATTGCGGCGGCGGAACAGTTTTAGCCCCAAAAAATCCTCAAGTGACTTAATTTGGTGGCTTACTGCGGCCTGCGTCACAAAAAGTTCTTCCGCTGCTCGCGTAAAGCTCAAATGGCGCGCGGCAGCATCAAAAACGCGTAACGCATTTAAAGGAGGTAATCGTTTTGACATGGCCTCTGGACTTAATGTCGAATGAATTTAACAAATAGGCAACAACATGTAACCTATTAGTTTTTTTAATCTGAGACATTATAAATTGTCCGTTGAGGTTCTACCAGCAAATACCTATAGTGGCGGCACTTCCTGAGCCGGAACGAAAAGTTTTATCGGAATGCGTGTTCTGATGGGCTTTTGGCTTACGGTTGTGATGTTGTGTTGTTGTGTTTGCAATTGGTCTGCGATTCAGACCACGGTAGCGAGACTACCCTTTTTCACTTCCTGTACATTTACCCTGTCTGTCCATAGTGATTAATGTAGCACCGCCATATTGCGGTGCTTTTTTTTGTATAACAAACGGTTAGTTTTCCAGAGCCACCATCTCTTTCACGTCAGTACGATTGATCTGCTGTTTGTTGCCATTAGCGTCTTTATACGAAATCATACCGGTATCGTTATCGGTCTGGGGTTTACCGTCGGTCACAATGCTACGTCCATCATTGGTGTGCATAACGTAATTAGGACCGGAACAGGCGCTCAGGGCAAAAGTCAGCATACATGCAGAGATAATTGCGGCAGTCTTTTTCATCTTCTTCTCCTTAAAGCTGTTTGTGCTATTTAAAGCGGACTCCGTAACAGGCTTAAACATTCGCCTAACATTATTCAGCATAACCTCCTTTACATAATTCGCCAGGATATACAGACGATTCCGATGGTTAGGACAAACCTTGTATCAGCCGCGCTTTTACGCCACGATCGGTAAACTGAACCGAGGAATATCATGAACGCTTTTAATCCCACGCAGTTTCGCGCGCAGTTTCCCGCGCTAGCCGATGCGGGTGTTTATCTCGATAGCGCCGCCACGGCATTAAAGCCACAGGCAGTCATTGACGCCACGCACCAGTTTTATTGTTTGAGCGCCGGTAACGTTCATCGTAGCCAGTTTGCGCAGGCGCAGCGCCTGACGGCGCAATATGAAGCGGCCAGAGCAAAAGCAGCGCGGCTGTTAAACGCGCCCGATGAAAAAAGTATCGTCTGGACACGCGGCACCACCGAAGCGATCAACATGGTAGCGCAGTGTTACGCCCGTCCTCGTCTGCGCCCCGGCGATGAAATTATCGTTAGCGTCGCCGAGCATCACGCCAACCTTGTGCCCTGGCTGATGGTGGCGCAACAAACCGGCGCGCAGGTCATAAAACTGCCGCTTAATGACCGGCGTCTTCCTGATGTTGAGCGTCTGCCGGAACTGATCACGTCGCGCAGCCGGATACTGGCGCTGGGGCAAATGTCGAACGTAACGGGCGGCTGTCCGGATCTCACAGGCGCTATCAGCGCCGCTCACGCGGCGGGAATGGTCGTGATGGTAGATGGCGCGCAAGGCGCGGTACACTTCCCGGCGGATGTTCAGCAGCTTGATATCGATTTTTATGCTTTTTCCGCTCACAAACTGTATGGCCCGACCGGTATCGGCGTGCTGTACGGTAAGCCGGAGCTTCTTGAGGCGATGTCGCCCTGGCTCGGCGGCGGCAAGATGATCCGTGACGTTAGCTTTGAAGGCTTCACCACTCAAAGCGCTCCCTGGAAGCTGGAAGCGGGGACGCCGAACGTCGCCGGGGTCATCGGCCTGAGCGCTGCGCTGGAATGGCTGTCCGATATCGATATTGAACAGGCCGAAAACTGGAGCCGGGGGCTGGCGACGCTGGCGGAAGACGCACTGGCGAAACGCCCGGGCTTTCGTTCGTTCCGCTGCCAGGACTCCAGCCTGCTGGCCTTTGATTTTGTCGGCGTGCACCACGGCGATATGGTGACGCTGCTGGCGGAATACGGTATTGCGCTCCGGGCCGGGCAACATTGCGCCCAGCCATTGCTGGCGGAACTTGGCGTCACAGGGACTCTGCGCGCCTCTTTTGCGCCGTATAATACCCAACATGATGTGGATGCGTTGGTTAACGCCGTTGACCGCGCGCTGGAACTGCTGGTGGATTAATGACAAACCCTCTTTATACCGGACACCCGTTCGGCACAACGGTAACGGAAGAGACGTTACGCGCTATCTTTCTCCCGCTGACCCAATGGGAGGATAAATATCGTCAGTTGATTCTGTTAGGAAAACAGCTCCCCGCTCTGCCGGATGAATGCAAAGCGCAGGCGAAGGAGATAGCCGGCTGCGAGAACCGCGTCTGGCTGGGCTTTACCCGATCAGATAACGGAACGATGCACTTTTTCGGCGACAGTGAGGGGCGGATTGTCCGCGGCCTGCTGGCGGTATTGCTCACTGCGGTGGAAGGAAAAAACGCCGCCGAACTACAGGCTCGTTCACCGCTGGCGCTGTTTGATGAGCTGGGTTTACGCGCCCAGCTTAGCGCCTCACGTAGTCAGGGGCTGAACGCGCTGAGCGAAGCGATTGTTGCCGCAACGCATAAGGGTTGAAATAGCGTAAATATTCTGTCGCCTGACAGCGCCGTCCGCGGCGGTCAGGCGATGCAGATAAAATAATCCAGTCACTTTATTAGTTTCGGCGTCAGATTTCCCTGATAAACATTCTTTTGATTTTTATCAGCTATCACAATGAAATTACAATGTTAGAATCCATGTTAAAACGGCGTGAAGATTTTAGAGTAAATAAAGCCACTCGATGTAGCGTAGCAGGAGAACTGGAAAATTCATACGCATCGGGTGAAGTTATAACAGGATATGGATAAGTGGAAAAATATCTGCGTAGCGGTACCATGTTTGTGGTACTGGCATTTATATTATGGGGGTTAACACCTTTATATTATCAATATTTATCAGGGGGAAATCTCGCACAAATATTGATATACCGGGTGTTCTGGTCAATTCCATTATTACTGGCAGTAAGATTGTTATTTCGGCAGCGAACGCGATTTCATGATGCCTGGAAAGATAAAAAATCTTTTTTCTTCTGCATGATCGCCGGACTTTTGATGATTGTATCATGGTCATCTTTTATTTATGCGCTAACCCATCATCTGGTGCTTGATGCCAGCCTCGGCTATTTTATCAACCCGCTATTTGTTATTGCGCTGGGATGCATTTTTCTTAAAGAAAAACTGTCGTTGTTTCAGGCCATCGCCGTTTTTTCCGGTGTCTGCGGCCTGACTTTTCAAATTATCATGCTACGGCATTTCCCGGCGCTGGCGCTAACCATGGGATTATCATTTGCGCTATATGGCCTGGCGCGAAAGTTTATACATTATGATGTGATGACATCGATAACGATTGAAACATTATGGGCATTGCCTGTCTCACTATTAATTTTTCTCTTTAGCGATAGCGGACCAATTATATCCGCTAATACTCCTTTCTTTTTGTATGTCATGACGGCGCCAGTGACGATCATTCCACTGGTATTATTTGCCATCGCGTTAAATCACACCTCGTTGATTGTCACCGGACTGGCGCAATATATAGAGCCGTCTTTACAGTTCTTACTTGCCATTATGATATTTGGCGAACACATTAATTACGCGGAACTGCTCTGCTTTTGTGCAGTATGGTTCGGGTTGTTTCTATGCATATCTGAAAATTTATATTCCCATTATCTCCGCGCCCGTCTGAAACCAGTGTTCGGCAGGGTACAGCGCTTCTTTCGCTAACAAAGGGCGCAGGGCCGGATACGCGTCTGCGTGACACTCCGCCCCGTCCTTTTATTCTTGTCGCGCCGCTTTAGCCATGATCTTCTTCAGCGCATGGGAAACGGCGACAAAACCGAACGTTGCCGTCACCATCGTCGCCGCGCCGAAGCCAGAGGCGCAATCCATCCGTTTTGGCCCTTCTGCGGTAGCTTTCATCGCGCATACGGAACCGTCCGCCTGTGGGTAAACCAGCGCTTCAGTGGAAAAAACACAGTCCACGCCCAGTTTACCTTTACTGTTCTTCACTACGCCAAAATTATGTTTCAATCTCTCACGCAGTTTTGCCGCCAGCGGATCCTGGATAGTTTTCGCCAAATCAGCGACCTGGATTTGCGTCGGATCGATCTGCCCGCCCGCGCCGCCTGTGGTCACTAAAGGAACCTTATATCGGCGACAGTACGCAATCAGCGCGGCTTTTGGACGAACGCTGTCAATGGCGTCAATGACATAGGTAAAACCCGCGTTCATATAACCCGCCACATTATCCGGCGTGATGAAATCATCGATAACCGTTACCCGGCACTCCGGGTTAATTTGCCGAATCCGTTCGGCCATCACTTCCGCTTTCGCCAACCCGACGTTATCACGCAACGCATGGATCTGACGGTTCGTATTGGTCACGCAGACATCGTCCATATCAATCAGCGTAATCGCGCCGATGCCCGTACGCGCCAGCGCCTCTGCCGCCCATGATCCCACCCCGCCGATTCCCACGACGCAGATATGCGCCTCAGCAAACCGCTGCAGCGCTTTTTCACCGTACAGACGCGCGGTGCCGCCAAAGCGTTGGCGCCAGGCATCACTTATCACCACTGACATATGACCTCAGAATAAAAAAAGGTGAGGTTATTCCTCACCCCTGCTCACTATTTTCAGGCCCGATAGCGATCGCGTTATCGGGCAATCCGGTTGTCGCAGAATACCACAATCAGCCGCTAAACACGTTACCGGCGCCCGGCGCGCTTTTTAACACCCAGACGCGACCATAGTGATTATACCATCCGGCACGATGCCCGGCATCCGGGCCAATTCCCTGGTAAATATCAAAGTGCTGGCCTTTAATCGCTCCGCCGACATCCAGCGCGACCATCAAACGTAGCTCATACTGACCGCTAAATTTACCGTTGTTATCCAGCAACGGTACTTCCGCCAACAAGGTCGTGCCAGGCGGAATGATGCTGCGGTCGGAGGCGACGGATGCTCGCCCAATCAGCGGTACAGCGCTGGCGCCTTTGACCGGCGCAAAAGATTGCGGCTTAAAGAAGACGAACGACGGGTTCTGCTCCAGTAATTCACGCACTTCCGCTTCGCTGTGCTTCTCTCCCCATTCGCGTATAGCCTGCATCGACATATCTTCTTTTTTCACTTCACCGCGATCGATAAGCACTTTACCAATACTGCGATAAGGCCAGCCGTTTTTACCGGCATAACTAAAGAAGTTCAGCGGACTACCATCACCGAAATCAATATAACCGCTGCCCTGGACATCCATAATAAAGTTATCCATCAGCGAATTACTCCAGGCCAGGATGTACTTATCGCTCAGCGCGCCTGCGTAGATCTGGGCGCGGGACGGTAAGCGTCCGCGTTTTGGCGGCATACTATAGATAGGGTACTGGAACGCGCCCTGGCGCGTATGGCGAGCCTGAACGACGGGCGTATAGTAGCCCGTGAACTGGACGTTACCGTAGTTGTCGGTGCCTTCCATCTGCCAGGCATCGATACCAAACTGACGCATAGTGCGCGTATCGCCTCCGGAACGTAACCAGTTCTGGACAGCGTTATAGACGTTGCTTTGATTGGTGTATAAACGCGGCGACGCGGAACGGATCTGATTGACCTGCTCGGCAAAGTCACCAGCATTAATCGGCGCGCCCACCGCGTCCGGCTGGTTTACCAGGGAGAAGGGCTGGGTAAATTTCCCGTCCTTATATTGCTGACCGCGATCGGTCGGTTTTGATGAACAGGCAGCCAGCATTGCCAGCATTACGCCTGTCGCCACATATTTTGCCCAACGTCCTTTCATGGTGTCTCGTCTTCTGCGTAATCGAAAGTGCCCGGTGAAGATAACAAACCGTCCGAAGTAATGAAATGCGATCGCGATCTCATTATGTAAATTCGTTTAAAAATCGCGCTATCTGCGGTGTATTTGCGCAATTCATGAGAAATTAGCGATTTATATGAAAAAAGGGTTGCAACAAAAGCTCAGCGGAGTATAGTGCGCATCCACGGACGCGGGGTGGAGCAGCCTGGTAGCTCGTCGGGCTCATAACCCGAAGGTCGTCGGTTCAAATCCGGCCCCCGCAACCAATTACAATGAGAATGCAAGTTTAGACGGACGCGGGGTGGAGCAGCCTGGTAGCTCGTCGGGCTCATAACCCGAAGGTCGTCGGTTCAAATCCGGCCCCCGCAACCAACTTAATGAACACCCTTACGGGTGTTTTTTTGTATCTGTCGTCTGGTCCGCAACGACAGTGCGGGCAGCATCCTACTTACCCGCGCAATAAACTCGCCGTCATCTCAGGTTAACTTCTTCTCGCCAGCGTCGCCCCATCGGCAAAATACGCTTTAATGCCCGCCAGAATCGACTCTGCGACCTGTTGCTGGAACGTCGCGGTCTTGAGCTTGCGTTCTTCTTCAATGTTACTGATAAACGCCGTCTCGACCAGAATAGACGGAATATCGGGCGCCTTTAACACCGCAAACCCCGCCTGCTCGACCTTGTTTTTATGCAGGTCATTAATTTTACCAAGCTGCTTCAACACCGCTTTACCGAATTTCAAACTATCGGCAATGGTCAGCGATTGCACCATATCGAACATCGTATGGTCGACATAACGGTCACCGCTTTTGCTCACGCCGCCAATTAAGTCCGAGGCGTTCTGCGTTTGCGCCAGATATTTCGCCGCGGTACTGGTGGCGCCTTTGGTCGATAGCGCGAATACGGATGAACCGCTAGGCTGCCGGCTGGTGAAGGCATCCGCATGAATAGAGACAAACAGGTCGGCGCGCTGTTTCTGCGCTTTCGCCACCCGGACTTTTAACGGAATGAAGATGTCTTCATTGCGCGTCATATAGACCTTCATGTTGCCTTCTTTTTCGATCAACGCGCGCAGGCGGCGGGCTATCTGGAGCACCACGTCTTTTTCACGCGTTTTGTATTTGCCTATCGCGCCGGGGTCTTCGCCGCCGTGTCCCGGATCAAGCATAATGACAATGGGACGATCGCGCCCCGCTTTACCGGGCTGCGGCCCGCTTTGCGAAGGCGGCACCTGCTTATCCAGATCGCCTTTATTGTAGTCTTCCAGCAGCGCCAGCAGCGGATCCTGCATATCCTGCGCATTGGCAGGATAAAGATCCATCACCAGACGTTCTTTAAAGCCTGCCACAGGCGCCAGCGCAAATAGCTGCGGCTTCACGTTTTGTTTTAGCTCAAAGACCATACGCACAGTCTTAGGATCAAACTGCCCTACCCTTGCGGATTTGATATACGGATCGTCGCTGCGAATCTGCGCACCAATGCCTTTAAGCACCGAGTTCAGATTCACATCCTCAATATCTACCACCACGCGGTCCGGGTTACTTAAGGCAAATTGTTTATATTTCAGCAGACGATTCGACTCTACCGTGACGCGGGTATAGCTGGACGCAGGCCAGATACGCACCGCAACGACCTGGCTTACGGCAGCCAGCCCGACCTGGCTCACGCTTAATAGCCACATGGCGCCCGCGCCTTGTAGTAAACGGCGACGGCTGATTGCTGAATTGGCTCCCGACATGCTTCTCCCGAGCAAAAACTAAATAGAGATCATACAAAGTTCATCCAAATTGACCGGAAACTTTAGCGAATGACGCATAATCTGTCATCTATAAAAGGGTAAACATTCTTTTTATATTCACGGCATTACTAAGAAAAGCGATCGGACCGCATAAAATTTACGCTTGCACAGAGGGCAAAAACAGAATAAAAATACACTAATTTCGAATAATAATTCACTAGTGGGGCGCGCAATGATAAAGGAACGTAAAACCGAACTGGTAGAAGGGTTTCGCCATTCAGTTCCCTATATCAACACCCATCGCGGAAAAACCTTTGTCATTATGCTCGGCGGCGAAGCCATTGAGCATGACAATTTTTCCAGCATCGTTAGCGATATCGGGCTACTGCATAGCCTCGGTATTCGCCTTGTCGTGGTGTATGGCGCGCGACCGCAAATCGACGCCAATCTGGCCGCGCATCATCATGAACCGATTTACCACAAAAACACGCGGGTGACGGACGCCAAAGCACTGGAGCTGGTGAAACAGGCCGCCGGTTTACTCCAGCTTGATATTACCGCCCGTCTGTCGATGAGTCTGAACAATACGCCGTTGCAGGGCGCGCACATTAATGTCGTCAGCGGCAATTTCACCATTGCGCAGCCGCTGGGCGTTGATGATGGCGTGGACTACTGTCATAGCGGCCGTATCCGGCGCATTGATGAAGATGCGATCAACCGCCAGCTGGATAACGGCGCGATCGTTCTGATGGGGCCGGTCGCCGTCTCAGTGACCGGCGAAAGTTTTAATCTGACCTCAGAAGAGATTGCCACTCAACTCGCCGTTAAACTGAAAGCGGAAAAAATGATCGGTTTCTGTTCTTCTCAGGGCGTTACCAATAGCGAGGGCGGCATCATTTCTGAACTCTTCCCGAATGAAGCGCAGGCGCGGGTGGAAGAGTTGGAAGCGCAGGGCGACTACAACTCCGGAACCGTACGTTTTTTGCGCGGCGCGGTAAAAGCCTGTCGTAGCGGCGTTCGTCGTTGCCATCTGATCAGCTATCAGGAAGATGGCTCGCTATTACAGGAACTGTTCTCGCGTGACGGTATCGGTACGCAGATCGTCATGGAGAGCGCCGAGCAGATCCGCCGCGCCACCATCAACGATATTGGCGGTATTCTGGAGCTTATCCGCCCACTGGAACAGCAGGGCATTCTGGTACGCCGTTCCCGTGAACAACTGGAGATGGAGATCGATAAATTTACCATTATTCAGCGCGATAATATGACTATCGCCTGCGCGGCGCTGTATCCTTTTGTGGAAGAGAAAATAGGCGAAATGGCCTGCGTAGCGGTACATCCGGATTACCGCAGCTCATCGCGTGGAGAAGTGCTTCTGGAGCGGGTTGCCGCCCAGGCGCGGCAAATGGGGCTGCGTAAATTGTTTGTGCTGACGACGCGCAGTATTCACTGGTTCCAGGAGCGCGGTTTCACGCCTGTCGATATTGAGTTACTGCCTGAGAGCAAGAAAAAAATGTATAACTATCAGCGACGTTCAAAGGTGCTGATGGCGGATTTAGGATAACAAGGTGGGCCTGATGGCGCTGCGCTTATCAGGCCTACGCTCGAAAGCATCATTTGGAGGCCGGATAAGACGCTACGCGTCGCCATCCGGCGAGAACTCGTCTTATCCGGTACGACTGACTTCATCAAATAAGGTGGCTAACCCGCTGCGCCGTTCCGTACGCGTCACAATCGCGCCTGCCAGGATCCGTTCATCGGCATACAGCGATAACCGCCGCCGCGCCCGCGTAACAGCGGTATACACCAGCTCCCGCGTCACGACCGGCGAACGCTGGCTGGGTAAAATCAGCGCGGCGTGATCAAATTCAGACCCCTGTGATTTATGTACCGTCATCGCCCAGGTTGTATCATGTTCCGGCAGACGGCTGGGCTGAACGGACTTGATCGTGCCGTCCGGCATCACAAACCAGACGCGTAACCCCTGCCCGCGATCGAGCGCAATACCAATATCGCCGTTAAATAGCCCCAACGCGCTATCGTTGCGCGCAATCATTACCGGACGCCCTTCATACCAGCGAGAGTGCGGGTGCCGCTGAATTTTTCGTTGCTGCACCATCGCCTGCTCAATGCGGTCATTCAGTCCCCTCACGCCAAATGGGCCTTCGCGCAGCGCACAAAGCAGTTGATACTCATTGAAAGCCTGAAGGATTGCCTCCGGCGCCGCTTTTTCATGCAGCAACCGCAGGTAGCGCCCATAGCCCGCCAGCGCTTCATCCAGCATCCCGGCATAATCGTCGCTGCTTTGCAATGTACGCTTCTCTATATCGCTAAACCCCTGCTGAAAAACAGCCTGGATTGCCGACCTGTCGCCGCAGTTAATCGCCGCCGCCAGCTTGCCGATGCCAGAATCGCTGCCGAAACGGTAGCTCTTTTGCAACAAACAGAGGCTATCGCGTAAAGATGCGGCTTGCGTTCCGGCCCCCGCCGGAATGGCGCTCCCTGTTAGTCGACTTAGCTGTCGGGCGCGTTCCGCCGTAAACCCTGCGTTGACATAGGCGCAAATATCGCCCAACACAGCGCCCGCCTCAACGGATGCCAACTGATCGCGATCGCCAAGAAAAATGACCCGCCCGTGCGGCGGCAGAGCGTCAATCAAACGTGACATCATCGGCAAATCAATCATTGATGCTTCATCGACCACCAGCACGTCCAGATGCAGCGGGTTGCCCGCATGATGGCGTAATCGCTGGCTGCCGGGCTGTGCGCCCAGCAGTCGGTGCAGCGTACTGGCGTCCTCCGGTATACGCTTTTTCTGCGCATCGGTAAGAGGAAGCTGACGCAACGCCGCGCCGAGCGACTCCGTCAGGCGTGCGGCCGCTTTCCCGGTCGGCGCCGCCAGCCGGATACGGCAACGTTCGCCATCCGCCATTTGAATTAATGCCGCCAGCAGCTTCG
The DNA here is from genome assembly GCF_043357055.1 of Salmonella sp. SJTUF15570. Taxonomy (NCBI): domain Bacteria; kingdom Pseudomonadati; phylum Pseudomonadota; class Gammaproteobacteria; order Enterobacterales; family Enterobacteriaceae; genus Salmonella; species Salmonella sp. SJTUF15570. The sequence continues at coordinate 89,695 of NZ_JBEUKJ010000006.1, read as the reverse complement.
CGACGGTGGTGGTTTTACCGGTGCCGGGACCGCCTGAAATCACGGAGATACGGCGAGTTAGCGCTACGGCGGCGGCCACCTTTTGCCAGTTCACCTCGTCTGTCGGAGGGAATAGCGCGTCCAGAATACGGGATAACTGATCTTCATCTACGGCGATGGCCTGGTTAACCTCGTTAAAAAAGCGCGCAACCGTACGCTCGTTGCACCACATGCGATTCAGGTAGAGGCGATCGCCGCACAGAATTAACGGCGCGGGGCTATCGCCGCAGCTAACCGCCGCAGACGCCAGTAACCGCTTTTTCCAGTCAATTGGCGTAGCCGTTTCGCTTATCCAGGCGACCAGTAAGGGATGCGCCTCCTCCGTTAACGTTAAACGCGACAACGGCAGACACACGTGACCTTCACCTGCGTCATGACTAAGCAGCGCTGCCGCCAGCGTCACGGCGGGATCGTCGTTACCGGCGACGGTTAAAGCAAACTGGGCATCAATGGGCCGTAAGAGTTTTTGTTCAACGGCCTCCAGCAACCGCTCCTGGATTGTCATTGCGCCTCCTCACTCATTTCACCTGCAAACATATCATCCAGTTGGTTAATTAACGCCGCCGCAGGACGAGTGGTAAAAATACCCTGCTGCGGACGTTCGCTATCCACCCCGCGTAAAAAGAGATAGATGACGCCGCCGAAATGGCGTTCATAGTCGTAATTCGCCATTCGATGACGAAGGTAACGGTGCAATGCCAGCGTATAAAGCTGGTACTGCAAATCATAGCGATGCGCCTGCATCGCCGCAGCCATCGCCGTCTGGGTATAAGCGGCGCTATCCTCGCCCAGCCAGTTAGATTTATAGTCGAGCAGGTAATAGCGCCCTTCATAACGGAACACCAGGTCGATAAAGCCCTTTAACATGCCGCGAACCTGCATGAAATCCAGCGCAGGACAACCTGCTGAAAGCGGGTCGTATCGACGAATCAACGCATCCAGCTCTCCGGCGGTAAGCGGCTGGGCAATCGGCAGATAAAACTCCATTTCGACCTGTTTTTCACGCTCGGTCAGCACGCTCAGACTAACGCCCGTCTCGTTAAGGGGAACGTGCAACACGGTGTCCAGCCAGCGGGTAAGTACGGGCTCCCATCGCGTTTCAAAACCACTCAGCTCCAGTTTTTCCTGTACCCATTGGGGGTCTATTGGTTGAGTAAAATCAAGCTCTTCAAACAGGCTGTGCAAAAATGTTCCCGGCGATGCCCCGCGAGGAAAGTGATGCGGCGTCATTGCCGGCGCTTCCGCCGCTTCGCCAACGCCTGCGGCGTCAATGTCGAGACGAGGAATAAGATCTTGCGCCACGCTATGTCCCCGCTGCTGCAAACCGGAATAACTGGTGACGCGCCAGCTATCATAAAGCAGACGTTGCAGCATTCTGGCGCTGAGTTCCGCGTGCGATGCAGCGGCAATTTGCCAGCGGTCGTTATCCGTATTGCCTGGCGTTCGACACACGATATCCTCGTCGCATAGCGCCTCAATACAGGCGCGAAGGCCTGCGGCATCCATCGGTTCGCCTTTTTGCAGGAGTCGCCCAAGCGCGCTTTGGTGCACATCCGTCTCGCCTTTCTTATCGCTACGACGCCGCACCAGCGGCGCGACGCCGAGGCTGCAATGCCACACTGCACGGGTCAGCGCGACATAAAGTAGGCGCAGGTCTTCCGCCAGGCGTTCGGCTTCCGCCAGTGCTATGCTCTCTTCGGCGTGACTAAGGTCCAGCACCGCCTCGTAGGAGTGCCTGTCGTGATAAAAAGCCTGGTCCTGCACGCGGAAATGGGTGATAAAAGGTAACCAGACCAGCGGGTATTCCAGACCTTTCGATTTATGAATGGTGACGATTTGCACCAGATGCTTATCGCTTTCCAGACGTAGTTGCTGGCTGGAAGCATTGCTATCGGGTTCAAGGATATGCTGCGCCAGCCAACGCACCAGCGCATGTTCGCTTTCCAGCTGCGAACCGGCTTCCTGTAACAGCTCGCTAATATGCAAAATATCCGTCAGCCGACGTTCGCCTCCCGCCGTTGCCAGCAGGTTTTCAGCAATATTGCGCGCCGACATTAGCGCGCGCAGCATAGGCATCACGCCGCGTTTATGCCAAATCTGTCGGTAGCCATCAAACTCTTCAACAACCGCATCCCACGCATTTTCATCATTGTTAAGCGTTTCGATATCCAGCGCGGTAAGGCCCATCATTGATGTCGCCAGAGCGCTACGCAACGTATTTTCACGTTCGGGCGCCATCACCGCCTGCAACACCCACAGCATCTCCTGCGCTTCAAGCGTTTCGAATACGCTGTCGCGGTTAGAAAGATAGACGGAGGGGATCGCCAGTAAGGTCAGCGCATCCCGTATCAGCGCGGCTTCCCGCCTGCTGCGCACCAGCACGCTGATATCCGAGGCGCGAACGGGCCGCGACGAATCGCCGTTCGTCAGCAGCGCGTCGCCCGTTTGCCCGGCACGCAGCCAGTCGCGAATTTGCGTGGCGCACACCTGCGCCATATAACTTTGATAATCGCCCGAACCGCAGCTTTCCCCCTCCATTAGCCACAGGGTCATCGCCGGTTGAGGCGCGTCATTCACTTTAAATTGCAGCGACTGGTTTCTGGGTGCAAACTTTACCGGACTGAAGGGAATATCGCGGAACATAAAGGTGTCATTCATCTGACTGAACAGCTTGTTAACGCTATTCACCATCCCCGGCGCGGAGCGCCAGTTAGTGTCAAGCGTATAGTGCGCGCTCACTTCGCTGCGAGCCTTCATGTAGGTAAAGATATCCGCGCCACGAAACGCATAAATCGCCTGTTTAGGATCGCCAATCAGCAATAGCGCCGTATCGGGTTGATGTCGCCAGATACGGCGAAAAATACGGTACTGTTGTGGGTCGGTATCCTGAAATTCATCGATCATCGCCACCGGAAAACGGGTACGAATCGCCGCAGCCAGCGCCTCGCCGCTTTCACTACGCAGCGCGGTATCTAAACGGCTGAGCATATCGTCAAACCCCAGCTCGCCGCGCCGGCGTTTTTCCTGAGCCACCGTTTCACGGATCTCTGAGAGCGCTCGGGTAAGAACCAGATCTTTAATCGATAGCGGTTCGCCCAACAGGTTATCGATGGCGACAAACAATGGGTGCCGGGGCGTCACGCCGCCAGCTTTGGTGCGCTCAGCTAAAAAACGCTGTGAAAATTTTCCCAACGCCTCGGGTAATTGATAGTTTTTCGTCTCTTCTTGCGCCCACGCGGTGATCTTTTCGATCCATTTCGCCTGATTGCCGCGGTTGAACTTTCTGCGATCGATGCCGGATGATTCGATCAGCGCGTCCAGCTCGCTAACCGCCTCACACCACTGCTGCTTCACCTGGTTGATGCGCGCCAGGATCTGTTCATGACGCGATGCCAGCGTCTCCTCCTGCGATGGCGGCGCTTTAATGACCGGCGCTTCACCCTGCAGATAACGATCGATATCCTTTAAGAGCGCCTTCGGTCCCTTCCACACGTCAAACACCACCTGCGCGATGTCGCGCGGCAGCGGATAGCAATGACGCCGCCAGAAATCGGCGCAGGCCTGATAACGCAACAAAGATTCGTCTTCAATAAGCTGTTGCTCAAACAACATACCGGATTCGAAAGCGTTCAGGCTGAGCATACGCTGGCAAAAACCGTGGATGGTAAAGACCGCGGCCTCGTCCATTTGTCGTTCCGCCAGTAATAACCACTGCGCGGCCTGCTTTTTGTCGCTAATTTCTTCCAGCAAGCGGGCATACAGCGGATTATCCGTGCTTTCCCGCAGACAGGCGATGCGCAACTCATGGATATTACTGCGGATTCGCCCACGCAGCTCTTCAGTGGCGGCCTCCGTAAAGGTTACCACCAACAGTTCTTCAACGGTCAACGGACGGGGAAATGCGGCACTGCCGCCTAAACCGAGCAATAACCGCAGATACAGCGCCGCGATAGTAAACGTTTTGCCTGTGCCCGCTGATGCTTCAATCAAACGCTCGCCTGTCAGGGGCAAGCGCAGAGGATCAAGAGTCTCGGCGACATCATTCATTCTTTTCGCTCATTAGAGGTAACGTTTGCTGCAATGCGCTGACGTTATCCCACACTTTCCAGCCTGTCGGATGCACGTATTCTGCTTTTCCATTCTGGCTACCGGCAATCTGTGACAATATTGCCATACCTTGTGGTTCCACCACCGCCTGGTGGAAGAAGTCGGCAAGCTTTTGTGGCGTCAGCAATTTTATCTGAGCGATGATTTTATCACGCGAGTCAAAGCGCATATTACCCCGATCGAAATCCTTGCTTAAACGGGATGCTTCTTCGCCCAACGTTTGCGGCGCCTGGCGCATTTGCGTAATGATCGCCTGCTGAATTTGGGCGAACTCTTCTGGCTTCATCGCCCTCAGCTTCGCCTCGGCGTCAGGGAAAAATGCCTGATAGCGTTGCCACAGGTAAGAGGGCTGTTTATCGTTGCTCTGTAGCAGGAATCCCATTCCCCACTGACGGCCAACGCTCATCGGAAAGGCGAAAACGGCGTATCCCAGTTGCTCTTCGGTTCGTAGCTGATTGTAAAACCACGGTTGAACAATCTGACCTAACATCGCGCTGTAGGCGGCGCTGACGTACTCGTCGTAGCCGACCGGAACAAAGACCGCGGCTAACGCGGAGTCGGTGCTACTGCCCGCTTTTTCAAATATTACGGACTGCTTTTTCTCAACCACCACGTCTTTGTTACGACACCACGTCGATCCGTTCGCCGCGAGCTGTTTTTGAACATCTTGCGCCAGAGAGGTCGCCTGGGCTTCGCTCATATTCCCTATAACCAGAAATTCCGGACGAGCGCCCGTTTTTAACGCATTACGATAGGCCATCACCTCTTTCAACGTAATGGACGGCAGCAAAGCGCGACGTTCATCACGGGAAAAATAAGGCACCTGCGAAATCATCTGCACCGGCATAATCGCCTGTTCGTAGGCTTTTCCCTTCTCCGCAGAATCCATCATCTGCGTATACCAGGATTTCGCCTGCGCCAGCTGTTCTTCCGTGGCGTCGTAGCTAAAATATCCTTCCAGCAACGCCAGGAAAAGCTGCGGCAAACGCTGGGTATAACCGTTCGCAGTGACCATCAGACCATTGTTGGCGTTAGTAGAAAAGCTAATGCCGCCTACTGCCGCCTGGTTGCTGAGCTGATCGAGCGCCATTCCCGCCAGATAATCATTAAGGGCGAACAGTACCTGATTGCGGGCGCTGTCCATCGCCTGCGGGTTACGCAATACCACGCTCACGTCAGCTTTTGGCTCGCTGGCGAAATAACGACTCGGCGCATAAACCACGCGCAAATCCGCTTTATCGACAATCAGTTCTGGCCGCACGTAGTTTTTGTCATTCTTAACAAGCGTGAAATCATCAGGAATATAGGGGCTTAACTCCGGCAGCGACAACGCAATGCCCTGTGCTTTTTGCTGCCAGTTTTTAAACGTCTGTTCGCTAATCTTATCGACCTGATAAGGCGCATCCACAAAATACGCAATCTTATTATGGGGTTCCTGGGGACTGATGTACCAGATGCGCGCATTCTGCGGCGTCATCATCGCCAGGCGATTTTTGATAGCGGCAGGATCGTAACGATCGGCGATATTCGCCGCATCCAGCGTATGCGCTACCGGGACGCGGATCATAGTGTCCGCCAGCCATTCGACATAGTCCATATCGCGGGTAATCGACGGATAGCGGAAGTCGAGATCCAGCACATGCGCCAGCTCGTCAAAGTAACGTTTATCTATCCCTTTTTCACGTAACTTATTGAGATAGCTAAAGATAGCTGCGACGACTTCATCACGATTGGCCAAACCTTTATCAGTCAGCGTTGCCGAAATGGCAAATACGCCGCTGTTACCATTAACAATCGGATCGGAATCCGCGCTAATACCTTCGACCAGTCCTTGTTTTTGCAGCCAGTCAGAGAGCGTCCCCGGGCTACGATTGCCAATCAGATAAGAGACCAGTTCATCGGTCTTGCTACGGAACTGCGCGCTATTGTTATCAATACGAAACTCCACGCGCAGCACTTTACGGGGTAGCGCCGGCACGTAATGAATAATGATGCCCTTCTGCGCCTCGGTGATGACAGGTACGGTAATTTCCGGTTTTTTAATCTGTTTATTCGGCACGCGACCATAGGTTGCGGCGGCAATACTCGCCAGTTCCGGCAAGGGTTTATTACTGTAAATCACCGCCTTCATCAGATTAGATGAATAGTATTTTTCATGAAAAGCGATCAACGCCTGTTGCACCGGATTTCCCGGCTTATCGCTTAACGTTTCCAGATTGCCGCCAGAAAAGTGAGAGCCTGGATGCGCCGGGTTAATGGTTTCGGCGCTTACCTGCGCCATACGCATACCGTCGCGGGTGCGCGCCATCGTCAGCTCGGCATTCACCGCGTTTCGTTCGCGTTCGGCGTATTTTTTATCGAGCAATGGCGCGGCAATGGCGTCGGCCAGGCGATCTACGGCGCCTGGTAGCGCGTCGTTTTCAACCTCCAGGTAGAAGGCTGTTCGATAAGGCGCGGTGCTGGCGTTGTGGCTACCGCCATGTCTTTTAAGGTATTCGGCAAGGCTATCCGCCTGCGGATATTTTTTTGACCCCATCAGGCACATATGCTCAAGATAATGAGCAAGCCCCTGATGAGCCTCAGGATCTTCAAGCGATCCAACGGGCACCACTAACGCTGAAAGAGACTTTACAGCCTGCGGATCGGATACCAGCAACACCACCATGTCATTATCAAGACGTATCGCCTGATACTGCCGGGTATCTTTATCGCTTTTACGGATAGTTTCTTGCAGCGGTTGCCAACCGATATCCGCCTGAACTGCAGGCCCCCAGAGGGCGACCAATAACAATAACGCTTTGAACCAGGTGCTGCGGGGCATTCACGGACCTCATCATTAACTTTCATTCCCACTCATCTGTATGGTCACATAAACCATCGACCTGAGCAGAACGGGATATTATTGTGCTGAACCAGGCAGCATCTTTTTATCAGTAATCAGTCCGTGACGAAGAGCGCATCATAGTCGAAGCCTTTTAATTGTGCGATTTTCATACAATCAACGAGACTGATTAAAACGAAACAGCGGTAACAGGTAATGTCGGGACTGCGCAATGATAGCCTGCAACGTTTCAGATTCCAGCTGACGCCAAAGACGTTGATACCAGATATCTTCGCCTTCGCCGCTCACCATCATGTTGCCTTCATAAGCCTGTAAAAACTTTGTCCTGGCCTTCTGTAAGGTGTCATCGTCGTCTAACATGACATCATTTTCAGCGTCATAACAGGCTTTTATCCATGCGCCGCCGCTTTCCGGCAGTACCAATAGCGGAGAAGACATGCCTTCCCGGTAGCCTTCAATCAGTTGCGCCAGGTAAGCCATTGCCTGCGTTTTATCAAGAGGCGGAAATCGCCATTCTCCCTCTTTGCGCAAAAACAGGCGACTTTCGCCACTCCCGCCGCTGGCACAATAGACAAGGTGTTCCAGCCAAAGTTGCACACCTTGCGCAACGCTGATTAAAGCGGGACGCCAGCGCAATAATCCATCCTCCTGTACCTGCGGCAGCCAGCCGGTTAGCTGAACGCCATTGCAAAGCAGATCCACTTCCAGACTTTGGCTCGGCTTACGGCAGGCGATGACCCGGCTTGCCAGTTGCTGCATCTCCTGACATTGCGCATCCCAGAATATTTCGCCAAACGCGCCGTAAGGCAACTCTCCCGCAGCCCGGAAACGGCGGAACAAGCGTTCGGCGTCGTCCTCTTCAACCAACGTATTGAGCAACTGTTGGTTAAGTTGATATCGCGTCAATCCCTCTAATTCAAACGGTTCCGCATCAGGAATCTCACTCTCTTCCGAGCGGAAATTAACCTGAAGCCGCATCTGAAAAAATGCGCGTACCGGATGGGCCCAAAAACGCTGCAGACTTTCCAGAGTCAATGTTTCCGGCATCGTAAAAGGAAGCGGCTGCACAAAGTCAGAATGCGCTTTTCCCGACTGACTCGCCGCGGGCAACCACTCTCTGGCATAACTTTGCTGTTCGCCGGGTTGGTAATTTTGCGCATCAAAAGGCATACGGGTATGCAGACGCGTAATATGCGCTTTGACTCGTGCTTCGCTCTCATCACAGGTCAGCGTTTCGTCGCCCGGCAAATAGTGGCTTTGCCCGATGTAATCCACCAACTCTTGCACCAGTACAGAGGGAAAGCGTTCGCTATTATCCTGGATGGAGCGACCGATGTAGCTGATATACAGCGTCTGCTGCGCCGAGATTAACGCTTCCAGAAACAGGTAGCGGTCATCGTCGCGACGGCTTCGATCCCCGCGCATGGGTTTTTGGCTCATCAGGTCAAAGCCCAACGGCGCAAGCTGGCGCGGGTATACGCCGTCGTTCATTCCCAGCAGGCAAACGACTCTGAACGGAATGGAACGCATCGGCATCAGCGTACAAATATTGATGGGGCCCGCCAGGAAGCGCTGGCTAATACGTTCCTGATCCAGACGCTGCGCCAGTTCATCCCGCAGTAGCGAAATCGGTACCGCGTCGCCATATTCCGCCGCGACGCCTTCGGCGATAATGGCCTGCCACTGCTGTTCAATCAATGTCATTGCCGCTTCCGTGTCCGCATCGGGCAGGAAGAAATCATTGAGCATGTCGCGACAAACGGGCAGCCACTCTTCCAGCGGTCGCTCCTGCGCCAGACCGCGCCGCCAGATATTAAGCTGCATCAACAGCGAAGCCAGATGCCCGACCAGCTCGGCAATCAGACCGCTGGATTCGTCATAAGGCAGAACCGACTGCCACTCGCCCTGGGCGCTTTCCATCGCATACCCCAGCAGCATACGCGTCAGGCCAAATTGCCATGTATGCTGCCCTGTGGCAGGAAGTTCCAGCTCGCGTACGTTGTCATCGTCAATTCCCCAGCGAATGCCTGACTCATTGACCCACAAGCGCAAATAACGCAGCCCTTCTTCGTTGATCGTAAAGCGGGCTGCCAATACCGGTACGTCTAACAACGCCAGAACATCCTCGGAGACGAAGCGGCTGTCCGGTAACGAAAGTAGACTGATAAATGCCTGTAACACCGGATGTGACTGACGCGCCCGCCGATCGGAAATGGCATAAGGCAGATAGCGCTCCGTTGGCGCGCTACCAAATACCGCCTGGATAAACGGGCTATAGCTGTCAATATCAGCCACCATAACGATAATGTCGCGCGGCGTTAGCGTCGGATCGGCTTCCAGCATCGCCAGCAGGCGATCGTGCAGTATTTCCACCTCGCGCTGCGGGCTGTGACAAACGTGAAAAGAGAGGCTGTTATCCTCGGGATCGAGCAGACGCTTATTGTCGCTGCGCGAATACTCCTCAAGATTTACGCCCGCCACCGCATGGCTTTCCAGTTCAAGGATATCCGCCTGAATCCGATGCAAAAGATTATCTGGCGTAATATCAACAAACGCATCCAGCTCCTGGCTGTTTTCCAGTTCAGATAGCAGGTAGATATAATCCCGTCCCAGTTTTCCCCATGAGGCCAGTAGCGGATTACCGATATCCTGTTCGCCGTCGCTGTTAAACAAGGCTTCCGGATTCTGGTTTTCACGGAACAACGGTAAATGACGGTCTTCAAAACTGTGACGACGCTGGCGAGCCATGAGTTTTGCCAGCCAGGCTGGGTCTTTAATGTCCCCCCAGTAATACCGGCACGGATTAGTAAAAAGGAGATGGATTTCGATATGTTTACCCAACGCCTGCAATGCTCTGAGATACACTGGCGGTAACGCGGAAATACCGCAAATAAAAACGCGGGACGGCAACCCTGGCGGGCAGGCGGTCGCGCTTTCCAGCGTTTGAATAAAGCGTTGGTAGAGATTGGCGCGATGCCAGCGCGGCTGCCCCAGCGCGGCGGTATATTCCACCAATGCTTTCCACAGCGGCGCCTGCCAGTTTTGCGCCTCCCCCAGACCTTCCACGGTTTTTCCCGCTTCCCACTGCGTAAGCCAGTCAGGCCGATAAACCAGATACTGATCGAACAGGTCGGCGGCGCGCGCGGAAAGCTGAAAGAGTTTGCGTTTATCGGTGTCGTCGGTCAGATAATGGCGCAGCAGTACAAACTCATCCTTATCCAGCAACTGCGGCAGCAAGGTCATCAGTTTCCAGCTCATGCTTTGTTTGCTGAAAGCGCTTTCTTTGGGAATATCCGGCAACACGCGGACAAACATCTCCCAGATAAAACTCGCCGGTAATGGAAAAGCGATATTCGCCGCAATACCAAACTTTTGTGAAAGGGTCATCTGCAGCCACTGCGCCATACCCGTGCTTTGTACCAGAATCATTTCTGGTTCAAAGGGATCATCCAGCCGCTCGCGTTCGACGATGAACTCCATCAACGCTTCCAGCACATCCAGACGATTGGAGTGGTAGACCCTTAACATAATTACTCCTGACGATTAACGATTTGGACAATGCAAGCGCGTCATCTGCCCCTGCCTGCCAGAGGGTGAAACCATCGTGACGCTGATGCTGACACATCCCGATTGCGTTGTCTGCATCCGGTTGGCCTTCCAGTCGTCAGCAGGCGAAAATGGATACAGCGCCGTTTGCTGCCACGCCTGCCGCCAGATCTGGAGATACTGGTGTCGTAATGCAAAACTGTGCATTAATACCCGCTGATAGCCTGACAGCGCGGTGACGATCATTACCATTAGAACCATCGCCACTAAAACTTCCGGGAGGCTAAACCCGCGTTGTAAATTCAGGGGATGCGACATAACGCCACCTCTTTTAACGGACAAAAATCGCTCCAGCCGTGGGGAGAAAAGACAATGCTTCCCTGAATGACGTTGCCCAAACACCATAACGTCATGCTGTCATCTTGCGCCGCCATCACCACCTCATCCCCCGGTAACCTCCGCAAACAGACTCTCGCTCCTGAAGAGGAATAGCGCCGACATTCCATTTCGGTTACGCCTGACCATAGCTGCCCCCGCCCCCATTCCAGCGCCGACTGTATGAGCGCCTGGCGTTGTATCGCCATGCTCTGCGTCGTCACGCGGGCGGCATAGCTGGCCTGCTGCTGATTTACGCCTTGCAGTAGCAGACTACCCAGAATCAGTATTAAAAGCGCCAGTATTAGCGAAGAAGCGCCACGTTCCCGATTCACAGATTAAATCCCGTTACGCTGTATTGCGCGTCAATAACCGTCTGAGGCTCGGCTTTGCTGGCGCCACGCAGATGCAGCATGAGCACTGGCGAGAATCCCGTTATATCCCGGCGCTCAACGGTAAACGCCGTGATGAGTACCGTATTGGGATCGGTCATTTTTTCCCATCCCTTACCCTGGCAAGATGTTGCTCCGCGTAATGTCTCCAGAACGTTATCCTTCATACGGAACCCGGTCTGGTCGGCCTCTTTCGCCGGTATGGTATCCCAGACACCGTTATTATTCCCGTCCCACTGAACGATGACGCATTGCCCCTGTTCGGCAAGATGTAACCCTTCGCCAATACAGTGGCCATGGCAGTAACCCGCACGTTGAAGATGCTTCGCTACGGTATAGGTTCGCTGCCAGATTTCATCTTCCAGCGATAACTGTCGCGTGTTGTGCCAGATCTCACGCTGTAGCGCCGGTAAAAATCGTGCGGACCCAAGCAGTAAAATGGAACCTATCGCCATCGCCAGCACAACCTCCAGTAGCGAGAACCCTCGCGTGGTTATTGACACGTGGCGGCCTCATTACGCTCACATAGCCTGATTCGCCCCCAGGAGGAGACGACCAGACGCCACTCTCCGGCAGCGTTTTTCAGTACGATATGCCCTGCCCATGCCGTATTGCGCAGGCCAAAGAAGGCTAACGACGGCGTGATATCGGCAAGGACGACATCACGCCAGTCGGGCGTAAACACAAAGGGGGAAGATGGCGTACACGATGTTTGCGTAGCAACAGAGCTGACAAAGCACCATGAACCGCCTTCGCTGACCACGCGAAGAATGTGATCGCGGTTATGCCAGTGAGCGTCCTCACGAAGTTGCAGCAGGTAATCCCGCACCTGACATGCGGTTTGCCACAGGCGCTGTTGCTGCTGCCAGCGTTGCCAGCCATAAAGTCCTGTGGCGCTGAGAATGATAATGAGCGACATCGCGACCACCGTTTCAATGAGCGTATAGCCCTGTTGTTTTTTCATGTCGGCAGTATGGCGGGCGGAAGAAAAATAACGAGCGCCAAATACAGATTGTTCGGCGCGTTACGGAAAAAAGTTCATGTCTTGCAGCGCGTTGCAAAATTTCAGGAATCCGCGCCGAAGATTGAGACTAAGGGTAAAAAAAACCGACGCGCGATGACGTCGGTTATGGCAGGATCGTCAGCGCTTAGATAGCGACCGGCGCTTTAATACCGGGGTGCGGATCATAGCCTTCAATTTCGAAATCATCGAACCGGTAGTCAAAAAGCGAATCGGGTTTACGCTTAATGACCAATTTCGGCAGCGCGCGCGGTTCACGGCTTAATTGCAGGTGCGTCTGCTCCATATGGTTGCTGTACAGGTGCGTGTCGCCGCCGGTCCAGACAAAATCGCCGACGTCCAGGTCGCACTGTTGCGCCATCATATGCACCAGTAACGCGTAGCTGGCAATGTTGAACGGCAGACCGAGGAACACATCGCAGGAGCGCTGATAAAGCTGACAGGAGAGTTTTCCATCTGCGACATAAAACTGGAAAAAGGCGTGACACGGCGCCAACGCCATCTTATCCAGCTCGCCGACGTTCCACGCAGAAACGATAATACGACGAGAGTCCGGGTCGTTTTTAAGCTGGCTTAAGACCGTGGCGATCTGATCGATATGGCGGCCATCCGGTGTTGGCCATGCACGCCACTGCTTACCATAAACCGGGCCTAAATCGCCGTTCTCATCGGCCCATTCGTCCCAGATGGTGACATTATTTTCGTGCAGGTAAGCGATGTTGGTATCGCCCTGCAAAAACCATAGCAGTTCGTGAATAATTGAACGTAAATGGCAGCGTTTTGTCGTCACCAGAGGAAAGCCTTCCTGCAGGTTAAAACGCATCTGATGGCCAAAAATGGAAAGCGTGCCGGTGCCGGTACGGTCGTTTTTCTGTGTGCCTTCATCCAGCACTTTTTGCATCAGTTCTAAATACTGTTTCATGGTTCCTCAGGAAACGTGTTGCTGCGGGCGGCGGCGATATGCCCAAACCATCATGATCGCGCCAGCGATAATCATCGGGATAGAGAGAATCTGCCCCATGCTGATGTACTGTACCCACGCGCCGGTAAATTGCGCGTCCGGCTGGCGGAAGAATTCAACAATGATACGAAACGCGCCATAGCCAATCAGGAATAATCCGGAGACTGCGCCCATCGGACGCGGTTTGCGAATAAAGAGATTAAGGATGATAAACAGCACCACGCCTTCTAATGCCAGTTCATACAACTGGGAAGGGTGGCGCGGCAATACGCCGTAGGTATCAAAAATAGGCTGCCATTGCGGATGTGACGGCAGCAGCGCAATATCTTCCGCGCGTGAGCCAGGAAAGAGCATGGCAAACCGGAAGTCAGGATCGACGCGCCCCCACAATTCACCGTTGATAAAGTTGCCCAGACGCCCGGCGCCCAGGCCGAACGGAATTAACGGCGCAATAAAATCAGACACCTGAAAGAACGAGCGCTTCGTGCGCCTGGCGAAAATAATCATCACCAGTATCACACCGATAAGCCCGCCGTGGAAGGACATGCCGCCGTCCCAGACGCGGAATAAATAGAGCGGGTTATCCAGAAACAGAGGGAAGTTATAAAACAGGACATAGCCAATACGCCCCCCCAGGAAGACCCCCAGGAAACCTGCATAGAGTAAATTTTCAACTTCGTTTTTGGTCCAACCGCTTCCCGGACGGTTAGCACGACGCACCGCCAACCACATCGCGAAAACGAACCCCACCAGATACATCAAGCCATACCAGTGAAGCGCGACGGGCCCAATTGAGAAAATGACCGGATCAAAGTCCGGAAAATGCAGATAGCTACTGGTCATCTGTCACCACAATTTCTTGTTATTTCGCTGAAGAGATAGCGATTGATAAGCGCGCCTGCGCGTTGCAGACGCTCCAAAGGTGCGAATAATAGCACAAGGGTTAAAAGCGAGATGCCGATTACCGTTAAAAGATATGTATACGCATTGTCTTTCATCTTGCAGGCGTGTTGTCTGCGCCGTGAATCCACAGTCACTCTCTTTTCCCGCTCCAGTCGTTACAACCCTCCTCGAATCAATCCCCCCATCCCGCGGCGCTCCATAAACGCCGCCACCTGATGACGCACTTCGGTCGCCATCTGCGCCTCAAGGCTGCGTCTGGCAAGGGTTTGCGCGTCTTCAAAATCGATATGCCGCAGCAGATATTTCACACGCGCTACCGAACGGCCATTCATCGAAAGATGGCGATATCCCAGACCGATAAGAATCGCCACGCACATCGGATCGCCCGCCATCTCGCCGCACAAGCGAAGATCGAGGCCATTTTTTTCGGCTTCCTGCGCAATCATGGACAGCGCGCGCAGCATAGCCGGATGCAGACTGTCGTAAATACTGGCCACGCGGGTATTGTTGCGATCTACCGCCAGGATATATTGCGTTAAATCGTTGGTGCCGACCGAGATAAAGTCGATCCGGTTAGCCAGATGCGGCAGCATAAATACCATTGACGGCACTTCCAGCATAATGCCGATACGCGGTTTCGGGATCGCATAGCCGATCATCTCCTCGACCTCGCGCCCGGCGCGTTCGATCAAACGCCGCGCTTCATCGACTTCATCAATACTGGTGACCATCGGCAGCAAAATGCTGAGGTTGCCAGTCGCCGCATTGGCGCGCAGCATCGCGCGGACCTGGATCAAAAAGATCTCCGGCTGATCCAGCGTAATGCGGATCCCGCGCCAGCCCAGACACGGGTTCTCCTCGCTGATCGGCATATAGGGCAGTTGCTTATCCGCTCCCACATCCAGGGTCCGCAGCGTCACCGGTTTATCGTTAAACATTTGCAGCATCCCTTGATACTGCGCCACCTGCTCTTCTTCCGAGGGAAACCCGCTTTGCAGCATAAAGGGAATTTCAGTACGGTACAGGCCGATACCGTCGATCCGACTGCCTAACTTTTCCTCATGCTCGGGACTGAGCCCGGCATTCAGCATCACTTTGACACGCTCGCCGCTTTTCAGTTGGGCGGGAAGATTGACGTCGTCCTCCGCCAGACGACTGAGTTCTATCTCTTCACTAATGAGCCGCTGATATTCCTGAATAAGCACGGGTTCAGGATCGACCAGTAATTCACCGCGATAGCCATCCACCACCAACGTACGGCGATGTAGCACCGAAGGTTGGATATCCGCGCCCATGACGGTCGGGATACCGAGCGCGCGCACCATAATCGCCGCATGCGAGTTTGCCGCGCCGTCGCGCACCACAACGCCCGCCAGCCTGTCCTGCGGCAGCTCCGCCAGGGTGGTCGCCGACAGCTCATCCGCGACCAGAATAAAACGTTCCGGCCAGGCGTTTGGCCCCTGAACTGAATCATCAAGGTGGAATAACAGCCGCTGCCCCAGAGTGCGTAAGTCTCCCGCACGTTCTTTGAGGTAGTTATCGGTTAGCGCCGCAAATTGCTCGGCAAATTTTTCGATGATTTTTTTAACGGCCCACTCCGCAACAGCGCCTTTGTCGACCTCGGCGAAGAGTTCGCGACGCAGTCTGGCATCTGAAAGCAGGTGTGAGTACAGATCAAAAATGGCCGCCGTCTCTTTTTGCGCGCCGGCGGCAAAGCGTTTGCTGTATCGTCGGAATTCGTTCGCCGCCTCTTCCAGCGCGCCGGTCAGTCGTTCGCGTTCAAGAGAGGTATCCAGCGTAGACGCTTCGTAAACCTGTTCCATCAGCGGCATGGTCGCGTCTTGCCAGCCCGTTGCGATAGCCACACCCGGCGCCGCAGGAAGCGCGCGGATTCGCGTCTGCCGGTATTGCCCGAACAGCGCTGTGACCTGCGACTGTGACAGGATAGCCGCCATCTGCGTAGCGAGCGTGACGAGGAAAGACTCTTCGCTTTCATCGTACTGGCGCAATTCGCGCTGCTGTACGACCAGCACGCCGAGAAGTTGGCGACGCTGAATGATCGGCACGCCGAGAAACGCGCGAAAACGCTCCTCTTTTACCGAAGGAATGTATTTAAAGCTGGGATGTTTTTGCGCATCGGCAAGGTTAATGGGTTCCGCCAGTCTGCCCACCAGACCGACGATCCCCTCATCAAACGCAAGCGCAACGGTTCGACCACGCGGTTTTTTCAACCCCCGCGTCGCCATCAGGTAATAACAGCGTCGGTCATGATCGGCCAGGTAAACCGAGCAAACCTCTGTATCCATCGCAAGACAGATATCCGTGACCAGAATATTCAGCGCCTCGTTCAGACGCGGCGCACTGGCCACTTTTTCGACTATTTCGCGCAGGCGAGTGAGCATAATTTGCGTGGCTTAACCTCTTTTACGTCGATAAGCAGGCGCGCTTTGTAGCTTAGGGGGATTATCCTGAAGCGCCATGACAACACTTGCAAACTCTTTCATTACCCTGCGGTAGACATCGCGTTTAAATGACACCACTTGTCGAACCGGATACCAGTAACTTACCCAGCGCCAGCCGTCAAACTCCGGCGTACTGCTGGTTTGCATATTGATTTCGGCGTCGGCGCTCATTAACTGCAAAAGAAACCACTTTTGTTTCTGGCCGATACATACCGGCTTTGTGTCCCAACGCACCAAACGTTTTGGTAACTTGTAACGCAACCAGTTGCGAGTAGAAGCAAGGATCCGCACATCTTTACGGCTTAACCCAACTTCTTCAAACAGTTCCCGGTACATCGCCTGTTCTGCCGACTCCCCTGGATTTATCCCGCCCTGCGGGAACTGCCAGGAGTGCTGACCAAATCGCCGGGCCCACATCACCTGCCCCTGACGATTACAAATTACGATACCTACATTTGGGCGGTAGCCATCGTCATCAATCACCGGACTACCTCAACATAAACCTTATATATGAACGATTGTTTCATACTCCAGTGAGGCGGTAAACCACTCTGTAATAGTGACACAGCCTAATAACAATTGAATAACTCACAGTAAATAGCCGAGTTATAAACAGATGATGACGCCCTTGCGCCATTTTATTCACCTTTTCTGTGGATATAGTTGTGAAGAAGTATGGAATTACCACGGGAAAACCCAGAACAGTCTGAATTCCTCATGCGGAAAACAGTAAAAATAGTGCCTTATATTCATTGTGTTATAGACAAATCTTACATGCCACCTTCATAAAGCGTGACCAGCATCACATCTAAGATCCTTATGCTGATGAAAGATCAACCAGCGTCGGTTTTATCCACAGATTGTGCCAATAACTTACGCACTATTTGTCTGAATTTTCGATTTTCGTCGCACGTCAAGGCTGTAAATGGAAACAGTAGTGGCGGTTTTACACAGTTATCCCAACTTTCTGTGGATAACATAGTGTAAGATCCTGTTTATTGTCAGTGACCAGAATTGGAAAACCCGCTTCAGCGTTGCGCAACACGAAGAAACAACACAAAAAAGGCAATAAAAATCAGTCTATTGAATATAAGACACAGAAAAAGATAAACTCTGCCCATACGGTATAAAATCACTGCTCATTTTTTGACCTAAGGTAATTGTCATGTCCGCTCTTTGTCCGCTACTGACTCCGCCTGCTTCGGAAGCATTGCTGTTAGCCCAGGCGCGGCAGCTTTCCGGCTATACGTTAGGCGAGCTGGCGGCGATGGCCGGCATTACCACGCCTAAAGATTTGAAGCGAGACAAAGGCTGGATCGGCGTCTTGCTGGAGATCTGGCTCGGCGCCAGCGCCGGGAGCAAGCCGGAGCAGGATTTCGCCGCGTTAGGCGTAGAACTGAAAACCATCCCGGTGGATAGTCTGGGTCGTCCTCTGGAAACAACCTTTGTTTGCGTGGCGCCGTTAACCGGTAACAGCGGCGTGACCTGGGAGACAAGTCACGTACGGCATAAATTGAAGCGCGTGCTATGGGTGCCGGTCGAAGGCGATCGCAGCATACCGTTAGCCGAACGCCGCGTAGGTTCGCCGCTACTCTGGAGTCCGAGTGAAGAAGAGGACAGGCAGCTACGCCTCGACTGGGAAGAGCTGATGGACATGATAGTGCTGGGCCAGGTGGAACGCATTACCGCCCGTCATGGCGAAGTCTTGCAACTGCGACCCAAAGCCGCCAATGCCAGGGCGCTCACCGAGGCTATCGGCGCGCGCGGGGAACCTATTTTGACGCTACCGCGTGGATTTTATCTGAAAAAAAATTTTACGCAGGCGCTGCTGGCTCGCCATTTTTTATTGCAGAATCCGTAACGTCCATTACACGCAAATGCGCCTCCGCTATGGCTACGCATCGAGCCGGCGCCGGATAAACGTAAGCGTATTGTCGCCGCTATTTTACACCGTTCCTGGTTGCGCAAATTCAGCCTGGGCTTTCGCCCGTCACTCGACGGGCCTATAATTACCGCTTCTTTTTTTGGCAGGACTTTGTTCGATGTTATTTGCATGGATAACCGATCCTAATGCCTGGCTGGCGCTCGGTACGCTGACGCTGCTGGAGATTGTACTTGGGATCGACAACATTATTTTTCTTTCTCTGGTGGTAGCAAAACTTCCTACGGCGCAACGGAACCACGCACGGCGGCTTGGGTTGGCGGCGGCGATGGTTATGCGCCTGGCGCTGCTGGCGTCAATCGCCTGGGTCACTCGTCTGACTAATCCGCTGTTTGAGCTTTTCGGCGAAGCGATTTCCGCCCGCGATCTCATTCTTCTACTGGGTGGGTTATTTTTAATCTGGAAAGCCAGCAAGGAGATTCATGAGTCCATCGAAGGCGAAGAAGAAGGGTTAAAAACTCGGGTTTCTTCTTTCCTGGGCGCAATAGTGCAGATTATGCTGCTGGATATTATTTTCAGCCTTGATTCAGTTATCACAGCGGTTGGCCTCTCCGATCATCTGTTTATTATGATGGCGGCAGTCGTTATTGCCGTGGGCGTCATGATGTTTGCGGCACGGCCCATCGGCGAGTTTGTCGATCGTCATCCGTCGGTAAAAATGCTGGCGCTCTCCTTTCTGATCCTGGTTGGCTTTACCCTGATTCTGGAAAGTTTCGACGTTCACGTTCCGAAAGGGTATATCTATTTCGCCATGTTCTTCTCTATCGCAGTAGAGAGCCTGAACCTGTTGCGTAATAAAAAGAATCCGCTGTAATCCTGTCTCGCTCCCCCGCCGGGGAGCGAATACTCACTTTATTTCCTTTCTTCTCACAGATTAAGATTTTGCTGCTTCCGACATGCAGAGCTGCGCGTTATTACTAGACTATTATCAGACATATGATTAACAGACTATTATCAGATGCAGGCTACGTGAGGACAAACGGATGAAAAAGTGGGCAGTTGTAATTTCCGCAGTAGGGTTGGCTTTTGCGGTATCCGGATGCAGCAGCGATTATGTAATGGCGACGAAAGATGGTCGTATGATCCTGACCGATGGAAAACCGCAAGTTGACGATGATACCGGTCTGGTCAGCTATACCGATGCACAGGGAAACGAGATGCAAATCAACCGTGACGAAGTGTCTCAAATCATCGAACGTTAAGCGGTGGCCTGTGATCGAGGTCAGCGTTCTGCAAGCCTTCAGGCTGCGTCCCGTAACGGTGCGTGGCGACCACGCCCGGTAACAATTACGCCGCGCAGCCTGCAATTTTACTTTCCCTTTTGCCTTCCCTCTGCCATTTTTATTGTCCTTTGTCGGGAATTTCTGACTTCATAATAAAAAGGAAACGGCTATGCACTATCACCGTATACCCCACAGCTCGCTCGAAGTAAGTACGCTAGGGCTGGGCACAATGACATTTGGTGAACAAAACAGCGAAGCCGACGCTCACGCACAGCTCGACTATGCCATCGCAAATGGCATTAACCTTATCGATGCCGCCGAGATGTATCCGGTACCGCCGCGCCCGGAAACACAAGGGCTGACGGAGTCCTATATCGGTAACTGGCTCGCCAAACGCGGCAACCGTGAAAAACTGATCATCGCCAGCAAAGTTAGCGGACCGGCACGTAATAATGATCAAGGCATCCGGCCTCATCAGGCGCTGGATCGTAAAAATATTCGCGAAGCGCTACACGACAGTTTGACCCGGTTGCAGACCGACTATCTGGATTTGTATCAGGTGCACTGGCCGCAGCGCCCCACTAACTGCTTCGGTAAACTCGGCTATAACTGGACGGACTCCACGCCAGTAGTAAGTCTACTGGAGACGTTAGACGCGCTAAGTGAGTTTCAGCGAGCGGGTAAGATTCGTTATATTGGCGTTTCAAATGAGACAGCGTTTGGCGTTATGCGCTATCTGCATCTGGCGGAAAAACATGACCTGCCGCGTATTGTCACGATCCAGAACCCCTATAGCCTGTTAAACCGCAGCTACGAGGTCGGACTGGCGGAAGTCAGCCAGTATGAAGGTGTTGAATTGCTCGCCTACTCCTGTCTGGCGTTTGGCACATTAACCGGTAAATACCTGAACGGGGCCAAACCCGCAGGCGCGCGGAATACCTTGTTCAGCCGCTTCACACGTTACAGCGGCGAACAGGCGCAAAAAGCCGTTGCCGCCTACGTCGATATCGCGAAGCGTCACAATCTTGATCCGGCGCAGATGGCGCTGGCCTTTGTTCGCCGCCAGCCGTTTGTCGCCAGTACGTTACTGGGCGCAACCACGATGGCGCAGCTCAAGACGAATGTGGAAAGTCTGCATCTGACGTTAAGCGAAGAGGTTCTGGCGGAGATTGAGGCGGCGCATCAGGTTTATACCTACCCGGCGCCGTGATGGTCAGTGCCCGGTGGCGCTACGCTTCCGGGCTTACAGAGACAATATAAGCCGGATAACGCGCGCTCGCCACCCGGCATATTCACTCAGTATGATGCCTGCCGGCGCTGCCAGATCCACAGCGCCGCGATCGCCAGCGCGAACAGCACGCCAAAGCCGATACCTATCGCCACTGCCGGAACGCCAACCAGCACCGCCAGCGAGTACAGTCCCAGCATTAATAGCATGGCGCTATTCTCGCCCAGATTTTGTACGGCAATGGCATTCCCGGCGCCAACGCTCTTCTTACCGCGCTCCTGGAGCAAAGCGTTGAGCGGCACCACAAAAAAGCCGCCCAGCATACCTATCAACAGCAACAAGGCATAAGCAGGCAGCAATGCGTGCTGTAATGAGAAGATCGCAACCACAACGCCAATCAAAATCCCAGCGGGCATACAGCGCGATACGGTCTCCAGCGTCACCAGTTTTGCCGCCGCGCCCGCGCCGACCACAATGCCTACCGCCACCATAGCGTTCAGGTAAGTCGGCGTGGCGTTATCCGTAATCCCCAGCGCCACCGGCACCCACAGCACCAGCAGAAAACGCAGCGTCACGCCTGCGCCCCAGAATAGCCCGGTCCCCACCAGCGAAAAACGCGTTTCACCGTTACGCCAAAGGACAACGCAAGCGCTGAAGAAGCTACGCGTCATCGCCGACAACCGCCAGGATTGTCCTGGACGCGCCGCCACAAGCTTCGGGATAAACAGGTTCGCCGCCACTGCGCCAGCGTAGGCCAACGCGCAGGCAACCAGCGCGGCGATGACATGCCAGTCGGCCAATACGCCGCCCGCGACGGAACCGAGCAAAATCGCCGCAATCGTAGAGGCTTCCATCAGGCCATTGGCTTTCACCAGCTTATCGCCCGTCGTCAGTTCGCCCAGAATACCGTATTTCGCCGGAGAATAAGCCGCCGCGCCAATCCCGACCAACGTATAACCGACAAAAGGATTTACGCCGAGGCAGATACCTGCCGCTCCCGCCAGTTTAAGACCATTGGCGACCATCATCACCCGGCCTTTGGCAAAGCTGTCCGCTATCTGGCCGACAAACGGCGCAAAAAGAATGTAAGCGCCCACAAACACCATTTGCAAAACAGGCTGGCTCCAGTCCGGGTAAAACTGAGCTTTCAGCAGTGCCAGCGTCGCAAACAGCAGCGCATTATCGCCAAAAGCCGAGAGAAACTGCGCGACAATAACCGACAGCATCCCTTTCGACCAGATGGAGGTGTTAGTACGTACTGACTCACTCATGATGTTGTTCCGGCGCATCCACCCAACTTTTCAGCGTCACAAAATCGGGTTTCCCGCTGCCAAGCAAGGGAAGCTGCTTCAGATAACGGATATCACGCGGGACGGCCAGTTCCGGAATACCGTGTTCACGGGCATAGTGCTGTAACTTTTCTCGGGTGAGTTCGCTGTCAGTCGTAAACAGTACCAGCGCTTCACCTTTGCTGGCATCGCTTTTAATGGCGGTAGCGTGCATTTTGTCCGCCGAAACGCCAAGCGCCAGTTGCTCGACCATCTCCAGCGAGACCATTTCGCCAGCAATTTTCGCAAAGCGTTTCGCGCGCCCCTGAATCTGCACAAAACCATTTTCATCGAAGCGTACAATATCGCCCGTGTCGTACCACCCGCGCTCGGTTTCGCCTCTGGCGTTTTCCGCCGACGGCACCTCCAGCACGCCCGGTTTTTCCACGCGCAGATAGCCATTCATGATATTCGGCCCTTTCAGCTGTAGCCGACCGCCGTTTTCAATACCGGGCACCGCCAGCAGACGCGCGTCCATGCCAGGCAGAATGCGGCCAACAGTGCCAGGCTTAGCCGCCATCGGCACGTTAATCGAGACTACTGGCGCGCATTCCGTTACCCCGTAGCCCTCAAGAATGCGCAGACCGAATTTATCCTGCCACAGTTGTTTGGTGCTCTCCTGAAGTTTTTCCGCACCGGCCACCACATAGCGCAGGCGATAAAAATCATACGGATTGGCAAAGCGCGCATAGTTGCCGAGGAAGGTTGACGTACCAAACAGCACGGTACAGTTACGGTCATAGACCAGTTCCGGCACAATGCGATAGTGCAGCGGACTTGGATAAAGAAATACTTCCGCGCCGGTCAACAACGGCGTAAACAGGCCCACCGTCAAACCGAACGAGTGAAAGAGCGGCAGCGCCGACATAAAACGGTCATTGGCGGTGAAATCCGCAATCGTTTTTATCTGCTCGACGTTCGCCAGAATGCTTTTATGGCTGTGCACCACCCCTTTCGGGTGCCCTTCCGAGCCGGAAGTAAAAAGAATAATCGCCTCGTCTTCCGGCTGCTGTTTTACCTGCGCCAGTCGCGGCGCCAGGAGGTGGGCAAAAATCCACAGCTTGTCGGCGAGTGTGACGTCCGCTTTTAAATCTTCCAGGTAAACCCAGCGAACCTGCGTTAGCTGTTCCGGCAGGTGCCACAATTTACCTTTATCGAGGAACTGGCGGGAGGTAAAAATCGTTTTAATTTCCGCCGCGGTAATCGCGCTGGTCAGCCCTTTTACCCCCGCCGTGTAGTTCATCATGGCCGGAATGCGGCGACGAGAAACCGCGCCGAAAATCACCGCCGCGCTGATGGCGGCATTCGGCAGCATTAAACCGATTTTCTCGCCCTCAACGCTGTACTTTTCCAGAATCCGGCCAACAAAAAGCGTCTTGGTCAGTAACTTACGATACGTATCCGGCGTAAAGTTAATGTCCTCAATACAGTTTTTACCCGCGCCGTAACGATATTGCGCCGCCAGCAACGATTCGTATAACGTCTCGCGCGGGCGCACCGCCATACGCGCTTCCATCATGATCTGGTGCAGCATCTCACCCGCTATTTTACGCCTGTCGCGCGCGCGCGGCGCTTCCGGCATCGGTATTTGCGTCGGCGGTAAAATATGAAGCTGAATACGGGGGAACAAACGCCGTTTAACCAGACCTTTCAGGCGACTGAAAGGGGTAAGCTCCGCGCCGTCAATGCGGAGCGGAATGACGGTTGCGCCCGATTTTGCCGCCACAAAGCCTGCGCCGTCATAAATTTTCATCAGCGAGCCGGTCACGGAAATCCGCCCTTCCGGGAAAATCACCACTGGACGCCCCTGTTCCACCAGACGTACCAGGTGTTTAATGGACATGGGTTTAGTGGGATCGAGCGGTACAAAATCGATCAGCGGTGTTAACCAGCGCATATACCATTGCTGGCTGATGGAGGTATATACCGCAAAGACAGGCCGTACCGGCAAAAACAGCGCCAGTAGCATACCATCGATAAATGAAACGTGATTGGGGGTAATTAAGACCCGGTTCCCCTGTAGCGCCCGGACATCGCCAGTGACGCGCACACGATAAAGCACGCGAAACAGGTTACGGAAAAATCCAAACAGCATTTCAACTCCCTTTGGCCGACAATTCGCTAAAACATGAATTGTGGCAGATTACACGAGTTGCGTAACAGGAGCGATAGCAAAATAGGTTCGAAAAAAAACCTGCGCATCCGCGCAGGTTGGTGCAAGAGACAGGTACGAAGAGCGTACCGAATAATCTCACCAATCAATACCTCTGGGATCTTGATTGTGGGCTTCGCGCGTCTGCATCGCCAGTCCGAAAACGCAAAGGAATAAACGGAAATGCAACGAGTTGTGTAAATTATCCGTTACTGTTACAGGTTCAGGCGAAACAAAAAAAAACCTGCGCATCTCTACGCAGGTTGGTGTAATTCGTGTGATCAACAATGACGTTGATTCCACCTATCAATACCTCTGGGATCACCACTCTATCAACCTGACTCGCTGGCCTGCCAGCAGACAATCGCAACAGCGCTTCGCAAACTGTAACGAAAGATTTGTATTGTCACTTTACAGACGCATTTCTCCCGTGCAGGTCACATTTGCCCGATACGGCGGGGCAAGAGGCTTGAACAGACGTTCATTTTCCGTAAAACTGGCGTAATGTAAGCGTTTACCCACTATAGGTATTATCATGGCGACCATAAAAGATGTAGCCCGACTGGCCGGTGTTTCAGTCGCCACCGTTTCTCGCGTTATTAACGATTCGCCAAAAGCCAGCGAAGCGTCCCGGCTGGCGGTGACCAGCGCAATGGAGTCCCTGAGCTATCACCCTAACGCCAACGCGCGCGCGCTGGCACAGCAGGCAACGGAAACCCTCGGTCTGGTGGTCGGCGACGTTTCCGATCCTTTTTTCGGCGCGATGGTGAAAGCCGTTGAACAGGTGGCGTATCACACCGGCAATTTTTTACTGATTGGCAACGGGTATCATAACGAACAAAAAGAGCGTCAGGCTATTGAACAGTTGATTCGTCATCGTTGCGCAGCGTTAGTGGTACACGCCAAAATGATTCCGGATGCGGACCTGGCCTCATTAATGAAGCAAATCCCCGGCATGGTGCTGATTAACCGCATTTTACCGGGGTTAGAACATCGCTGTGTCGCGCTGGATGACCGTTACGGGGCATGGCTGGCGACCCGGCATCTGATCCAGCAAGGTCATACGCGTATTGGGTATATCTGTTCCAACCACACCATCTCTGATGCCGAAGATCGCCTGAGGGGCTATTACGATGCGCTGGCGGAAAGCCATATCCCGGCTAACGATCGGCTGGTGACGTTCGGCGAACCGGATGAAAGCGGCGGCGAGCAGGCGATGACTGAGTTATTAGGTCGCGGCAGAAATTTTACCGCGGTGGCCTGCTATAACGACTCGATGGCGGCCGGCGCAATGGGAGTATTAAATGATAATGGCGTGGGGGTGCCGGGCGAAGTATCGCTCATCGGTTTTGATGATGTACTGGTCTCACGCTATGTGCGTCCCCGACTGACCACCATTCGGTATCCGATCGTCACCATGGCGACACAGGCGGCGGAACTGGCGTTAGCGCTGGCAGGGAAATGCCCTACGCCGGAAGTAACTCATGTATTTAGTCCGACACTGGTACGCCGACATTCGGTATCCACGCCGACGGATACCGGACACCTGTCGACAACCGATTAATCAGGGTAGCATGATGGCGACAATGCTGGATGTTTCCCGCCATGCGGGCGTATCAAAGGCCACCGTCTCACGAGTGCTGAATGGGACGGGGCAGGTAAAAGAAAGCACGCGCCAGAAAGTGTTTACGGCGATGCAGGCTCTGGACTATCGCCCCAACCTGCTGGCACGCTCGCTGGCGAATCGCACCAGCAACAGCATCGGTCTGGTCGTCTCTACGTTTGACGGCTTCTATTTCGGCAGTTTGTTGCGCCGGGCGTCGCGCCAGGCGGAGTTGCATAACAAGCAGTTGATCGTCACCGATGGTCACGATACGCCGGAACGAGAGCAGAAAGCCGTACAAATGTTGGCCGACAGACAGTGCGACGCTATTATTCTTTACACTCGCTATATGGATGAGCCGGCGATTTTGTCGTTGATTGACGCCACGGAAATGCCGCTGGTGATTATTAATCGCAACGTCACTCAGGCCCGCGATCGCGCTATTTTCTTCGAGCAGGAGACGGCGGCATTCCAGGCGGTGGAATATCTGATTACGCAGGGCCATCGCGATATCGCCTGTATTACGCTGCCTGTTCATACTCCCACCGGCACATCACGCGTAGCGGGTTATCGCAAGGCGCTGGAAAAGTATGGTATTCCCTGGCAACCGGCAAAAGTGAAATACGGCGATTACACGCTGACGCGCGGCTATGACGCCTGCCGGGAATTACTGGAGGAAGGCGTCACGTTTAGCGCGCTATTCGCCTGTAATGATGACACGGCGCTGGGCGCGGCAAAAGCGCTGCGCCAGGCCGGATTACGCATCCCGCAGGATGTGTCGCTGTTTGGTTTTGACGATGCGCCGGGCGCAACCTGGCTTGAACCGGGGCTTTCAACAGTCTATTTACCCATCGAGGATATGATAGCCACCGCGATCGATCAGGCCGTTCGTCTGGCGAACAGCGAGCCGGTCGCCCCGATCCCGCCCTTTACCGGCACGCTGATTCTGCGCGAGTCCGTCGCCGCGGGCCCGTTTTTTCAACGTCCGGCCTAATGATGCGCTTCAGAGCATCTCCAGCGCTAACAGCTCTTCAATGGTCTGACGACGGCGGATCAGCCGCGCCTGTCCATTGTCAAACAGTACTTCCGGCAGGAGCGGGCGGCTGTTGTAATTCGATGACATTGACGCGCCGTACGCGCCGGTATCGTGCAATACGAGGTAATCGCCGGGGATGACCGCAGGTAAGGCGCGTGTTTCAACCATTCCCCCTTCCTGCTGCGTAAAAACATCGCCTGATTCGCATAGCGGCCCGGCGACCACCGTCTCGACCCACGGGCCATTTTCAAGCGCGCGACCATCCGCCGCCAGCGCCGAAATACGGTGATAGCTACCGTACATCGCCGGGCGCATCAGATCGTTAAAACCCGCATCTACCAGCACGAAATGGCGGCTTCCCATCTGTTTTACGCTACGCACCTGCGTTACCAGCACGCCCGATTGCGCCACCAGAAAACGTCCGGGTTCGATCTCAAGTTTGACCGCATGTCCCAGATGGCGGGCGATTTGCTCGCGCGCCGCGTTCCACAGGCCATAGTAATGGCGCGTATCAACGGGCTCTTCTCCCTCACGGTAAGGTATCGAGAGTCCGCCGCCTGCCGAAATCGCCTCCACATCCTGACCACATTCCAGCACCTGGCGTACCATCGCGCCGCAAACCTGCTCCAGATGGCCATAATCGACGCCGGAACCAATGTGCATATGGATACCGACAAGTTTCAGTCGGTATTTCTGCATTACCGCCAGCGCCGCCGGAAGATCGCTATGCCAGATGCCGTGTTTGCTGTTTTCGCCCCCGGTGTTGGTTTTCTGGCTGTGGCCGTGACCAAAGCCAGGATTCACGCGCAACCAGACGCGATGCCCAGGCGAAACCTGACCAAGCTGCGTCAGCATATCTACCGAGCCGGCATTGACCGGAATATGCAGTTCACTGACGCGCGCCAGCGTGGCGGCGTCAATCACATCGGCGGTAAAAACGATATCATCAGGGCACGTTTGCGGATCGTAGCCCGCCGCCAGCGCACGTTCGATCTCCCCCAATGAAACAGAATCCACCTTGACACCCTGCGCGCGCATTAAGCGCAGGATATGAATGTTCGAACAGGCTTTTTGCGCAAAACGCACGACGTCAAACTGCTGCAGGGCGGCTATCTGACGGCGAATAATGTGCGCGTCATAGACCCAGACCGGACAGCCGAATTCAGCAGGCAATCTGAGCAAATTTTCAGCGTTAAGGTCAGTTTCAGCGTGATAATGCGGCAATGACATAACAAACTCCGGAACAGGCTTTTTAACGATTACGCCATACCTTAGAAAGAATAAAAAATATCGTTTTATTGTCAGTCTATGCAAAAATGATATGGGATAAATGATTCAGGGAAACGTATGGCTGCCGTTAATTTACGTCACATTGAAATTTTTCATGCCGTAATGACCGCCGGAAATCTCACCGAAGCGGCGCGGCTGCTGCATACCTCGCAGCCTACCGTCAGTCGCGAGCTGGCGCGTTTTGAGAAAGTGCTGGGATTAACGCTGTTTGAGCGCACACGCGGGCGCTTACATCCGACGGTGCAAGGGCTACGCCTGTTCGAAGAGGTACAACGCTCCTGGTATGGGTTGGATCGCATCGTCAGCGCGGCGGAAAGTCTGCGCGAGTTCCGTCAGGGCGAACTCTCTATCGCCTGCCTGCCGGTCTTTTCACAATCCTTTTTGCCGCCGTTACTACCGCCTTTTCTGGCGCGTTATCCGGATGTCAGCCTGAATATTGTGCCGCAGGAGTCGCCGTTGCTGGAAGAGTGGCTCTCCGCTCAGCGCCACGACTTAGGGCTGACGGAGACGCTTCATGCCCCGGCAGGAACAACCCGTACCGAGTTACTAACGCTAAATGAAGTGTGCGTACTGCCCTGCGACCATCCGCGTGCCGCCAAAACGGTACTGACGCCAGACGATTTTCAGGGGGAAAACTTTATCAGCCTCTCCCGCCTGGACAGCTACCGACAGTTGTTGGATACGTTATTTGCCGAACATCAGGTGAAGCGCAGAATGGTGGTGGAAACGCATAGCGCGGCCTCCGTCTGCGCGATGGTGCGCGCCGGGGCGGGCGTTTCGATCGTTAACCCGCTGACCGCGCTGGACTATGCCGCCAGCGGCGTCACCGTTCGCCGCTTCAGCATTGACGTGCCCTTTACCGTCAGCCTGATTCGCCCGCTACACCGCCCCGCCTCCGCGCTGGTTGACGCCTTCAGTAAGCATTTACAAACGCATCTTTCGCGCCTGGTCGAACCGCTGGAGGTTATTCTGGGGCCGATGACGAAAGCATAAAGCTCACGGCATCTGCGGCATGAATTGCCGTGGTATCGAAAACCGGTAGCGCGCTTTGCGTCTGGGGAACAAGCAAACCTATTTCAGTGCAGCCAAAAATAACGCCCTGCGCGCCTTGCGCAGCCAGTTGTTCGATAACCTGTAAATAATAGTGGCGCGACGCGTCAGTGAATGTCCCCTGACAGAGCTCGTCAAAAATGACCTGATTGATACGCGCCCGATCGTCCGCCTCCGGCACGATGGTCTCAATCGCAAATTGCTGTTCCAGCCGCCCGCGATAAAAATCCTGCTCCATCGTATAGCGGGTCCCTAATAGCGCCACGCGATGCAACCCCTGACGGGCGATGGCTCGCCCGGTAGCATCCGCGATGTGTAGGAAAGGCAGAGAACAACGAGATTCAATAATGTGCGCGATTTTATGCATGGTGTTGGTACACAGCACAATACCTTCTGCGCCCGCCTGCTGTAACCCCTGCGCGGCCTGCGCCAGGATATCGCCCGCTTTATCCCACTCGCCGCGGCGTTGACATACTTCAATATCGTGGAAATCTACGCTATGCAGCAGTAAGCTCGCCGAGTGCAGGCCTCCCAGCTGCTGTTTAATGCCTTCATTGATTAAACGGTAATAAGGGATAGTCGATTCCCAGCTCATACCCCCCAACAGCCCGATCGTTTTCACTGCGCTCTCCTTTTTGTAAAGCATTATGGCAGTGAAGCAAACTTACACATCCGTTTCCAGTCTATTTTTCATCATGCCGGATAACAGGCGTCATCCGGCATGGGAGGGGTGATTACACGCCAATATTTCTTAGCTTCTCGCCCGCCATCAGCTTGCGTTCGATGTGCTCCAGGGTGACATTTTTGGTTTCCGGAATCAGCCAGAAAGTGATGCCGATAAAAGCGATATTCAGCGCGGTGTAGAGCCAGAATGTACCTGCCGCGCCAATGCTGTCCAACAGAGTCAGGAATGTCGCGCCGATGATCATGTTCGATACCCAGTTTGTCGTGGTTGAACAGGTAATGCCAAAATCACGGCATTTCAGCGGCTGGATTTCCGAACACAGTATCCACACCACCGGAGCGGCGCTCATCGCGTAACCGGCGATACACATCATCGTCATCCCAACGGAAAGCCAGGAGAGACCGCTTGATGCCGTACCGTTATCAAACTGCATCAGGCAGTAGCCCAACACCAATGTCCCTAACGCCATTACGCTGAAACCGATTTTTAACGCCGGTTTACGCCCGGCCTTATCGACCGTAAAGACGGCGATAAAAGTCGCGAACATAAAGGTCAGTCCGACCACCAGCGTGGCGATCATTTGCTGTTCCGTGGTGGTAAAGCCGGCCATTTTAAAAATGCGCGGCGCATAGTACATAATGATGTTCATGCCGGTGAACTGCTGCATTGCCTGTAGCAACATACCGAGGAACACGGCGCGGCGAACATTGCGGTTAGCTTTAAATAATGCCCACCCGCCCTGCTTGAGTTTGAGGCTTTCCCGAATCTCATTCAGTTCATCACGGGCTTTTTCCGAGGTATCGCGCAGCATACGCAGCACCTCTTCCGCTTCAATATGGCGACCTTTTTGCGCCAGCCAACGCGGACTATTCGGCAAGAATACCACCAGAATAATGAGCAACACCGCAGGAAGCGCCAGCACGCCCAACATCGCGCGCCAGTTGCCGCTGTAGCTGAATGCCGTATCGGATAAAAAAGCCAGCACAATGCCTAACGTCACCATCAGTTGATACATACTGATCATTTTGCCGCGAACATTTTCACTTGCCATTTCAGAGAGATAAAGCGGCGCGGTATAGGAGGCAATCCCTACTGCTACGCCCAGTATCACGCGGGCGCCAATCAATACTTCCACGCTGGAAGCAAACGCCGACCCCAGCGAGCCGAGCACGAACAAAATCGCGCCAGCCATCAGGCTATACTTACGCCCCAGCCGGAATGAAAGCCAGCCGTTAAATAATGCGCCAATTGCCGCGCCAAGCATCATGCTGCTGACGACCCATTCCTGCAGCCGGCTGGTCAGTACGAAATGGTCGGTAATAAAAGGCAGCGCCCCGGCGATAACGCCGATATCCAGACCAAATAACAGTCCCGCTACCGCTGCAGAAACCGAAACAAACATATTCATACGTCGTGTGTCGCGAAGCGAACGCGGCGTTAAAGCAGAGTCATGATTAATAGAGACCATATTTTCCTGCCACAACAGAGTAAGACATAGCCTGAAAGTACGGGATACTCTTCCTCAAGTGTCAGGCTGGAAACGGCATAAATATGGATTAAATGGCTACGCTATAGCGATATGTGATGGATATTACACTTTTTAAATTTAACGCCGTTGCCGGGTATTTTTTTAAACCACCAATATTTCAATAAGTTAAACCATTGATCATAGCTATTATTTAACAGTATATGGATTAAGTTAAACCCACAATATGGACTATGTTAATGAGATCATAAAAAAACCCTGTACGAGGACAGGGCTTTATCAGTTTTTTCGGCCAAAGCGTCGATTTTCCCAGAAACGCATTTGTCAGTAGCGGATTAACGCGCCAGCCAACCGCCATCTACCGCTATGGTATAGCCGTTAACATAATCAGCGGCGCTGGATGCCAGGAAGACTACCGGCCCCATTAAATCGCCCGGTAGCCCCCAACGTCCAGCCGGAATACGGTCGAGAATTTCGGCGCTACGTTGTGCATCAGCGCGCAATTGCTGGGTATTATTCGTGGACATATAGCCCGGCGCGATGGCGTTTACATTGATATTGTGTTTCGCCCACTCGTTCGCCATCAGACGCGTTATTCCCATTACGCCGCTTTTCGACGCGGTATAAGACGGAACGCGAATGCCGCCCTGGAAGGAAAGCATAGACGCGATATTAATAATTTTGCCGCCGTTGCCCTGGGCAATAAAATGTTTTGCCGCCGCCTGAGACATAAAGAACACGCTCTTGATGTTCAGGTTCATGACGTCATCCCAGTCTTTTTCCGTGAAATCAATCGCATCTTCACGACGGATCAAACCCGCGTTATTCACCAGAATATCAATATGACCGTATTCCGCCACCGCCCGTTCCAGTAGCGCCGGAATGCCATCGATTTGACGCAGATCGGCTGTCAGGCTTAAAAAACGACGTCCCAGAGCGGTGACGCGCGCAATAGTTTCCGTCGGTTCAACAATGTTAATACCGACAATGTCACAGCCCGCTTCCGCCAGCCCTAACGCCATCCCCTGCCCCAATCCGGTATCGCACCCCGTCACAACCGCGACTTTACCCTCAAGAGAAAATGCATTCAAAATCATTGTTAATCCTTATTTTTGTCATGCCTGTCACGCACAGGCGTTATCACCGGTCGCGACTAGCGCAGATCTTGTACCGCAACGTGATCCATGTCATCGAAGACCTGATTTTCTCCCACCATGCCCCAAATAAACGTATAGGCTTTGGTGCCAACCCCGGAATGTATTGACCAGCTTGGGGAAATAACCGCCTGTTCATTACGCATTACAATATGACGGGTTTCCTGAGGCTGCCCCATCATATGGAAAACGCAACTGTCCTCTTCCATATTGAAATAGAGGTAAACTTCCATACGGCGCTCATGGGTATGGCATGGCATGGTGTTCCATAGATTACCGGGCGCCAGTTCGGTGAGTCCCATACTGAGCTGACAGGTTTCCAGTACATCCGGTACGAAGTATTTATTGATGGTGCGACGGTTACTGGTGAGGTTATCGCCTAAGGTGACGGGCGCAACGTCGGCAGGCGACACTTTTTTCGTCGGATAAGCGGTATGCGCTGGCGCGCAGTTGTAATAAAACTTCGCCGGTCTGCTCGCCTCATTGCTGACGAAGACCAGCTCTTTCGCCCCTTTACCAATATACAGAGCATCACGATGACCAATATCATGGCGCTGCCCGTCAACGATAATGGCGCCCGCGCCGCCAATATTAATGACGCCCAGCTCGCGGCGGTCCAGTAACCGGGAAACGCCAAGCTGTTTACCCACCTCTCCGCCGATTTCAACGGGATGGCTGACGGGCATAATGCCGCCGACAATAATACGGTCGATATGGCTGTAGACCATCGTATATTCATCAGCGACAAAAATATTTTCTATTAAAAACTCGCGTCGCAGCGCCTGGGTGTCCAGCGTTTTAGCGTGCTCGCTATGGATACTTTGCCTTACGTCCACTTTTCCCTCCAATGATAAATCGATCGCAATGGCATAAAATCAAAACACTGTTTTGATTTATTTAACGGCATCATAGTCGCCTGGATAAAGGTTTTCAACAATAAATAAAACAACGTTTCATTTATGTGGTTGGTTATTTTTAAAACTGCTGTAGCGATCACGATCGGCGCTAAAACTTACGCACTTATCTGATTTTCAGACATGTGCGCCAGATGCTGTATGCGGTTACTCAGATAAAAATTGGGGCTTGTTTTGGAACGGGGTCTGATGTGCGAATTGAATTAAAAGCGGTATGCGTCTGCAATGCCCGACGCGGCAAGACGTTCTGCGCTATAACGAAAAAGGGGGTTCTGTCACTGGCTTTGCCCTCGTGATAGAGGGCTTTTTATAACGGAATACTGAAGCAGGAAAAGGATGGCTGGCGCAGGATCAGTCGCGTTCAATGGTTAAAGCAACGCCCTGGCCGCCACCGATACACAGCGTCGCCAGACCTTTTCGCGCGTCGCGTTTAACCATTTCGTGCACCAGTGAAACCAGAATTCGACAACCGGAAGCGCCAATGGGATGCCCCAGCGCAATCGCGCCGCCATTAACGTTTACCCGTCGCTCATCCCATTCCAGCATTTTTCCTACCGACAACGCCTGGGCGGCAAACGCTTCGTTGGCTTCGATAAGGTCGACCTCCGTCAGTTGCCAGCCGGCACGCTCCAGACAGCGCCGGGTAGCATATACCGGCGCAATCCCCATTAGCGCAGGATCGACGCCGACGCTGGCAAACGCGCGGATGCGCGCCAGCACCGGCAGCCCCAGCGCCTGGGCTTTCGCCTCGCTCATCATCATCACCGCGGCGGCGCCATCGTTGATTGAGGAGGCATTACCCGCCGTCACCGAACCTAAACTATCAAACGCCGGATGCAGCAGGGCTAACCCCTCCGCACTGGCGTCGGCCCGCGGTTGTTCATCCGTATCGACAATTGCGGTCTGCCCATTACGTTGCGTGACGATGGGGACAATCTCATCTTTAAAACGCCCGGTATCAATCGCGGCCCTGGCTTTTTGCTGCGAACTGAGCGCATAAGCATCCTGTAACTCGCGGCTGATGCCATATTCCCGCGCCAGGTTTTCTGCCGTCACGCCAATGTGATAATCGTTGAAGGCATCCCATAAGCCATCATGTACCAGACTATCCACCAGATTGTCGGCATCAGGCAACGCGCCGCTACGGCTGTCATTGAGGACATGCGGCGCACGGCTCATATTCTCCTGCCCGCCCGCAATAACAATGTCCGCTTCGCCGCACTGAATAGCCTGCGTCGCCAGGTGCAACGCTTTTAAACCGGAACCACAAACGTCATTAATGGTAATAGCGGAAACGGTAGTCGGCAGCCCTCCTTTGATGGCTGACTGGCGCGCCGGATTCTGCCCGGCGCCAGCCGTCAGCACCTGACCGAGGATGACCTCATCGATAGCGTTAGCGTCCACGCCGGTGCGCTCAATTAACGCTTTTACGACCATGCTCCCCAGCTCGACGGCGGAATGACGGGCCAGCGTTCCCTGAAAACAGCCGATGGGTGTCCGTAAAGCCCCCACTATCACAACCTCTTTCATTACCACCTCAGCGCAAAATGACACCGCCATAGTAGAGCATTGTTAAAATTAGTTATCTTGATTGTTTAAAAAAAGTGAGTTTTATCACAAAGGAAATGACGCTGATTTGACGGTGATACAGCTTATTTCTGCTGCAAATGGTAGCGAAGCCAGTTCCCCGCCGTTCCGGGCGGCGTTTTCTTGTTCCACAGCAAATCAATAGCAATCGCCCTCGGCCAGCCAGGAACATCCAGCTGCGCCAGCGGTTTTTCCGCCGCAAACTCTTCCACCAGCGCGCAGGGCAATACGCACCAGCCAAATCCCTGAACCGCCATGCTCAACAGTAATAAATAGTTTGGCGCTGACCAGGCCGGGCCGCGCGTAATGTTGGCGTTAGAGTCAAGATAGGTATTCAGACGCAGCTCGCGCCAGGTATGCAGTTGCTCCCATTGCAGGTTCGTCTGTGACGCCAACGGATGCGTGGTCGCCACATAAACCCCCATCCAGCTTTGAACAGGCAGACGCGCCGCGCCAATGTCTGTGGGATAGTCATCACGCGCTTCAATCAGACCTATCTGGGCGCGCCCTTTTTGCAGCAGGTCGATGACATCATCATTTTCTCCGATCAAACATTCAAACTCGGTATGCGGAAATTGACGATCAAACTGCGCCATTAACTCTTCCAGACTGTCAGGGTGCAGGGTATCAGAGAGGACGAACGTGAGCCTTGCCTCCGTCTCGCCGGATAACGTCAGCGCCACCTCATCCAGACGGTCGCTCGCCGATAAAATAGCCTGAACGTAGCTAAGCACCCGTTTTCCTTCTTCGGTCAGAACGGGCTGGCGCGAAGATCGATCAAATAATGAAAATCCCAGATCCGCCTCCAGATGCGCAATGGCGGTACTAATGGTGGACTGGCTTTTACGCAGGCGGCGCGCCGCCGCAGAAAACGAACCGCAAGAGACGGTCTCAACAAATGCCATTAACGCTTCAGGTGAGTAACGCATAACCTATCTGCTTTATCGATGGATGTTATCTTTTAGGTATCACATTAAACGATAAAATAGCGGAAATTTCTTTAGCTTGATTAAGAGTAAGGTTTTTTCGTTTATGCAACATGACGCCATACAACGTCGCTCGCTGCCGGAGCGTATTTTCCATGCTGTCTGTTTTGAAGGTATTGCGACTGCGATACTGGCGCCAACGACCGCCTGGCTAATGCAGCGCTCGGTGCTGGAGATGGGCGGCCTGACGATATTGCTGGCAACGACGGCCATGATCTGGAATATCATTTATAACGCTCTGTTTGATCGACTGTGGCCCGCGCATCAGGTGAGACGAACCGCCAAAGTGCGCGCACTCCATGCGTTAGGATTTGAAAGTGGGTTTATTGTCATTGGCGTGAGTATTGTCGCCTGGGTACTGAATGTCAGCCTGCTACAAGCATTCACCCTGGAAATTGGTTTCTTCCTGTTCTTTTTGCCGTACACGATGCTGTACAACTGGGCATACGATGTTTTACGCCAGCGAATAGTGACCCGCCGCCAACAGCGCGTTAGTGCATGATATTGCTCTTTTTTGCCGGGATCGCAACGCTCCCGGCCCTCCGCCTCCACGACATCCATCTGCTTAAAACGCCCCCAACTGACGCTATTTATGGTAAATTGCGCTTCTTTTTGTGTGTTTTATAGTTGATAAATTCAAATAATGTCTAAAATTTGGTCAAAAGATGAGACTCTCTGGAGTTTTGCATTATACGGAACGGCTGTAGGCGCAGGCACTCTTTTCCTTCCCATCCAGTTGGGATCGGCAGGCGCAATCGTGCTATTTATTACCGCGCTGGTCGCCTGGCCTCTAACATACTGGCCGCATAAGGCGCTGTGTCAGTTTATTCTTTCCTCAAAGACTTCTGCCGGTGAGGGAATTACTGGCGCCGTTACTCATTATTACGGCAAGAAAATCGGCAGTATTATTACCACGCTTTATTTCATTGCGTTTTTTGTCGTGGTATTAATTTATGCTGTGGCAATTACCAATTCCCTGACAGAGCAATTAGCGAAGCATATTCAGATAGATATTCGCATCCGGATGGCAGTTAGCTTCGGCGTAGTACTTATCCTGAATATGATTTTCTTAATGGGAAGACATGCCACTCTTCGCGTAATGGGCTTTTTAGTCTTTCCACTTATCGCTTACTTCTTGTTCCTTTCGCTCTACTTAACCGGAAGCTGGCAACCCTCGTTACTGACCGGGCAGATGTCATTGGATAGTCACACGTTGCACCAGGTATGGATTTCTATTCCGGTGATGGTTTTTGCTTTTAGCCATACGCCCATTATTTCGACGTTTGCCATCGACAGACGGGAAAATTTTGGCGATCAGGCCATGGATAAATGCAAAAAGATCATGAAGGTCGCCTACCTGATTATCTGCCTGAGCGTGCTGTTCTTTGTCTTTAGCTGCCTGCTCTCCATTCCGCCGTCATACATTGAAGACGCGCGCAACGAAGGCGTTACCATCCTTTCCGCGCTCTCGATGATGCCCAATGCGCCGGCCTGGCTCTCTATTTCCGGTATTATCGTTGCCGTCGTGGCCATGTCGAAATCTTTCCTCGGCACCTATTTCGGCGTCATTGAGGGCGCAACCGAAATGGTAAGAACCACCCTACAGCAGGTTGGCGTGAAAAAAAGCCGGGCGTTCAATCGCGCGCTGTCTATCATGCTGGTTTCCGGGATTACGTTTATTATTTGCTGTATTAACCCGAATGCCATCTCTATGATTTATGCCATTAGCGGCCCGCTCATTGCGCTGATTCTGTTTATTATGCCCACGTTGTCAACGTACCTGATACCGGCATTGAAACCCTACCGTTCAGTAGGTAATTTCATTACGTTGGTCGTCGGTTTACTTTGCGTATCGGTGATGTTTTTCGGCTAAAGTAAAAGATAGCCGGGATATAACTCCCGGCTATTTAATATAAGAATCCAGCACCTTTAATATTACGTCCAGATCTTCTTCACGCCTGGCTTCATCACTCTGATGAACGATATGCTCGGTCAGATGCCCTTTAATCACCTCACGCATTAAGCCATTTACCGCGCCGCGAATCGCCGCGATCTGTTGTAACACGGCCGCGCATTCATGCGGTTCATCCAGCATTTTTTTTAGCGCTATCACCTGTCCCTGAATCTTGCTGGTTCTGGCTTTAAGCTTTTGTTTGTCCCGGATGGTATGTGACATTGCAACACCTCACTAACATTAACGAATACAAATTATAGCATTACGATGCTACTGGGGGGTAGTATTCCATACTGGGGGGGAGTAGAATGACGCCCCACATAAAACAACTAAGAATCATTCTCATGGGTGAATTTTCGACACTTCTTCAGCAAGGAAACGGCTGGTTCTTCATTCCCAGCGCCATTTTATTAGGTATTTTGCACGGGCTTGAACCAGGGCACTCCAAAACTATGATGGCGGCTTTTATTATTGCCATTAAAGGTACGGTTAAACAGGCCGTCATGCTCGGTCTGGCAGCAACGCTTTCTCATACCGCGATCGTCTGGTTAATCGCTCTGGGTGGGATGTATCTTAGCCGGGCATTCACCGCACAATCAGTGGAACCATGGCTGCAGTTAATTTCTGCGATCATTATTCTGAGCACCGCGTGCTGGATGTTCTGGCGGACATGGCGAGGCGAGCAGCAGTGGCTGGCGGGAAACCACCATCACGACCATGACCATCACCATGACCATGACCATGACCATGACCATGACCATGACCATGACCATGACCATGACCATCATGGTCACATACATCCGGAAGGCGCAACGTCAAAAGCGTATCAGGATGCCCATGAACGCGCCCATGCTGCCGATATTCAACGCCGTTTTGATGGTCAAACAGTGACTAATGGACAGATCCTGCTATTCGGCCTGACCGGAGGGCTTATCCCCTGTCCGGCTGCGATCACTGTTTTACTGATTTGTATCCAGCTTAAAGCGTTTACGCTGGGCGCCACGATGGTGCTGAGCTTTAGTCTTGGCCTGGCATTAACGCTGGTGACGGTAGGCGTTGGCGCGGCGATAAGCGTTCAACAGGCAGCAAAGCGCTGGAGTGGTTTTTCGACGCTTGCCCGGCGGGCGCCCTATTTTTCGAGCATTCTGATTGGTCTGGTCGGCGTGTATATGGGAATTCATGGCTATACCGGGATCATGCAGTAAATATGTAACGCTTCTGCTCAGGCCGTATCATTCACGTCGGGTTTCATTCCAGAAGCGTTTTTACTTATCAAACGGTATGAAAGGCCATACATTCAGCGTCCCGCCTGAATTCTGTATTTTACTCCACTACAGGCAAAACATACCCCACCGCCACCGGGTGTAGCCGGCGTGTCAGTGTTTCTGGATAGGGTCGCCGGAGGCGGGTTATTGCGGAGCGATAAACGGAGTTCGCTGCAGTGATTTACAAAACCGGGTACCAAACAGCAGTTCCCGTAATCGGTTCCGCATTCCCAGCTTCACCAGTAACCGGTATTTGTCCTGCCAGATTTGCTTCTCCTGTGTATTCAGCCTTCCACACAACGCTGACAACCTTCCTCGTCCACGGTAAACTTCCTGAAGCAAGCGTAACTGGGCCAGGCTCACTCCGCATGCCAGTATCTCCCGGTGCATCAACTGATCCATATAGTTCATCAACCGCTTCGGATTGTTAAATATCGGTGGCACTTCCAGAAAGCCCGTCACCGGATCCGGAGATAACAAAAAGGCGTCCAGCGCTCCTGTCCTGCGCAGGCGTGCGCCCCCGGCCCACTGTTCATCCCGCCGCCACCGAATAAGTATCTCCGCCAGTTCCTGCTCCAGCAGCGCCGGGATGCCGCCGTATACCTTCAGTACCACCCGGTCGCTGAAAAACAGCTCATCGCTGATAATCATAACCGGGTAGTCCGGCAGTATCTGTCTCAGGGAATAGAACAAAAAGAGATGTTCACGGGGACGCAGACACAGTATCAGTATGGCCTCCGGTTTCCGACGTAATTGCTGCAACAGAACAGGCAGCCTGTATGCGGTTTCACAGTTGCAGCCCGGCAGAAATCTTCGGACCAGGTGTGCCACGGCGATCGTCACCGGCCAGCAGTCACCGTAAACGATAATCTGCCGGGCCGGTATCCGGTTATGTTCCGTCATCCTCATCCTCCTTCTTTTTCAGGATCTTCCCCGCATTTCTGTTACTGCACAGCCGGTTCCACAGTTCATTTGCCATCGACCTGTCACCATTACCGACCCGGCGTTTTGATACCAGCGGCGGTCCGGCTTTTTCACGGCGCGTGGACGGGGTGGGACTGCCAAGAACCCGGATAACATAAATCTCATAGCGTCGTGCTTTATTGGGCAGGGTCTGGTGACGGCAGATGCTGACCACCCGCGATGTTTTGCTTCGCAGATAGGCAATCAGGTAGCTGGCCCGTCTGGCCGTGATGTGAAACGCCTCTGCTATCTGGTTACGCTGAACCCAGTTCTGCTGCAACAGGCACCAGTGTGCCACGATGATATACAGGGGCTCGCCGGCATACTGGCGGACACTTACCGGAATAAAACAGGCATCATGGTTGGTCTGTCCGGGATAATGAATATCGTTACCTGAAAAAACTATCTTCTCTTTTGATTTATCAGAAGACATGCAGACTCTCCGTTTTTTTAGTGAAAAAGACCGAGAAGAAAAAAATAATCATAAAGATAAATTTATAGCTATTTTTAATTAACTATCAGGAAATGGTATTTAATCCTGCTAATTGTAAGTAACAATAACTGTCATTGCTGCTGAAAAAGCACCTGTTTTAATTACCTCACCGGGTATAGCTTCGACCTTTGCTTTGTACCGTTTTATAATTCTGCCACCGGCACCGTTATCAAGATGGATAGGTCCCATATCTGCTTTCACATTAAATTTAACTGGTGTGTTATTATCCACATCCATTACCGACAGTCTGAAACCATTGTTTTCTTGTTTATTATTCTTAAGAATCACGGTGCTGTCAGCATCTGCCAGTGTCAGACCGTTGGTCCTGAACTCTATAGCCAGTGGGGCGACGAACGGGATCTGCGTTCCGACATTCTGTTGTGCTGTAACGGTGAAAGGTACTTCCCTGGGCACCATGGTTTCCTTATATTCCGTATAAAAATGCCCCATTTTGATAGTATTAGAAGGAGAGATAATAACCGTGCCTGAGTTGTCAGGAATAAACCTGAGATTAAACGCAGAAACAGTTAAAGGTCTGAATGGAACAGTTGGTGGCCCAACAGATATTGAGGGTTGTGACGGGCTATAGGGATATATATTAATTTTACTTTCCGGAATATTTATGTCCACAAAATTATTACTGAAAACCTGTTCAACAAAAATACGTACTGTAATCGTTCCGCTCCGGTTATATGTTTTTTGCGCTTCCATACGTTCTCCGAATGCTTTTGAACTGGACCAACCGGAAAACCCTGCCTGTATATCCTTCCATGAAAATAGCGCGGGAGTCCCGTTCCCTTCCTGAATAACGATATCCATTCCAAGACCACGATCTTTTAGCGCAGTGGCTACCTGTTTCATATTGGAAAGCGAAACTGCTGTAGAGTAAACAAGTGAACCAATACTGCTCCATGTTGTAGTACAGGTATAACTTATGGGAACAGTAATCTTCTGCAGTTCCTGCCCCTGTAAATATTGTCCTCCCCTCAGACTGATATTCTGAATATTTACATTTCCATTGGCATCACATTTTGACCAGTCGTAGTTTGCCCGCGCAGAATCACAGACAGCAAAGAAAAGAAACACACCTGACAGTATCAGTGATTTCATATCGAATAATCGTCCTGTCATGATGTCGCCCCTGCGTCCTTAAACGCGCAACTCAGGGCATCGCAGGTGTAGCGGTTCATCTGCAGTCCACCGTAATCATCAATATACCCCACCCACAGCGTCCGGGTTTCTGCCGGCAGAAAAGCCTTTAAAGGCAGGCTCCCCAGGGGTGGCACCATCACGCCCTCGCGGAAACCGCTGAGCCTGTGGCTACGGTCTGCTCCCAGCCACGCCACAGTGATGTAGTACGGCGTCGGGTTTCTGAGGGTCAGATGTCCCGCATTTCGCTCAGCGGTCAGCTTTCTTTCCGGCTGGTCACTGCTGCTTCTGATAATGGCTTTAGGACGGTAAAACAGTTTCAGCTGGCTCTGCATGGCCAGCTGCAGGACGTTGTCGTCTTCCGGCTTCGGGGGAACGCCCCGCACGTTAAACCAGAACAGCGTTTCCCTGTCCTGAGGGAGCTTATCTGTCAGCCCACGAACCTGGGTAATGCGGACCTGGGATTTCTGTCCGGCATCAATACGCTGCAGCGGCGGCAGCGCCATCAGCGCATCGGTTCTCACCCCGTCAGCGTCCGTCACCCAGGACTGCGCCAGAAACGGCGTGGTTTTATCATCGTTATTCAGCGTGATGGCCACCGTTTTCTGCGGCGCATCCATGATAATACGGGTCCGGTCGACATTGACGGCCTCCGGGCTGCACTGGCTCCATGCTGCCGCCAGCGCGAGTAAAATCACACGGCTTCTTCTGCTGTTTTTCACCTGTTTTCTCCTTTAGACCTGCTCTGTGACAGGGATATTTTTATCTGCAGGGCAGTAACAGCGGCCCCCGGCTGAGTGTCACCGTTTCCGGCAGGGTGAGTCTGCACTGCACCCGGCCATCCCAGGACACATTCAGGGTCCGGCGGTCTTCCCCGCTGAGACCTGTCAGGTAGGCCAGACCGCCATCTCCGACCATCCCCGCGGTTCTGCCGCTTTTCCCGGACACCACCAGGGCGCCAAACGGCGGACTTGCGCTATCAGCCAGCCGGATATGACCGAGCACCTGCTCCCCCTGGCTGGCGTCAATCTTCCGGTAGCCCACCGCGCCCTCCGTCAGTACCTGACTGATGACGGAGCTGCTGACGTCCACGTCCTCCGGCAGGGCGGCCACATCAACCGAAATATCGCTGCGCCGATAGCTGCTGCCGGCGCTCACCACGCCCACCCCGAAGCGGTTGGTCACTCCGCTGTTGCCGTTCACCGGCACACCGGCCACGTCTCCGGTATCTATCATCATGCGAGGCTCATTCCCGGCCATCGACTGGCTGAAGGCGGCGCCGTGGGCGGTGGCGGTCACCGAGCCGTACCAGCTCAGGCCCAGGCTGCGGTACTGTCCGGGCTGCAGGGTGGCGTCCGCTGCCGCCTGGCCCCACGGCAGACGGCTCTGCACGCTGCCGCTGAAGCTGCTGTTACTGCCGGTGTCATAGCGGTTATGACCGGCGCTGATGTTCCATGTGGTGTCCGGGTTATGGAAATCGCTGTAATTCACGGTCTGCTGCAGGCCACCCCGGTTATCTTTCTGTACGCTGTAACTCACCTGGCGGCTGTCTCCCCACGGGATACTGATGGTGGCGTAGACCTGGTTCTGGCTCCCCCCGCCGGTGTACTGGTTACGGGCAAACGACACCGAGGCCGAGAGCCCCTGAAGGTCGCCGAGACTGAACACTTTATTGAAGCTGAGCATGTAGTTATTGTTGGACTGCGCATTCCAGTAATTGAGCCGGCTTACCGAGAGGACCGCGCTCATGTTGAGTACCGGAACGGACTGGCTATAAGTCACGGTGTAGCTCTGTTTTTCATGCCATGCATCGCCGCCGTCGGTGGCCCGACGCTGCAGGTACTCCGGCATGGACAGAAAATGGCGGTCCGAGAAGCGGTATCCGACGAACGCCAGGGTACTGCCGGTTTTATCAAACGTTTTGGCATAGTTGATACGGTAGCTGTAACCGGACTGCTTCTGCCCATGCGGCAACCGCGCATCTGAGCGGGTGACGTCCGCAGACAGAGCGCCCAGCAGCCCCATATTCTGGCCGATCCCGAGCGCCGCGGACTGGTAGTCGCCGGTGGAAGCAATGAGGCCGCCATACAGCGACGTGTTGTTAAATGCTCCCCAGGTGGCCTCCCCGAGCAGAAAGTCAGGGCTGACCGTGCTGTTGTTATGCGTCCCGCCGTACAGCGGACGTCCGGCGGCCACCTTATAGCGAACCTGTCCCTGGCGTGCCATAAAGGGGACGCTGGCCGTGTTGACCTGCCAGGT
This sequence comes from Salmonella sp. SJTUF15570, assembly GCF_043357055.1. Classification (NCBI taxonomy): domain Bacteria; kingdom Pseudomonadati; phylum Pseudomonadota; class Gammaproteobacteria; order Enterobacterales; family Enterobacteriaceae; genus Salmonella; species Salmonella sp. SJTUF15570. The sequence goes on along the minus strand of NZ_JBEUKJ010000006.1, from coordinate 45,300 downwards.
CCGGACGCTACCGTCGCTTTCCCGGACGCTGACATCCAGGTTGCCGCTGATATTCTGGCTCAGGTCGGGAAGCTCAAAAGGCCCCGGCGACACCCGGGTCTGGTACAGAATGCGGCCATTCTGGCTGACGGTAACCTGTGCATTACTGTTCGCAATGCCGCTGATTTTCGGGGCATACCCCTGAAGAGAGGGCGGCAGCATGCGCTCATCGCTGGCCAAAGTGAGCCCGGCAAAGCGGAAGGAGTCAAAAATAGCGGAGCTGAGGTACGTCTGTCCGAGCGTCAGTTTTGAGCGCAGTGCTGGCAGGGCACGGAACAGATACGTCTGCGGCAGATAAAAATCGGACTGTAATGCGCCCCGCCCACTGTCAAAACGGCTGTACTGGTAATCGCTCCGCAACCGCCAGGCGCCGAGATTAAACCCGGCGGTGCCGTAGAGGCTGTAGCTGGTAGAGGTCTCCCCCTGCTGCGGCATATAGCGGTTGGCCATCAGGCTGTAATCGAGCAGGCCGGCGGTGACGCCGTCGCTCCAGCGTGAAGGAGGCACCCAGTCCGGGTCCTGATAACGCATCCAGGCCTGGGGGATAATGAAGGTCAGACGCTGATTTTCAGCGCTGTACCGTACCTGACTGTCAGCGGAGCGCAGCTCAAGGCATTGCCCGTCCGGGATACCGGTAACGGGTTTCAGGCCATGAATAATCTTATCCTTAAGACCCAGCATGGCCACCATGTCTGTTGTCACACAGATGACGGCCGCGTCGCGTCCGGCAACCGGTACAACTCTGACCGGATACTGTTCCCGTACCGGCTGGTCATTGAGCCAGATATCGAGAATATAGTTACCGGGCGCCACATACCCCTCGCGGCTGAAGGCCGTGAGGTCCACGTTAGACAGGTTCCCGCTGTCCAGCAGGCTGGCATTGAACTCCGTGGCCTGCGACTTCAGGACGGAAAATGTCAGGGTAATCAGAATGGCAAGCCGGGTAATTTTCATGGCATGGCGCTTTCGTGTTGTCGTCCGTGTAACAGACAGCCCGCAGGCACAGTCAGATATAAAAGCCGTCCGATCCCCTCCGTGGACGGCTTCTCCCTGTCGTTATTTACTGCGTAAAATCACAAGTATTTCAGGGTGTAGGTGACGGATGCGTTAACATCGCCAGGAGTTGCGGCATTTGTCAGGGCTATCAGGCGGGCAAAGAAGTTGAGTTCGTTATTCCCGGCCTGCAGTTGCTGAGCTTCGCCATCCGGCATCGGGGTGTTGGGCTCGATAATTGTGGTGTTGTCACTCTTCAGTAGCTGGACACCAACATGCTGGGCCCTGCCGGTGCTGACGTAAGCTTTACCTGAGGTATCAGCTGTGCCACTGAAAGAGACGGTTACTTTAGACATTTTCCCTGCGGAGCCGGCTATTGTAGTTTCATTCGGATCGAAGGCGCAGTTCTGCAGATGAATGGTGAACGGTTTTGAGTCCGTGGTTGCGTCGGCGGTATTCAGTTTACGGTAAGAAATCTGTCCAAACGGAACGGTGATCGCATCGTCGCCCGGTGCGATATCACAGGGTGAGTTGGTGATGGTACCAGTGAAAAGAATTTTACCTGAGCCGAACGGGCCTGCTGTGGGTGTAGTATCGGCGGCAAATACAGAAGCGCCATACATCATACCGGCAGCTGCCATGGCAAGTATTATTTTATTACGCATAGATAATATGTCCTTTGGGTGAATGAGAATTATTTTGCAAAGGCTGAAAACAAATATGAGGGTATTAATGAAAGCGTTCAGAAAAGATTCGTATGAATAATAAACGCCGGGTGTTAAACGAAGCACCTGAACTTTCCATCGAAAAATATTGATTTCAGCTAACGCCTAATCAGTTGTAAGAAAATTCTTATTCAAATTAAAACAATAAAAATAGATCGATACGATCGATGATTATGATCGTAATTTAAGAATAATCATCAAAGAAATACTTTTTAATGTAATTATAAGCAGATGAATACCTAACAGACAGATATTCGCAGCGGACATGAAATATTTTGTAATATGTTATCGGGAATGTATGTTTTGCTTTTCCATCACACTGGATATTTACAAAACATAATACTAATCATATATAGCAATGAAATTGCTGGCAGCATAAAAAACCAGATATGACGCAAGTGAAAGGCATTTAATTTCAAAACATTAACTTAATAAATGATTATGAACCATCATAAGTGGAAGGAATAAAAAATAATAAATGAAATGATATTCTTCTGTATTTGTGATGGGCATCACAATAGATATAAATGCAGGTACCCTGACATTTCTGAACTTCGCGGATGAAATTTAAAAACAATGCCGACAGCAAAGAACAAACTGGTAATAGCTGTCAGACATAATGCTGCCTGCTGTAATGTATACAGCAGGCTGGGGGATATTAATGCGCGGCGTCGTGCTGCACAGAGTGCGTGGGTGATTCCTGAACTGACTGAGAGTCTACAACTATGCCATCCTGAGCTGATTTCAGTAATAGACCTGCCTGATAGTATTTTCCTTCGTTCATCAAGGAAAGCGCTGTGGTCACATCCTTACGGGTTTGCTGAAGAGGAATGAGTTCCTGATTTTCAATAACACTGACGCCTGCTAGTTTCAGGGCCTCTATAGTCCCTTTTTTATCTCCTTCTTTCATTTTCTGGTTTGCTTTATTAATAGCATCATTTTTCTGGCCCGCAGGGAGATAATCTTCTGCTACCGTAATCGATGAATTTATCCGAATATAGTGGTCTCCTTCAACTGGGGCTTTTTTATCTGATTTGACATACAGCTTCCAGTCAGTGCTGTCATCGTTCAGGAGTTTTTCTGCTTGCGCAGCCAGTTGTTCCGCCTTTTGGGTCCGACCATTAAACAACTCGAATCGCGACATTCCGATATCACGCATGGCCTGCCAGGCCTGTCCGGATATCTTGTCATTATTCAGAGTAACGTTATCAGTCATGTTTGTTGCGGCCATAATATTTCCTGAAAACAGGATAAACATCAGCGCAACGCCTGGCATAATATGGCTTTTCATAATCCATCATCTCCACAAAGTAACATTTTTTATCGGATTATCCTATTCAGAACCGGTAACCCACGCCAAGATTAAAACCATTGCTATTAAGGCTTCCGCTGTTATGGGTAGCATCAAAATCCGCTCCCTCATAACCCAGAGTTATAGCGACATTACTGACCGGGGTATAAGCCACGCCAGCAGAATAACCATATCCGACCTTACTATCAGACTCATTTATCCCGTGATCACGCTGATGCAATAATACGGGGCCCACTTGACTATACAGACTTAACTGGTTATTTATTTTCCATGAGGGGCCTGCAAGCAGGGAGTAATAACGGGTTGTTACACGACCATTACTGCTTTCATCGGAATAGCGCTGGCTTCCATTTAGCCAGGCAAATGAGGTTGTCAGCCCCCAGTCCGGTGACATTTCATAGTTGTTTGCCAGCCGAACCCCACGCAACGTCCCGGCGTGATTAGTATGGGACTGGGCGTATCCAAGTGAAAATGTACTGGCATTATCGTCTGCCCATACCGGACTGGCTGCAGCAGACAGCAGAACAATACCGGCACTTCCGGCTAATAGCATTTTGTTCATCTTCTTCTCTCCGGTTATTTTTACCTGATGCCTTACTGGCATGTATTAAGTTAAAATCTTTCCGTGATAACAAACTATAAATAAATCTTTTAAATTATGAGCGCTGTTACGCCAGCAAATACCTTTATCTCCGGCTGTCGGGAGGCTATTCACGAAAATATATCCAGGCCAGAAACAGTATTTAATAATAAATAAACTGAAAAATAAAAACTGACAAAAATAGAAGTTCACTGATATATACCCAAAATAATTCGAGTTGCTTAAAGGCGGCAAGGGAGTGAGTCCCCAGGAGCATAGATAACTCTGTGACTGGGGTGAGCGACAAATCTGCCGGGAGCAGATTTGAACGTCGCGTGCGACGGCCCATCAGGGCGAGGTCCATGGATGGACTGAGTAATCCGTAGCCAACACATAAGCCACTTGAAGTATGAAGGGTATATAACGGGAAAGAAGGCATATCGGCCTGGTAAATCAACGTCTGTGACTTAGTTGCAGGAAACGGCTATGGTGAGGGGGGGCGGCAGTTATCGGGCAGTAACGGCATTGTTCAGTGAGTATCCAGGAAACAAAAAAAGAAGGGAGCTGTACTCCCTTCGTAAACATGTCAGAATACGACATTTTGGTACTCTTTTATTTATTATCTGGCCGTAAAAGTTATGCTGTTGGCAGATATCTCCAGTCAACATAAAAAAATACCACCAGCTAAAAATGTGATGCAAACCACCATTAAGCAGGTAACCAAATTGACTGTGCCACTAAATCCGGAAAAGAGTTTGAATCCGGGGATAACATCTGATGCAGAAATTAGCACCAGTCTTCGATTCGGATACCCGGAATGCGTTCAAACTCGCGGAGATTGTTTGTGACGACGACCAGTCCGCGGCTACGGGCATGGCCAGCAATCATCTGGTCATAAGGCCCGACAGGTGTTCCCTTGCGGGCCAGTTCGGCACGGATTTGACCGGTATGTATCGCCAGCCTGAAGGGGCATGTTGGCTTTGACGATCAGGCAAAAAACAACGGCGAATAAAGTCGTATGATGATCTTCACATTTATCATCATCAGCGTTCATATTACTCAACCTGTAATCAACCTCTGGCGTTTTTCTGTATCCATCACAACCATTTCCGGTAAAGGTAAAAAAGGGATTTGAACCTTTCCGGAGATGATAATGAAGGTAAATGCATGGACAATTTTGCTTATGTCGGCGCATCTGACGGCCTGTGCCGTCCCTGGCACAGAAAAATATCAGACCAGCATGGACAGCGTTACGGCAGAAAAAGTAAGCCGGATTATCCAGTCGGATGTCATTCCTTATAAAGGCGAAAACCATGGAGAAGTTATTAGCCGCGTATCGTCTGCTTTTCTCGGAACACCTTATCAGGCGGATACGCTCATCGGTGGGCCCGGAACCCCCGAAGTCCTTGTAGCGAATTTCAACGGCGTGGACTGCTTTACCCTGGCTGATTACGTTGAGGCCCTGGCCCGCAGTGATAATCAGAAATCGTTTCTGCATAATCTTGCCAGGACTCGCTACGCCGCGGGCAAAGTTGCTTATCTCAGCCGCCGGCACTTCTTCTCTGACTGGTTCGCCGCAGCACCGCGTAATGCACGGGATGTAACGCCGGATATCAGCCCTGATTATGTCGTTGTTGACAAGCAGCTTAACCATAAACCTGATGGCGGCGAGTACATTCCTGGTCTGGGCATCCATCCTCGTAAAATAAATTACATTCCCGGAAGAGCCATCAACCAGCAGGTCATGAACCACCTAAAAAACGGGGATTATATCGGTGTCTACTCCCCGCTTGACGGGCTGGACGTTTCACATGTGGGTATCGTAGTTCGCCATGATGAACAGGTGTGGTTCAGGAACGCCTCCTCATTGGCCGCAAACAGAAAAGTGGTGGACACACCGTTTATGGAATACATGCATTCCAGACCGGGCATCGTTGTGCTGCGGGCTGAATGATAAAGTCATTACCGGAGTCGCCAGCTGATAATAGCCGTCCGACATAGGTATTGAAACCCTGTGTACTGTGGGGCCGACACGGAAAATTGCTATAAATTCGTGGATTTAGTAAATACTAGAAGATATTTGTCTGGAGCGGGCGAAGGGAATCGAACCCTCGTATAGAGCTTGGGAAGCTCTCGTTCTACCATTGAACTACGCCCGCTTTGAGATGCGTAGGCATTATAAACCTTACGCTCTGGTTGGCAAGAGACTTACTGGCTGACTGGCGATTAATTCACCGTCAGCACTTCGGTTTACTCCCCTGCGGCGGCAGATAACGCAGCGGATCGATGGCCGTCGCCCGATAGCGAATCTGGAAGTGTAGTCTTACAGATGCGGCATCCGTGCTGCCCATCGTAGCGATTTTTTGCCCCGCTTTAACGCTTTGTCCATTATTAACCAGCATGGTGTCATTATGAGCGTAAGCCGTAATGTAATCTTCATTGTGCTTAATCATGATGAGATTGCCGTAACCGCGCAGCTGATTCCCGACATAGACAACTTTACCCGCTCCCGCCGCATAAACAGGCGTTCCGCGCGCGCCCGCAATATCGATCCCCTTATTTCCGCCCTCCGCGGTGGAATAAGGTAAAATCACTTTACCGTTAGCAGGCCATACCCAACAACGCTGCCCCACCGGCGGCCAGGAGGATTTTGGCACCGAAGATGACGGTCTGACCGCAGCAGTTTTTGTTGCTGTTTTATTGCTGGTTTTGCGTGTTGAAGTGCTACTCTTTGCGCTGCCGCGCACTTTAATTCGCTGCCCCACCTCAATAGTATAAGGCGGAGAAATGCCATTCAGTCGGGCCAGTTCTTTCACGCTGGTTCCCGTAGCGCGCGATATACGATACAACGTATCGCCGCGCTTAACGGTATAGACGGAGCCGGAATACGTTCCTGAGCCGGAATTACTGGAACACCCCGCCAGCAGCAGCCCTGTGCATAACAGCACCGCAATACCCAGGCTATTTTTGTTCAGGCGTCCTGCGCTCAAAACCATTCCTCACTCTATTGACAGACGCCTTATGATAGCAGCCAAATGCCGTATGCCCAATCCATTGACGCCGGAAAGGGTCCGCGCGGATGATGATGCCGCGAATATCCGATATGCCAGCATAATATCGACTCACGGCACAATGGTGCTCGTCTGCGTTCTGTCAGGGCCTGTTTTGGTAATGCCTTTCTTTCTGTTATGCGCTACGCTGATCGTCTGAGTATATGGCCTGGCCATGCTGCCGGGTCATTTTAATTTTCAGGAGCTTTCATGACTGAGGAACATGTCGTTTTATTGGATGAGCAGGATAAGCCTTCCGGCACACTGGAAAAGTATGCGGCTCATACGCTTAATACGCCTTTGCATCTGGCTTTCTCCTGCTGGCTATTTAACGAAGATGGTCAGTTGCTGGTAACACGACGGTCGCTGAGCAAGAAAGCCTGGCCAGGCGTGTGGACGAATTCGGTTTGCGGTCATCCGCAACAAGACGAAACCACCGAAGAGGCGATCATCCGCCGTTGTCGGTTCGAACTCGGCGTGGAAATTACCGATCTCACCCCCGTCTATCCGCACTTCAGCTATCGGGCGACAGATCCAAACGGTATTGTGGAAAATGAAGTCTGTCCGGTATTTGCCGCGCGGGCAACCAGTGTGTTACAGGTTAACAGCGAAGAAGTGATGGACTATCAGTGGAGCGAATTTAAAAGCGTATGGAAAAGCCTTCTCGCTACGCCGTGGGTATTTAGCCCGTGGATGGTCATGCAAGCGTCAGACGAACAAGCGCGTGAACGACTGCTCAATTACTGCCAGCGTTAAAGATTGCCTGATGGTGCTACGTCTGAACGAAGAGATGCCGGATGGCGGCTAATGCCCCATCCGGCAATTTACATCTTATTTCACCGGACGCATCGCCGGGAACAGAATAACGTCGCGAATCGTGTGGCTGTTAGTAAACAGCATCACCATACGGTCGATACCAATTCCCAGACCCGCTGTCGGCGGTAAACCGTGTTCCAGCGCCGTCACGTAGTCTTCGTCGTAGAACATGGCTTCGTCGTCGCCCGCCGCTTTTGCATTAACCTGATCCAGGAAACGCTGCGCCTGGTCTTCCGCATCGTTCAACTCGCTAAAGCCATTGCCGATTTCACGACCGCCGATAAAGAACTCGAAGCGGTCAGTGATTTCCGGGTTCACATCATTACGACGCGCCAGCGGAGACACTTCAGCCGGATATTCGGTGATGAAGGTCGGCTGAATCAGATGCGCTTCAGCGACTTCGTCAAAGATCTCGGTGACGATACGGCCCAGACCCCAGCTCTTCTCGACGTGAATGCCGATGCTTTCAGCAATCGCCTTCGCGGAATCGAAGTTGTCCAGATCAGCCATATCTGTTTCCGGACGATATTTCTTGATCGCTTCACGCATGGTCAGTTTTTCGAACGGCTTACCGAAGTCAAACACTTCATCACCGTACGGAACCTGGGTGGTGCCCAGAACATCCTGCGCCAGCGTACGGAACAGAGACTCAGTCAGCTCGATCAGGTCTTTGTAGTCCGCATACGCCATATAGAGTTCCATCATGGTGAACTCAGGATTATGGCGCACGGAGATGCCTTCGTTACGGAAGTTACGGTTAATTTCGAATACGCGTTCGAAGCCGCCAACCACCAGACGCTTGAGGTACAGTTCCGGCGCGATACGCAGGTACATGTCCAGATCCAGCGCGTTGTGATGGGTGATAAACGGACGGGCAGACGCGCCGCCTGGGATCACCTGCATCATCGGCGTTTCGACTTCCATAAAGCCGCGAGCAACCATAAACTGGCGAATACCAGCCAGGATCTTCGAACGGGTTTTGAAGGTGTTACGGGATTCATCGTTAGAGATGAGATCCAGATAACGCTGGCGATAGCGCGCTTCCTGGTCCTGCAGGCCGTGGAATTTATCCGGCAACGGACGCAGCGCTTTCGTCAGCAGGCGCAGTTCGGTGCAGTGGATAGACAGCTCGCCGGTTTTGGTTTTGAACAGCTTACCTTTCGCGCCGAGGATATCGCCAAGATCCCACTTCTTGAACTGCTCGTTGTAAACGCCTTCCGGCAGATCATCGCGCGCCACATACAGCTGAATGCGGCCGCCTACGTCTTGCAGGGTAACAAAAGAGGCTTTACCCATAATACGGCGAGTCATCATACGGCCCGCGACGGACACTTCAATATTCAGCGCTTCCAGTTCTTCAGCTTCTTTCGCGTCAAACTCTGCGTGCAGTTGGTCTGAGGTACGGTCACGACGGAAATCGTTCGGGAACGGGATACCCTGCTCACGCAGTGCAGCCAGCTTCTCGCGACGTGCCTTCATTTCATTGTTAAGATCGACTACCTCGTCAGCGCCCTGTGCGTTTTGTTCAGACATGTTGATTCCTCATAGCCCTGCTTTCAAACTTGCTTCGATAAATTGATCCAGACTACCGTCCAGTACCGCCTGTGTATTGCGGGTTTCCACCCCAGTACGCAGGTCTTTAATGCGGGAATCGTCCAGGACATAGGAACGAATCTGGCTTCCCCAGCCGATATCGGACTTAGTGTCTTCCATCGCCTGTTTTTCAGCGTTCTTTTTCTGCATCTCCAGTTCATAAAGCTTCGCTTTCATCTGCTTCATGGCCTGGTCTTTGTTTTTGTGCTGCGAACGGTCGTTCTGGCACTGCGTCACGATTCCGGTTGGAATATGGGTGATACGCACGGCGGATTCCGTACGGTTAACGTGCTGACCGCCTGCGCCAGACGCGCGATAGACGTCGATACGCAGATCCGCCGGGTTAATGTCGATATCGATATCGTCGTCCACTTCCGGGTACACAAACGCGGAGCTAAACGAGGTATGACGGCGACCGCCGGAGTCAAACGGACTTTTACGCACCAGACGATGTACGCCGGTTTCAGTGCGCAGCCAGCCATAGGCATATTCGCCGGAGATTTTGATAGTCGCGGACTTAATACCGGCGACTTCCCCTTCCGATTCTTCAATGACTTCTGTCTTGAAGCCGCGCGCTTCCGCCCAACGCAGATACATACGCAGCAACATGCTGGCCCAGTCCTGCGCTTCAGTACCACCGGAACCGGCCTGAATATCGAGATAGCAATCGGCGCTATCGTACTCGCCGGAGAACATCCGGCGGAATTCCAACTGCGCCAGCTTCTCTTCCAGCGTATTCAGTTCCGCGACGGCTTCGTTAAACGTCTCTTCGTCGTCAGCTTCTACCGCCAGTTCCAGCAGCCCGGAAACGTCGTCCAGCCCCTGAGTCATTTGATCAAGCGTATCGACGATCGCTTCGAGCGATGAACGCTCTTTTCCCAGCGCCTGCGCGCGCTCAGGTTCGTTCCAGACATCCGGCTGTTCCAGCTCGGCGTTTACTTCTTCCAGACGCTCTTTCTTAGCATCGTAGTCAAAGATACCCCCTAAGAACGTTGGTGCGTTCCGTGAGGTCCTGAATGCGGTTATTCACCGGGTTAATTTCAAACATGGTCTGATTTCTTTTATTTGACTTGTCAAAATGCGGTTATAAGGGCGAAATATTAGCGGATTTCGCCCCTTAATTACAGCGAAAGTGTTGTTAAATCGCCCCGATCATAGCGGCCAAATATCATCGATAATAATCTGTAAACTACGGTTGCCGCGAAACTCGTTAATGTCCAGTTTATAAGCCAGTTCTACCTCCCGCACGCCGTTATCCGGCCAACAGGTCGTATCAATATTAAATGCGATGCCATCCAACAGCGGGCCGCCGCCGACGGGCTCCACCATCACCTTGAGGTGGCGCTCGCCCACCAGACGCTGCTGTAGCAGACGGAAACGACCATCGAATAACGGTTCCGGGAACATTTGCCCCCACGGTCCGGCATCCCGCAACAGTTGCGCCACTTCCATAGACATCTCCGCCGCGCTTAATGGACCATCGGAGATCACCTCGCCTTGCAACAGGGCAGGATCGAGCCATTCCGTCACCAGCTCGCCAAAACGTTGCTGAAACTGCTCGAATTTATGCTCTTCCAGCGACAATCCCGCCGCCATCGCATGACCGCCGAACTTGATCATCAGATCAGGGTAAAGGGTATCCAGCCTTTCCAGCGCATCGCGCATATGCAGCCCCTGAATCGAACGGCCTGAGCCTTTTAGCGTGCCGTCGCCCGCAGGCGCAAAGGCGATCACCGGGCGGTGAAAACGCTCTTTAATGCGCGACGCCAGAATTCCGACCACGCCCTGATGCCATTCAGGATGATACATCGCCAGACCGCCCGGAAGCGTTTCACTACTGCGCTCAAGCTTTTCGCACAGGATAAGCGCTTCCGCCTGCATCCCCTGCTCTATTTCTTTGCGCGTCTGGTTAAGCGCATCCAGCTCGCTGGCCAGAACACGCGCTTCGCCGAGGTTGTCGCACAACAGTAACGCCACGCCAACGGACATATCATCCAGCCTGCCGGCGGCATTCAGGCGAGGCCCCAACGCGAAGCCTAAATCACTGGCGGCAAGCTGCTGCGGATCGCGATTCGATATCTCCAGCAACGCTTTAATTCCCGGACGGCATTTCCCGGCACGAATACGACTTAGCCCTTGCCAGGTCAGAATACGGTTGTTGGCGTCCAGCGGCACAACGTCTGCTACCGTTCCCAACGCCACTAAATCCAGCAGCTCCGCCAAATTCGGCGGCGCAATGTTGCGCTCGTCGAACCATCCTTTGTCGCGCAAAAATGTTCGCAACGCCAGCATCAGGTAAAACGCCACGCCGACGCCTGCCAGCGACTTAGACGGGAATTCGCAGTCGCGCAGATTAGGATTAATAATCGCTTCGGCCTCCGGCAACGTGTCGCCAGGCAGGTGGTGATCGGTCACGATCACCGGAATCCCCAACGTCTTTGCATGCGCTACGCCGGCGTGGGATGAGATGCCGTTATCTACGGTGACGATAAGCTGCGCGCCGCGCGCCTTCGCCTGATCGACCACTTCCGGGCTTAAACCGTAGCCGTCCTCAAAGCGATTAGGCACCAGATAACTGATGTTGTCACATCCCAACGCACGCATTCCCAATACGCTTAGCGCAGTACTGGTCGCGCCGTCGGCGTCAAAATCGCCAACAACAATAATGCGGGTACCTTCGCGAAAGGCGTTGTAGAGGATCTCCACCGCGTTATCTATGCCGCTAAGCTGTTGCCAGGGCAGCATTCCTTTCACGCTGCGCTCCAGTTCGCGGGCGCTACGAACGCCCCGGCTGGCATATAGACGTCGTAGTAATGGAGGAAGATCGGCGGGGAGTTCCGCCGTCTCATCAGCCTCGCGCCGACGAAGTTGTCTCTGTTGTTTCACGCGTATTATTTACCACTGGTCTGTTTTTGATGCTCATCAAGAAACGCTTTCATCTCTTTCGGTCCCTGATAGCCAGGCACCACATAGCCGTTACTCAATACAATGGCTGGCGTACCGCTGACGCCCAACTGCACGCCCAACGCATAATGATCAGCAATGTTCACGTCACAGCTTGCCGGTTTCACGCCCTTACCTGCCATGGCGTCATCAAACGCTTTGTTTTTGTCTTTGGCGCACCAGATAGATTTCATATCCTGCTCCGCCTGGCTTTCCAGCCCCTGGCGCGGGAAGGCCAGATAACGTACCGTAATCCCCAGCGCGTTATAATCTTTCATCTCTTCATGTAGCTTATGACAATAGCCGCAGGTGATATCGGTAAAAACAGTAATGACATGTTTCTCATCCGGCGCTTTATAGACGATCATCTCTTTTTCCAGCGCATTTAGCTGGCTCATCAGCAGTTTGTTCGTCACGTTTACCGGATGCGCGCCGCTCACGTCATACATCGGCCCTTGAATAATATGTTTGCCGTCATCAGTGACGTACAGTACGCCGCTGTGAGTGAGGACGGTTTTCATCCCTGCCACTGGCGAGGCCTGAATTTCCGTACTCTGAACGCCCAGCTTAGCCAGCGACTGACGGATAGCCGCATCATCCGCATGGGCCACGCCTGAAAACGCCGCCGCCAGTAAAGTGAACATCATAAAACGCTTTTTCATAAACTATCCTTTCCTGTCAGCACTCATGCCCGCGGATGGTGCTGTTGATGAAGTTGACGCAAACGCTCCGTTGCGACATGCGTATAAATTTGTGTCGTCGAAAGATCACTATGCCCAAGTAGCATTTGTACAACGCGCAAGTCGGCGCCGTGATTCAGCAAATGCGTGGCGAAAGCGTGACGTAAAACATGCGGCGATAGTTTTTCGCTATCGATTCCAGCCAGTACCGCATAATGTTTAATACGGTGCCAGAAGGTCTGCCGCGTCATCTGCTGCGCACGCTGGCTGGGGAACAATACGTCAATCGATACGCCATTGAGTAACCAGGGACGCCCATGCTCCAGATACGTTTCCAGCCAATATACCGCCTCTTCGCCTAACGGCACCAACCGCTCTTTATTGCCTTTACCGATAACCCGCACCACGCCCTGCCGCAGACTGATATCGCTCATTGTCAGCCCCACCAGTTCCGACACGCGCAAACCGGTGGCATACAGCACTTCCAACATAGCTTTATCGCGCAACTCCAAAGGTTGATCAATAAGCGGCGCCTGCAAGAGCCGTTCAACCTGCGCCTCGCTAAGGTCTTTCGGTAAACGCTGCGGAAGCTTAGGCGAGGCCAACTGCGCGCTCGGATCATCCTCACGATACTTTTCACGGTACAGATGCTGGAAGAAGCGCCGCATAGCGCTTAACAGGCGTGCGGAGCTGGTCGCTTTGTATCCGCCCTCCACCCGTTCAGCCAGCAGCGTTTGTAAATCATCAGCCTGCGCCGTCGCAAGCGTTTTTCCGCGATGATGCAACCACGCAACGACCATCGATAAATCGCGACGATACGCGCTTAATGTATTTTCCGCCAGATTTCGTTCCAGCCACAGGGCATCCAGAAACTGCTCAATACGCGCTAAATCCTGTTCCATTCGCGCTCCCCACTTCACGCTGACTTTTGGTGCATTATGCCTCATTGTGCCGTGAATGCAGTGATTCTGTTACACTACCCGCAACGCTATAGCAGAATCGAGATGTAACGTAATGAACATGGGTCTTTTTTACGGTTCCAGCACGTGCTACACCGAGATGGCCGCAGAGAAAATTCGCGATATTCTCGGCCCGGAGCTGGTGACATTACATAACCTCAAGGATGACGCCCCCGCCTTAATGGAGCAGTACGACGTGCTCATTTTAGGCATCCCCACCTGGGATTTTGGTGAAATTCAGGAGGACTGGGAAGCCGTCTGGGAGCAACTGGACGATCTCAATCTGGAAGGCAAAATCGTTGCGCTTTACGGTATGGGCGACCAGCTCGGCTACGGTGAGTGGTTCCTGGATGCGCTGGGTATGTTGCATGACAAACTTGCCCTCAAAGGCGTTAAATTTGTCGGCTACTGGCCCACAGAAGGCTACGAATTTACCAGCAATAAACCGGTCATTGCGGATGGGCAACTGTTTGTCGGCCTGGCGCTGGATGAAACGAACCAGTACGATCTCAGCGATGAACGTATACAGACCTGGTGTGAACAAATTCTCGGCGAAATGGCCGAACACTACGCCTGAAACCTTACTCGCTGTATTTCCCTCTCGACGGAACCGCGTTTACGCCGTTCCGTCAGTGTTGGCCTGATATCGGCTGCTGTAACAGTATCCGACGCAACTCACGCCATTCCGCTTCTTCCATGCTATCCGCCGCCAGCCATAAATGCTGATGACGTCCAGACTCTGCGCGTAAACGCAACACCATCCCGCTTTTCAGTAACCAGGGCGGACGCAAGAGCGTCCAGTCCTGCCCCTGCCAGCGTAAGCGGCCGTCCATGAGTAGCTTGATCTCTCCCTGACAGGTATTAATCCTGCGCTGGCTACGTACACAGTCAAACACGACCAGCGACAGTAGTATCATCCATAACGGGGTATAACTCAGCGGCCAGGGCATCAATAAAATCACCGCGGCAACCAGCCCATGAATGAGCAATGAGATCCACTGAGCGCGCCATGAGACGCGTAAATCAGATTGCCACAGGACCACGTTCCCGATTCCGTGTCTGAATGAGTCGGACCATCTGTTCCAGTTCAGCGTCAGCCGGTTTACCGTGATTCATTAACCAGTTAAATAAATCCGGGTCATCACTCTGCAACAAACGGACAAAAATACGCTTTTCTTCATCACTTAAACTATCGTACTCATGTTCAAAAAACGGCATGATGGAAATATCAAGTTCGCGCATACCGCGACGACATGCCCAGTGAATACGTGCTTTATTGTGAATATCCATGTTCTTCCTGCCTCGCGAAAATGAAGTACCGGGCTATTGTAACGTGTTTTTGGCGTTGTTTTACGGGAATCTCAGTAATCTGGAACGCGATCGCGAAATAAAAGGCTGGGAATCAATATGTTCATCCATTTTGGATACCGCCTCGCAAAACGATCAATCCGCTCTCAATGGGCTATTTAAAGCACTTGCAATGACCGATGGCTCTTTTACCATTAACCATTATTGTTGCAGCTAACCAGGACATTATTTATGGCTTTTATCTCCTTTCCACCACGTCATCCTTCATCGTCAGCCCGCCTGCCGCTGACGCTGATCGCGCTTGACGACTGGGCGCTGTCGACCATTACCGGCGTAGACAGTGAAAAGTATATTCAGGGCCAGGTCACCGCTGACGTAAGCCAGATGACTGAACAGCAACACCTTCTCGCCGCCCACTGCGATGCTAAAGGTAAGATGTGGAGCACTCTGCGCCTGTTCCGTGAGCGCGACGGTTTCGCCTGGATTGAACGCCGTAGCGTGCGTGAAGCGCAATTAACGGAGCTGAAAAAGTACGCCGTATTTTCCAAAGTGGTCATCGCGCCGGATGACGAACGCGTATTGCTTGGCGTGGCAGGTTTTCAGGCCCGCGCGGCGCTGGCTAATGTCTTTAGCGAACTGCCCAATAGCGAAAATCAGGTGGTCAGAGACGGCGCCTCCACGCTGCTATGGTTTGAACATCCTGCGGAACGATTCCTGCTTGTCACCGATGTCGCGACGGCCAACATGTTAACAGAGAAGTTGCATGGCGAAGCCGAACTGAATAACAGCCAACAGTGGCTGGCGTTGGATATTGAAGCAGGCATTCCGGTGATTGACGCGGCGAACAGCGGTCAGTTTATCCCCCAGGCGACTAACCTACAGGCGCTGGGCGGCATCAGCTTCAAGAAAGGCTGCTACACCGGACAGGAGATGGTCGCACGGGCAAAATTCCGCGGCGCCAATAAACGCGCGCTTTGGTTGCTGGCGGGCAAAGCCAGCCGGGTACCGGAAGCAGGAGAAGATCTGGAGCTACAGATGGGCGAGAACTGGCGTCGTACCGGCGCTATTCTGGCGGCGGCGCAGTTAGACGACGGTCAGTTACTGGTTCAGGCCGTCATGAATAACGATTTAGAAGCCGAAAGCGCCTTCCGCGTTCGCGACGATGCCAACACCCTGCATATCGTCCCGCTGCCCTACTCGCTGGAAGAGTGATATCACGTTAAAAGCCGGATAGCCTGATAGCGCAACGCCATCAGGCTCGCACGTGCTGTTCTCGTAGGCCGGATAAGGTACGACAGCGCCGCCATCCGGCACGGGCATCCGGGAATTACGCCTGTCCCACATACAAATAGATGGCCAGGAAGTGGCACACGCTGCCGCCCAGCACAAAGCCATGCCAGATGGCGTGGTTATAAGGTATGCGTTTGCAAACATAGAAAATTACGCCCAGCGAGTAAACGACGCCACCTACCGCCAGCAGCGTCACGCCGCCTATCGCCAGCTTAATCGCCAACTGATAAACCACTATCAGCGACAGCCAGCCCATTGCCAGATACGTAACCAGTGAAAGCACTTTAAATCGGTGCGCAATCGTCAACTTGAAGAGGATACCGAATAGCGCCAGGCTCCAGATCACAATCATTAGTCCGCGCGCCAGCGGCGAATCCAGACCTACCAGCAGAAATGGCGTATAGGTTCCGGCAATGAGCAGATAGATAGCGCAGTGATCAAATTTCTTTAACCAGATTTTTGCCCGCTGATGAGGAATGGCATGATAAAGCGTTGAGGCAAGAAAAAGCAGGATCATGCTCCCGCCATATAAACTGTAGCTGGCGATAGCCGTCATACCCGCATTCGCCTCTACCGCCTGAACCAACAACAGCACCAGGCCGACAATACCAAATACCAATCCAATGCCGTGGCTAATACTGTTGGCGATTTCCTCAGCCAGCGAATATCCCTGCGTCATCAATGGTTTTTGCACCATAACTTACTCCGGAGAAACGTTCATAACGATGAACTGCGCCTCTAGCGTAACTGAGAATGGTTCCAGTGAACACATGTTAGCTAAAATAAATTCGCAAAATTAAATTTTGTTTATTATTCAATAAGTTAATTACAAAAACTCAACTAACACGCGTTCATATTTATCAAAGGCATTTAAAATCAATCACATAAAATTGCGTCTGGTTGGGATAGATTTCAGCAATGACCCGTTTCAGCTCATCAAGCGACATATTTTCCTGTTGCGCATGTTTTTCGTTCAGCGTATCCAGCGTCACAGTTGACGTTCCTGTCACTTCGATTGTGCAAAAATAGCCATCATCTTCGAACCGTCCCACGCGTAGCACATCGCCTGCTTTAAAGTGGGACTCGGAGGCATCACGAATAGTGATGGTTTTACGCCCTGCCAGAATGTCATTCTGGAAACGTTGAAAGAAAGTAATGTCGTTTGGCTGCATGTGGTTATCCCCTGAATATGGCCCCTTGAAGTGGATGTTACGATCTGAATGTGTTCTTGTCCCGACACGCGAGCCCCCTGGAATTTTGCGTACGCTTTACATGTCATTTGGTGCAGAATGAATGATAACAGACTAAATAAATTGAGATTATGCAACAATGAGAAAACTCACCCTGCCAAAAGATTTTTTATGGGGCGGCGCGGTTGCCGCACACCAGGTTGAAGGCGGCTGGAATAAAGACGGTAAAGGCCCCAGCATCTGCGACGTGCTAACCGGCGGCGCACACGGCGTGCCACGCGAAATCACCCAGAATGTCGTTGCTGGCAAATACTATCCGAACCACGAGGCGGTGGATTTTTACGGACATTACAAAGAAGACATCCGTCTTTTCGCCGAAATGGGGTTCAAATGCTTCCGTACCTCTATTGCCTGGACGCGTATCTTCCCGAATGGCGACGAATCCCAGCCAAACGAGGCCGGTCTGAAATTCTACGACGACATGTTTGATGAGTTACTCAAATACAACATCGAACCGGTCATCACCCTTTCCCACTTTGAAATGCCATTACATCTGGTACAGCACTACGGCGGCTGGACCAATCGTAAGGTCGTTGATTTCTTTGTCCGTTTTGCTGAAGTCGTGTTTGAACGCTACAAACATAAGGTCAAATACTGGATGACCTTCAACGAAATCAACAATCAGCGAAACTGGCGCGCGCCGCTGTTTGGCTACTGCTGTTCCGGCGTGGTGTATACCGAGCATGAGAATCCAGAAGAAACCATGTATCAGGTCTTACATCATCAGTTTGTCGCCAGCGCGCTGGCGGTAAAAGCGGCACGTCGCATTAACCCGCAGATGAAAGTGGGTTGTATGCTGGCGATGGTCGCGCTGTATCCTTTCTCCTGTAAACCAGAAGATGTGATGTTTGCTCAGGAGTCGATGCGTGAACGCTACGTCTTTACCGATGTGCAGCTGCGCGGCTATTACCCGTCCTATGTGTTGAACGAGTGGGAGCGCCGCGGATTTAACATCAAAATGGAAGATGGCGATCTTGAAGTGCTGCACGAAGGCACCTGCGATTATCTTGGTTTCAGTTATTACATGACCAACGCGGTCAAAGCCGAAGGCGGTAGCGGCGATGCGATTTCCGGTTTTGAAGGCAGCGTACCGAACCCCTATGTTAAAGCATCTGACTGGGGCTGGCAGATTGACCCGGTGGGCCTGCGTTATTCATTGTGTGAACTGTACGAACGCTATCAAAAGCCGCTGTTTATTGTCGAAAACGGTTTTGGTGCTTACGACAAAGTAGAAGAAGATGGCAGCATCAACGACGACTACCGAATTGACTACCTGCGCGCCCATATTGAAGAGATGAAAAAAGCGGTGACTTACGATGGTGTCGACCTGATGGGCTACACGCCGTGGGGCTGCATCGACTGCGTGTCGTTCACCACCGGTCAGTACAGCAAGCGCTACGGCTTCATCTACGTGAACAAGCACGATGACGGTACGGGCGATATGTCGCGTTCGCGTAAGAAAAGCTTCAACTGGTACAAAGAGGTGATTGCCAGCAACGGCGAGAAGCTTTAACTCCTGCACGTTACCCGCCAGTCGGCGGGTAACACTTTGAACGAGTCTTACCAGGTCTTACCTATTTTAAATTCCCAGCGTACATCTTCCATTTTGGTTGGCGACTTCGCTTCCTGCATTACCGGGAAGAAGGCTCCGGCACCAAACCATAATTTCAGTGAATCGACGGCAATATTAAATGACGGACCAACAACCCATTCGGTAGTTCCAGAATGGTTATTAATTACGCTGCCATTAGACAGTTTTTTCGTTCCAGAGGCATTATTGCTGTAGGCACTTTCCAGACCAAGATCCAGCGGTAAATCGCTAAACATATACCGCACCTGGGTATTCCACTGGAATTCGTTACCTCGTTTCACGTCCTGGTTACCGCGCTCAAATGGTCCCTGATATACAAAACCCATATCCCCTTTAATGTTAGGAGTAAATAATTTTGTTAAAGTGAGTGTTACTCTTCCTCCCCAGGCGCTATTCCCAGGCAAATGATTATCTCCATCTTGCCCGGTGGGTAGTAATACTGCCCCACCTACCGTAACCCAAAACGGATCACCTCTTCGCTGGCTCATTAAAGCATAATTGACCCCCACCGATTGGTCGCCCATTCCCTCTATGTGCTCAGGAGACAGATTGTCTCGTTTGTTATTGATATAGGAACCCACAGTTGATAATTCCAGTCTGTCGGTCAAACCGTAACGAATCTTCAATAACCATATCTGGGAGTAAACATCCGGACTTCCGTGCCCCTCGATTTGATGATCTTTATCGCGAAATGAGCTATTCACGGCGGTTAATAACTTTCCTTCCGGCAATACTGAACCACCAGAAATAGCGGTATTAACTGGTGCACCTAATAGATTACTGGGATTATTTTCTCCGTTAGCTGCCATTGCATTCATTAATAGAAAATATGTCATTAATGGCAGAAATATAAATCGTTTCATTATTCCCTCCAGGTATAAAAAACAAAGCGCTAAGTTAATAAATATTTACGTTATTTATGTTTATTTTTAATTTATAATTCAAATTAATAACTTGATGAATTTAATATACGGAAATTTTTGTAACTATATTGAGAGGTAAATAACGATTCCGGAGAGAAACTATTTGTAACTACATGTAAATATACTGTGTTGTTTTGATTAAATAACAGCAAGGTAAAAATGATGCACAATGAATCATTAGGCTCTAAAAAAGCGGTAATTTAATTCTGGCTAATACACTGATACAAACGCCAGGTTGCCTGACAGGAGCCAACGATTTAGTGTAATATATTGAATTAGTAACACTTTGTAGCCTGAATAAGGCACTCACACTGCATCCGACATAAACAAAGCGCACTTTATTAACAAGCTGAAAAGGCGCCGAAGCGCCTTTAGAAAACAGTCGAATCAGTAAATTACTGGTAGTCGCTAATCGGTACGCAGGAGCAGAACAGGTTACGGTCGCCATAAACATCATCCAGACGTTTCACCGTCGGCCAGTATTTGTCTGCCACGCCTGCCGGGAATACGGCAACTTCACGGCTGTACGGATGCGCCCACTCGGCGACCAGTTCGCTCTGAATGTGCGGCGCGTTCACCAGCGGGTTATCTTCCAGCGGCCAGACACCCGCTTTCACCTGGTCAATCTCTGCGCGAATAGCCAGCATCGCATCGATAAAGCGATCCAGCTCGGCCTTACCTTCAGATTCCGTCGGCTCTACCATCAGCGTGCCCGCCACCGGGAACGACATGGTTGGCGCGTGGAAACCGTAGTCGATCAGACGCTTGGCAATATCCAGCTCGCTGATGCCGGTTTCTTCTTTCAGCGGACGAATATCAAGAATACATTCGTGCGCCACACGGCCATCGCGACCAGTATACAGTACCGGGTACGCGTCTTTCAGACGGCTGGCGATGTAGTTAGCGTTAAGAATCGCGACCTGGCTTGCCTGCTTCAGGCCTTCTGCGCCCATCATGCGGATGTACATCCAGCTGATTGGCAGGATAGAGGCACTACCGAACGGCGCCGCAGAAACCGCGCCCTGACGGGTTAACATGCCTTCGATTTGCACCACGCTATGACCCGGTACGAACGGTGCCAGATGCGCTTTCACGCCGATCGGTCCCATGCCTGGGCCACCGCCGCCGTGCGGAATGCAGAAAGTTTTATGCAGGTTAAGATGCGAAACGTCCGCGCCAATAAAGCCCGGTGAGGTAATGCCGACCTGGGCGTTCATGTTCGCGCCGTCAAGGTAAACCTGACCGCCGAACTGGTGCACAACTTCACATACTTCACGGATCGTTTCTTCATAGACGCCGTGGGTGGAAGGATAAGTCACCATGATGCAAGAGAGGTTCGCAGCATGTTGTTCTGCTTTGGCCCGCAGATCGTCCAGGTCGATGTTGCCGTTCTTATCACAGGCGACTACCACCACCTGCATTCCTGCCATATGTGCAGAAGCAGGGTTAGTGCCGTGAGCAGAAGCTGGGATCAAGCAGATATCGCGATGCCCTTCGTTGCGGCTTTCGTGATAGTGACGAATCGCCAGCAGCCCCGCGTATTCCCCCTGTGCGCCGGAGTTAGGCTGCATACAGACGGCGTCGTACCCGGTGAGTTTCACCAGCCAGTCAGAAAGCTGGCTAATCATCTGATGATATCCTTCGGCCTGTTCCGGCGGGCAGAACGGATGCAGTTCAGCGAATTCCGGCCAGGTGATAGGTATCATCTCGGCGGCGGCGTTCAGCTTCATGGTGCAGGAACCCAGCGGGATCATCGCCTGGTTCAGCGCCAGATCTTTACGCTCCAGCGAGTGCATATAGCGCATCATCTCGGTTTCGCTGTGGTAGCGGTTAAATACCGGATGCGTCAGAATCGCATCGTCACGCAGCATACCTTGCTGAATGGAACGGCTATCAAGCGCCACGTCTTTATCCAGTGTTTCAATGTTCAGACCGTGGCTGTCGCCCAGCAAAACATTGAACAACTGCGCCACATTCTCACGGGTAGTGGTTTCATCAAGGGTAATACCCACCGCGTTATGAATATCGCTGCGCAGATTGATCTCTGCCGCTTCCGCACGCGCCAGTACCGCAGCTTTATCAGCCACTTCCACACACAGGGTGTCGAAGTAGTGCGCATGACGCAGCTTTAAGCCTTTCTGTTGCAAACCTGCCGCCAGAATATCGGTCAGGCGGTGGATACGATTAGCGATGCGCTTCAGACCGACCGGACCATGATAAACGGCATACAGACTGGCGATGTTAGCCAGCAGTACCTGCGAGGTACAAATATTGGAGTTCGCTTTCTCACGACGGATATGCTGCTCGCGAGTCTGCATCGCCATGCGCAGTGCGGTATTGCCCGCCGCATCTTTTGAGACGCCGATAATACGGCCTGGCATGGAGCGTTTAAATTCGTCTTTGGCGGCAAAGAACGCCGCGTGCGGGCCACCGTACCCCATCGGTACGCCGAAGCGTTGCGCAGAGCCGAAAACAATGTCCGCGCCCTGTTTACCCGGCGCGGTAAGCAGCACCAGCGCCATAAAGTCGGCGGCGACGCTGACAATCACTTTACGGGCTTTGAGTTCGCTAATCAGCGCGCTGTAATCGTGAATTTCGCCCGTGGAGCCAACCTGCTGCAACAGCACGCCAAACACATCCTGGTGATCCAATGCTTTCGCCGCGTCATCCACAATGACGTCAAAGCCAAAGGTTTCGGCGCGAGTACGCACGACGTCCAGAGTTTGCGGATGGACATCAGAGGCGACAAAGAAACGGTTGGCATTTTTCAGTTTGCTGACGCGCTTTGCCATCGCCATCGCTTCAGCGGCGGCGGTCGCTTCATCCAGCAGCGAGGCGGAAGCCATGTCCAGCCCCGTCAGGTCCAGCGTCACCTGTTGGAAGTTGAGCAGCGCTTCCAGACGCCCCTGAGAGACTTCCGGCTGATAAGGAGTGTAGGCGGTATACCAACCCGGATTTTCCAGCATGTTGCGCAGGATAACCGGCGGTAGCTGCACGGCGGTGTAGCCCATGCCAATATAGGACGTGAAGCGCTTGTTACGCCCGGCGATGGCTTTTAATTCCGCCAGTGCGGCATATTCGGTTGCCGCCTCGCCAACCTGAGGCGGAGTCGCGAGCTGAATGTCTTTCGGCACAATCTGACCTGTCAGCGCGTTTAACGACTCGGCGCCAACCGCATTCAGCATCTCTTGTTGCTGTGCGGCGTCCGGTCCGATGTGGCGTTCAATGAAAGCGCCGCGGTTTTCAAGCTGGCTTAACGTCTGTGTCATGGGCGATGGTTCCTGAAACGTGCAGTGAATCGTGATTGTCTCTAACTCAATTGCCCGGTGGCGCTGACGCTTACCGGGCCTACGCGTGCGAAAACGAATACGCAAAATCATTCGCGTTGCAGTGAGTAGGCCGGATAAGCATTAGCGCCATCCGGCACAACATTATTCGTCTTCTAACAATGCCTCGTACGCGGTGGCATCCAGCAGCGATTCAAGTTCGCTTTCATCGCTGGCTTTGATTTTAAAGATCCAGCCACCGGCATACGGTTCGCTGTTCACCAGCTCCGGGGAGTCGCTCAGCGCATCGTTTACCGCCACGATCTCGCCGCTTACCGGCGCATAAATGTCGGACGCCGCTTTTACGGACTCCGCCACGGCGCAGTCGTCGCCCGCGCTTACGGTCGCGCCGACTTCCGGCAGATCAACAAAAACCATATCGCCCAACAGCTCCTGAGCGTGTTCAGTAATGCCAACGGTGTAAGTGCCATCCGCTTCTTTACGCAGCCATTCGTGTTCTTTGCTGTATTTCAGTTCTGCGGGTACGTTGCTCATCAATTAATCTCCAAAAAAGGATGAATCACGCGACGGCTTTGCCGTTACGCACAAAAACAGGTTTAGTCACTTTTACCGGCATTTCACGGTTACGAATTTGTACAATCGCCGTCTCGCCGATGCCCGCCGGAACGCGCGCCAGCGCAATGCTGTAGCCCAACGTTGGGGAAAACGTCCCGCTGGTGATAATGCCTTCTTGCTGATTGCCCTGCGCATCGGTAAAACGCACCGGCAGTTCATTACGCAATACGCCTTTCTCGGTCATCACCAGACCGACAAGCTGCTCATGGCCTTTTTCACGCTGCATCTCCAGCGCCTCACGGCCAATAAAGTCGCGGTCAGCAGGTTCCCAGGCGATAGTCCATCCCATATTAGCCGCCAGCGGAGAGATACCTTCATCCATCTCCTGACCGTACAGGTTCATGCCTGCTTCCAGACGCAGCGTGTCACGCGCGCCAAGACCGCACGGCTTCACGCCCGCCTCCACCAGCGCACGCCAGAAATCCGCCGCTTTTTCATTCGGCATGGCGATTTCATAGCCCGCTTCGCCGGTATAACCGGTGGTGGCGATAAACAAATCACCCGCCTGAACGCCGAAGAACGGCTTCATACCTTCTACTGCATGGCGCTGTTGGTCAGTAAACAGAGTCGCCGCTTTTTCCTGCGCATTCGGCCCCTGTACCGCAATCAGCGACAGGTCGTCACGAACGGTGATGTCGATGGCATAAGGTTCAGCGTGTTGGGTAATCCAGGAGAGGTCTTTTTCGCGGGTGGCGGAGTTAACAACGAGACGGAAGAAATCTTCAGTGAAGTAGTAGACGATAAGGTCATCAATCACGCCGCCCGATGCGTTAAGCATACCGGAGTAGAGGGCTTTACCCGTCTTCGTTAGCTTCGCGACGTCGTTGGCCAGCAGATAACGTAGAAACTCTCGTGTGCGGCTGCCATGAAGATCGACAATGGTCATATGCGATACATCAAACATCCCGGCATCGGTGCGCACAGCGTGGTGTTCATCAAGCTGAGAGCCGTAATGCAGGGGCATCATCCAGCCATGAAAATCGACCATGCGGGCGCCGCATAGCGTGTGTTGTTCGTACAAAGGCGTCTGTTGGGCCATCTTTTCCTCGTTGAATTAGCGGGGGCTAACAACCATTTTCATGGGAAATCTTCGCCACGAAACCTGGCATCGACGCCCTTTTTCCTGCGCCGACGCAAACGTTCTCTTGCTCCTGAACTTACCACCGAACCAGGCGCTAAACCATAAGGATGAATTTACCATCACATTAGCTTATGACTAAAAAACGCTAAAATCCCATCAGCACAAAAAACCACTATTACGCTAAATAACCGTCATAAAAAGGAAGCTGATACGATTTATCACAACATAAATTAATATTAAATGCGGAAAAAATGTCGAAAATCGCGTTCGCTAAAAATAATGACATTAGAAAATATAATGCGAAATAGGCGGTGAAATTAGATTATTTCAAACGAGGAAAGCCCCCCGGCGCGATAGCCGGGAAAGCAAAGTGTGACGGGTTTCAAACTCTTGCTGACGTGCAGTCAGACGCTTAACGAAGCCATTGCGGAAGATCGTTTAGCCCCATTGCCTGGCGAAGCAGTTGGGGTTTGACGCCGGGGAGCGTATCCGCCAGTTTCAGTCCGATGTCGCGCAGCAATTTTTTTGCCGGGTTTTCGCCGGCAAACAGGTCACGAAAACCTTGCATCCCGGCAAGCATCATCGCCGCACTATGTTTACGGCTACGCTCATAACGACGGAGATAAAGATGTTGGCCAATGTCTTTGCCCTGACGCTGAAGCCGGCGCAGATCGTCCACCAGTTCGGCCGCGTCCATAAAGCCGAGGTTGACGCCTTGCCCTGCCAGCGGATGGATGGTGTGCGCGGCATCGCCGACTAACGCCAGACGATGCGCGGCAAACTGGCGAGCATAGCGGCCCGTCAGCGGAAAAACCTGCCGTTCGCTTTCCAGGCGGCATAAGCCCAGCCGATTATCGAAGGCGATAGTTAACGCCTGGTTAAACGCCTCGTCGCCGCTCTGTTGCATACGCTCCGCATCCTGCGGAGAAAGCGACCAGACAATGGAACACAGATGCGGATCGCTTAACGGCAAAAACGCCAGAATACCTTCACCATGAAACACCTGGCGAGCAACCGCGCCGTGCGGCTCTTCGGTGCGGATAGTCGCTACCAGCGCATGGTGACGGTAGTCCCAGAAAGTTAAGGGAATATCCGCTTTGTTACGCAGCCAGGAGTTGGCGCCATCCGCGGCAATCACCAGACGCGCGGTTAACATCGCGCCATCTTTTAAAGTCAGGAAGGCGTCGTTCTCTCCCCAGGCGACCTGCTGTAACTCCGCTGGCGCCATTAAGGTGATATCCGCCGCTTGCTGCGCTTTTTGCCACAGTGCATAGTGAATGACGCTGTTTTCAACAATATGCCCCAGATGGCTATATCCCATGCTTGCGTCATCAAACGTAATACGGCCAAAGCTGTCTTTATCCCAGACTTCCATACCGTGGTAGCAACTTGCCCGTCGCGCCACAATGTTTGACCATACGCCAAGA
This sequence comes from Salmonella sp. SJTUF15570, assembly GCF_043357055.1. Lineage (NCBI taxonomy): Bacteria > Pseudomonadati > Pseudomonadota > Gammaproteobacteria > Enterobacterales > Enterobacteriaceae > Salmonella > Salmonella sp. SJTUF15570. The sequence goes on along the minus strand of NZ_JBEUKJ010000006.1, from coordinate 18,838 downwards.
CGGGTAAGCAGTTTTTCGCTGGCGGCATTAATCGCCGACACCCGAAGCTGAGGCGACGCATCGTTCGCCAACGGCTGGGGGACAACGTGATCCAGTACCGCAACGCGCAAACCGCTCCCCTGCAAGCCGCAGGCGACAGCCAGTCCCACCATGCCTCCGCCAACTATTGCTACATCAACACTTTGCACTATTTACTCCTGGAAACCGGAACAATCAAAACCGTAGGCCGGATAAGGTGAAGCTGCCATCCGGCATTTTTACGAACACGATGCCGGATGGCGGCGTAAATGCCTTATCCGGCCTACAGATCGGCTTAACGCGCAACCCAACCTAAGGTCCGCTGTGCCAGCGCATCGCGCGCAGGTGGTAATAATTCCATCGCCATTAAACCGATATTGCGCCCAATAACCAGCGGCGCCCAACGATTTGCAAACAGATGGACCAGACCGTTCGTTACGCCAATCGTCGTATTCCGGTCAACCTGACGACGCTGCTGATAGCGCGATAACACGTGCCAGGCGCCAATATCCTCGCCCGCGTCCTGTGCCGCGACCAGCGTTTCCGCCAGGCTCATGACATCGCGCAGACCGAGATTAAACCCTTGTCCGGCGATAGGATGCAACGTCTGCGCCGCATTGCCGACCACGACAGTCCGGTGAGAAAACACTTTCGCCGCCGTAGTCAGGGCAAGCGGATACGCGCTGCGCTTACCGGCCTGAGTAATTCGCCCCAGCCGCCAGCCGAACGCGGCCTGCAATGCATGACAGAACTGCGCGTCGGACCAGCTCAGCACCTCATCACGCTGGTCGAGCGGGTGACACCAAACCAGCGAACATCGGCCATGCGACATCGGCAACATCGCCAGCGGGCCATTGGGAGTAAAACGTTCAAAGGCGCGTCCCTGATGCGGGATAGCGGTCGCGACATTCGCTATCACCGCTAACTGTTCGTAAGGCTCCTGATGCCAGTCAACGCCGCAGGCTGACGCGAGCGCGGAGTGGGTACCGTTAGCCGCCACCAGCACGCTGCCAGCTATCACATTGCCGTTTTCCAGAGTGACGTTAACCTGCTGTTGGGTACGCGACACGCTGGCTACGCGCTCCGGGCAGTGCAGCGTAACGCCTGGCGCTTTACGCAAGAGCGCAAACAGACGCAGCCCGATATCATGCAGCTCCGCAACGTGACCCAACGCTGCCAGGCTGTAATCCTGCGCGTCGAGAGTCACAAATCCGGCATGACCGCGATCGCTGACGTGTACGGTGTTGATTGCCGTTGCGCAATCGGAAATCGCCTGCCAGACGCCAATTCGCGCCAGTTGCTGGCAAGTGCCCGCCGCCAGCGCAATCGCTCTGGCGTCAAAGCCGGGATGACCGTCGGCTTCAGGCGCTTTCGCTTCAATCAGGTGTACCGGCAACGTCCCATGACTGAACTGAGAGATAGCCAGCGCCAGCGTCGCGCCTGCCATGCCGCCGCCAACGATAATGACGCTCATTGCTGCCGCGCCGCCGCCATTAATGCCTCAATGTCATCCGCCTTCTTCACAACGCCAGCGGTCAGGTTTTCATTACCGGTTTCGGTAATGACAATGTCATCTTCAATTCGAACGCCAATGCCGCGATACGCTTCCGGCACGTCGGCATCCGGCGCGATATAGAGACCTGGCTCTACGGTCAGCACCATGCCCGGCTCCAGGATGCGGGAGCGCTCCGGCCCATAAACCCCGACATCATGAACATCCAGCCCCAGCCAGTGGCTCAAGCCATGCATAAAGAAAGGACGATGCGCATTTTCGGCAATCAGTTGATCAACCTCTCCTTGCAAAATCCCCAGCTTCACCAGCCCGGTTATCATGATGCGCACGACTTCGCCGGTCACCTCCTGAATAGAGGTGCCAGGACGGAACAGTCGCAGGCTGGTCTCCAGCGATTCCAGAACGATGTCATAAATTTCACGCTGAGCTGGCGTAAATTTCCCGTTCACCGGGAAAGTACGCGTGATGTCGCCCGCGTAACCTTTATATTCACAGCCCGCGTCGATAAGCACTAAATCGCCGTCGCGCATTTCACTTTCGTTTTCAGTGTAATGCAGGATACAGCCATTTTCGCCGCTGCCGACAATGGTGTTATAGGAGGGATAGCGCGCGCCGTGGCGATTAAATTCGTGGTGAATTTCCCCCTCCAGCTGATACTCAAACATCCCCGGACGGCATTTTTCCATCGCGCGGATATGCGCCAGCGCGCTAATTTCCCCGGCGCGGCGCAGGACAGCAATCTCTTCCGGCGATTTGAACAGGCGCATCTCATGGACGATCGGTCGCCAGTCAGTCATGGTGGCCGGCGCGGTCAGATTCTGGCGGGAGCCTTTACGCAGCTTCTCCAGCGCAGCCAGAACAATCTCGTCGGCATACGCATATTCGCCCTGCGCGTGGTACACCACATCCAGACCATTAAGCAACTGAAAGAGTTGCTGGTTGATTTCGCTAAACGCCAGCGCCCGGTCAACGCCCAGTTTTTCCGGCGCGGCATCCTGTCCTAAACGGCGACCAAACCAGATTTCCGCCGTCAGGTCGCGAACGCGGTTGAACAAAACGCTGTGGTTGTGGGTGTCATCACTCTTAATCAGTACCAGCACGGCTTCCGGTTCGTTAAAACCGGTGAAATACCAGAAGTCGCTACTCTGGCGATACGGATATTCACTGTCTGCGCTGCGCGTCGCCTCCGGCGCGGCAAAGATCAGCGCGGCGCTGCCGGGCTGCATTTGCGCCAGTAATGCCTGGCGACGGCGTTGGTATTCCTGCTGAGTCATGACATGGCCTCCATTTCGTTTTTTCTTAGTGTAGCGTCGGTTTACGCACTTCCGGCGCGGTCGGCTGTTGGCGCGTGAAAGTGTCATGACATAACAACGCCGCAACACGGACATATTCGATGATCTCTTCGAGCGACATCTCCAGCTCTTCCTGATCTTCGCTCTCATCATAACCAAGCTGCGCAATATTACGCAGGTCGTCAATCGCTTCACCCGTTTCGCCGGTGACTTTATCAAGTTTAGGCTGCGTTACGCCGAGGCCAAGCAAAAAGTGGTTAACCCACCCGGCTAATGCATCAGCGCGATCGAATACGCTGACATCGTCGCCTTCAGGCAGATAAAGCTGAAAAAGAAAGCCGTCGTCTTCCAGCGCGTCGCTGGTCGCCGCGTGCATTTTGCGCAGCGCCTGAGCAAGCTCATGCCCGAAGGCCAGACCTTCGTTCGTCAGGTCGTGCAACAGCGGCTGCCATGAGCTGTCGTTGTTGCCGCCGCAAATCATCCCGCTGATTAAACCATGCATTTCAGCCGGGGTCAGACCGGCCCCTTGTTGATTCAAAAACCGGTTCATTTCGTTGTAACCAGGCATTTCGTTCTGTATAGACATAAGCATTCGTCATCAAAGGGAGGATATTCATGATATGCTACCACTTTGGACCCTGGTGAACCAGAAAAGGGCTTGTATCTTCACACCAGGGTAGCTATAGTGTCGCCCCTTCGCGGACCCTGGGTCTGGAGACGAAGGCAGCGCAGTCAATCAGCAGGAAGGTGGCATGTCTGCACAACCCGTCGATATCCAAATATTTGGCCGTTCACTGCGAGTGAATTGCCCGCCTGACCAAAGGGATGCGTTGAATCAGGCTGCGGACGATCTGAATCAGCGGTTGCAAGATCTGAAAGTTCGCACTAGAGTCACAAATACTGAGCAGTTGGTTTTCATTGCCGCATTGAATATCAGCTATGAGTTAACTCAGGAAAAAGCGAAGACCCGCGATTACGCGGCGAGCATGGAACAACGTATTCGGATGCTACAACAGACCATCGAACAGGCGTTGCTTGATCAAGGTCGCATAACCGAAAAAACGGGCCAAAACTTTGAATAACACTTTTCGCTTTACTATGGTAAAGTGATTGTGAAAACAGAATTTCTCTGAGATGTTTGCAAGCGGGCCAGTCCCCTGAGCCGATATTTCATACCACAAGAATGTGGCGCTCCGCGGTTGGTGAGCATGCTCGGTTCGTCCGAGAAGCCTTAAAACTGTGACGACACATTCACCTTGAACCAAGGGTTCAAGGGTTACAGCCTGCGGCGGCATCTCGGAGATTCCCCTTCTGACTGGCGACAGCCATGACGCAACTTCCCGAACTCTCTTTATCACGACAAGAAATCCGCCGAATGATTCGGCAACGTCGCCGTGCGCTGACGCCAGAGCAGCAACGCCGTTTTGGTCAACAGGCCGCCGCCCGAATGCTCAGCTTTCCTCCCGTCGTGATGGCGCACACTGTCGCCGTGTTTTTCTCCTTTGATGGCGAACTCGACACCCAGCCGCTGATAGAACAGCTATGGCAAGCGGGCAAGCGCGTCTACCTTCCGGTTCTTCATCCCTTCAGCCCTGGCAACCTCCTGTTCCTGCACTATCATCCGCAGAGTGCGCTGGTGACCAACCGCTTAAAGATCCAGGAGCCACGGCTTGATGTCCGCGACGTATTGCCGCTGCCAAAGCTGGATGTGCTGGTAACGCCGTTAGTCGCGTTTGACGAAGGCGGGCAGCGCCTGGGGATGGGCGGCGGATTTTATGACCGTACGCTACAAAACTGGCAGCAGCATAAGATCCAGCCCGTGGGCTACGCGCATGATTGCCAGTTAGTAGAAAAGCTGCCGGTTGAAGAGTGGGATATCCCGCTGCCTGCGGTGGTAACGCCGTCCAAAATTTGGGAGTGGTAGCCGTGTTTTGTCGATTGACAGCGTCGCTTTTTTGACCTAAATTTCTCGGTGAAGGGTGAGGGAGGCGAACCTCCCTCCTGCGTACTCTCTGTTAATATGCTGGCGTAGCGATGATTAACAGGATCAGCAGCATGATGACGTATCTCATCATCGTCCCTTTCCTTTTTAGAGCCCCTGCTTCGGTAGGGGCTTTCCCGTTTCAGCGCTATGCTGAGCCCTTATCGTAAATTCCTTTTATTGCTGTACAACACGCAACGCTGCCTTTAATTACCAATTGCGGCAAGGCTCGAAAACAGAATGTATGCGTTACACGAAGAGATGTTGAGGCAGGGAAACCAGAAGAAAGGATGGGCAGGTCATCTCCTGCCCATTTAGAGGAAATTAGTACAGCAGACGGGCGCGAATGGTGCCCGGAATCGCCTTCATCGCCAGCAGCGCTTTCTCCGCCACATCGCCATCGGCTTCTATATCAATCACCACATACCCCATTCGGGCGGAGGTTTGCAGATACTGCGCGGCAATGTTAACGCCCTGCTCGGCAAAGATCTGGTTAAGCGCGGTCAATACGCCTGGGCGGTTTTCGTGGATGTGCATCAGGCGACGACCGCCGTGCAGCGGCAGCGACACTTCCGGGAAGTTCACGGCGGACAGCGTCGAGCCGTTATCCGAGTACTTAATCAGTTTTCCTGCGACTTCCAGACCGATGTTTTCTTGCGCCTCCTGCGTCGAGCCGCCGATATGCGGCGTCAGGATCACATTATCGAATTCGCACAGCGGAGAGGTAAACGGATCGCTATTAGTGGCCGGTTCCGTCGGGAAGACGTCGATAGCCGCCCCCGCCAGATGTTTCGTCGCCAGCGCGTCGCACAAAGCCGGGATATCCACTACCGTACCGCGCGCGGCGTTAATCAGCAGCGAACCCGGCTTCATCAGGGCAATCTCTTTTGCGCCCATCATGTTTTTGGTGGAGGCGTTTTCAGGTACGTGCAGACTGACCACATCGCTCATATTCAGCAATTCAGACAGGTGCTGCACCTGAGTTGCGTTACCAAGCGGCAGTTTATTTTCAATATCATAGAAATAGACATGCATCCCCAGCGATTCCGCCAGAATGCCCAACTGCGTTCCGATATGGCCGTAACCGATAATGCCAAGCTTTTTACCGCGCGCTTCGAACGATCCCGCCGCCAGTTTATTCCATACGCCGCGGTGCGCTTTGGCGTTCGCTTCCGGCACGCCGCGCAGCAGCAGCAATAGCTCGCCAATCACCAGCTCCGCCACGGAACGGGTATTCGAGAATGGCGCGTTAAAGACCGGAATACCGCGTTTTGCCGCCGCATTTAAATCCACCTGGTTGGTGCCGATGCAAAAACAGCCAATCGCCACCAGCTTCTCTGCGGCGTTAATCACTTCTTCTGTCAGATGAGTACGGGATCGCAGACCGATGAAGTGGGCATCGCGGATGGACGCTTTCAACTGTTCAGCGTCCAGCGCGCCCTTGTGATATTCAATGTTGGTGTAACCTGCCGCACGAAGGCTTTCCAGCGCCTTTTGATGCACCCCTTCAACCAGCAGAAATTTAATTTTATCTTTCTCCAGCGATACCTTTGCCATTTCCCCGATCCTGTCTTTTTTTGCCATCTGATGTTGTGTGTGGATTTGCATCCGTCCTTCAACATATCAAAAAAAATTATCACGGCAATATGAACGTTTGCGCCAGCGTCGTGAAGGAATCGCATACAGCGGGAAATAGCAGATGAAAATACCGGGAATAACTTTTTCTTTGGAGGGATCGGCAGGGCAAACGATTAAACGTGATACATGTCACCAAATTTGCCCTGACCGAATTTTTTACGCGGCAGGAAATACGCCTGGCGGGATCATTTTACGATGGTTTTCACCCCGTCCGGCGTGCCGATCAGTGCGACATCGGCGCCACGGTTGGCGAACAACCCTACGGTCACGACGCCCGGAATCGCGTTAATGGCGTTTTCCAGCGCGATGGGATCAAGGATTTCCATACCATAAACATCCAGAATCACGTTGCCGTTATCCGTGACCACGTTCTGACGGTACTCCGGACGCCCGCCCAGCTTCACCAGTTGACGAGCGACCGCGCTGCGCGCCATCGGAATCACTTCGACCGGCAACGGGAATTTGCCAAGAATATCCACCTGTTTAGAGGCATCCGCAATACAGATAAATTTCTCCGCCACGGAAGCAATAATTTTCTCACGGGTTAATGCCGCGCCGCCGCCTTTGATCATCTGCATATGACCGTTGATTTCGTCCGCGCCGTCGACATAGATACCCAGGCTATCCACTTCGTTGAGATCAAACACGTGAATACCGAGGCCTTTGAGTTTTTCAGTCGAGGCGTCCGAGCTGGAGACCGCGCCTTCAATCTGGCCTTTCATTGTGCCCAGCGCATCAATAAAGTGTGCGGCCGTTGAGCCTGTACCAACGCCCACAATGGTGCCGGGCTGTACATACTGAAGTGCCGCCCATCCTACCGCTTTTTTCAGTTCATCCTGCGTCATAGATCGTTTCGCCTGTGGTGTGAAAATACAGCCGCATTATAGAACATTGTCGGGAAAAATCTCCGTGTCCGTACACAGGCTACGGATTTCATCTGTACCGACGGCAAATTTATGTCATAGTGCGGAAAAAAATAACAGGAGCATGACACAACAATGAAACGTCCGGACTACAGAACACTACAGGCGCTGGATGCCGTTATACGTGAACGAGGATTCGAGCGCGCCGCCCAGAAGCTGTGCATCACGCAATCCGCCGTCTCACAGCGCATAAAACAGCTTGAGAATATGTTCGGACAACCTTTGTTGGTGCGTACCGTTCCTCCTCGCCCCACGGAGCAAGGGCAAAAATTACTGGCTCTGCTGCGTCAGGTTGAACTGCTGGAAGAAGAGTGGCTGGGCGATGAACAAACCGGCTCTACGCCGCTACTGCTGTCGCTGGCGGTTAACGCCGATAGTCTGGCGACCTGGCTGCTTCCGGCGCTGGCGCCGGTGCTGGCGGACTCCCCTATCCGTCTCAATTTACAGGTGGAAGATGAAACGCGCACGCAAGAACGTCTGCGTCGCGGCGAGGTGGTGGGCGCGGTGAGTATCCAGCATCAGGCGTTGCCCAGTTGCCTGGTGGACAAACTGGGCGCGCTCGACTATCTGTTTGTCGCGTCAAAGCCGTTTGCCGAGCGCTATTTCCCCAATGGCGTTACCCGGTCCTCGCTGCTGAAAGCGCCCGCCGTCGCGTTCGACCATCTGGATGATATGCATCAGGCCTTTTTGCAACAAAATTTCGATCTACCGCCCGGCAGCGTGCCGTGCCATATCGTTAATTCATCCGAAGCGTTTGTACAGCTTGCGCGTCAGGGCACGACCTGCTGCATGATCCCTCACCTGCAGATTGAGAAAGAGCTGGAAAGCGGCGAGTTGATCAACTTAACGCCTGGTTTGCTACAGCGCCGGATGCTTTACTGGCACCGCTTTGCCCCGGAAAGCCGGATGATGCGCAAAGTGACCGACGCGCTGCTGGAGTACGGGCACAAGGTGCTGCGTCAGGATTAGCCTCTCTATGAATGCCGGATGGCGGCGTGAACGTCTTATCCGGCCTGCATGACCCATTATTCCCCCGCCACTTCTTTGAAATTCATTACAAAATCATTGCGTTCAGGCGGCAAAAAACGACGCGCCATTGGCTATTTTTTGCTGGCGGCAAGACGATTCAAAACGCTCACCGTATTAGCAAATCTTCATTTCATTGCGTAATACGGAGTAAAAAACGCGAACATCGGGAGAAAACTCGGCCTGGAAGCGCCCAGGCCGGGCGAGATTACTGCGTGCTGGCGGCCGTGGTCGACGTCTGCCCTGTTCCAGGTTCAAGCTGGAATACCACATCGACCTGATCGTCGAACTGAATGGTCGGCTGCTCGTAAGTTTCCTGCGCGGATACCGGCGCAGCATCTGCGGCTTTCATCATTCGCACTACCGGACTCGGCTGATAATTAGAGACATGGTAACGAACGCTGTAAACCGGCCCCAATTTGCTGTTAAAACCGGCTGCCAGCGCTTGCGCCTGATGAATCGCGTCATCAATGGCGGCTTTACGGGCCTTGTCTTTATAGGCGTCCGGTTGCGCCACGCCCAGCGATACCGAACGAATCTCGTTCAGACCCGCCTTCAGCGCGCCGTCCAGCAGCGAATTAAGTTTATCTAACTGACGCAGCGTCACCTCAACGGTTCGCACCGCGCGATACCCTTTCAGAATGCTTTTACCGTTTTGGTAATCATAATCCGGCTGCGTGCGCAGATTCGCCGCGCTAATGTCTTTTTTCGCAATCTGATTTTGCTCAAGGAAGGAAAGATATTGCGCCACGCGCTCATCGGCCTGCTTCTTCGCCGTCGCCGCATCCTTCGCCGCGACGTTCACTTCAATCGCTAAGGTGGCGATATCAGGCACAGCATCGACGCTTGCCGTACCGGAAGTCACGATGTGCGGGCCTTCCGGCAATTCGCTTGCCTGCGCCGACATTGCACTTAAACCCACTAATGCCGCCAGGGCCATCACTTTGAACTTCACAGTCTCTCCTCCATATTGCAGTCATTGCCCTGATATACAGGGCGCATGCAGGCAAGCTTAGCGGATATCGGCCTGTTGTCCATCAGACAACGCTTAGTTGAAAAGCGCGTGCATATGCGCGACGCCTTCCCGCGCCAGTTGGAAGGCGATAAGCCACATCACCACCCCTACCAGAATGTTGATAATGCGTTGAGCTTTCGCCGTACGCAGTCGAGGCGCAAGCCAGGCCGCCAGTAGCGCTAACCCAAAAAACCATAAGAACGACGCGCTAATCGTGCCGAGGGCGAACCAGCGCTTTGGCTCCATAGCCAGTTGTCCGCCGAGACTGCCCAACACGACAAACGTATCCAGATAAACGTGCGGATTCAGCCAAGTTACCGCCAGCATCGTAGCAATAATTTTCCAGCGCCCCTGCTTCATAACCTCGGCGCTGGCCAGCTCCAGATTACTGCTCATTGCCGTTTTCAGCGCGCCAAAACCGTACCATAACAAGAACGCGACCCCGCCCCATGTGACCAGCGCCAGCAGCCACGGCGACTGCATCAGCAACGCGCTGCCGCCAAAAATACCGGCGCTAATCAGGACTAAATCACTTAACGCGCAAAGCAGCGCTATCATGAGGTGGTACTGGCGACGAATTCCCTGATTCATCACAAACGCATTTTGCGGGCCAAGCGGAAGGATCATGGCGGCGCCAAGGGCAAACCCTTGAAAATAATAAGATATCACGTTAACTACCCTGAGCTGTTTTTCTTAAAGGCAGACTATAGCGCGGGAATATTATTAGCGGAAATTGATAATTTTAATCACTAATAAGAAAAGCTAATGAAGAGACTGAATAACGGATGGCGGCTACGCTTATCCGCTCAATAACCAGAGAATACTGGAGGCGGATAAGCGCAGCGCGGGAGGAAAATTACTCCGCGGCGTTATCTTTCACGCGTTTAAAATTGACGTCCATCTGCGGGTACGGGAAGCTAATACCAGCGGCGTCAAATTCACGTTTAATACGTTCCAGCACGTCCCAGTAGACATTTTGCAGGTCGCTGCTTTTACTCCAGACACGCACCACAAAATTAATTGATGAGGCGCCCAGCTCATTCAAACGCACCGTCATTTCGCGATCTTTTAAAATACGATCGTCGGACTCGATAATCGTCGTTAGCAGCTGTTTCACCTGATCGATATCCGAATCGTAGGCCACCCCAATAATGAATTCGTTACGGCGAACCGGCTCACGAGAATAGTTGATGATATTTCCCGCGATAATTTTGCCATTCGGAATCACAATAATTTTGCCGTCTACCGCGCGCATTGTCGTGGAAAAGATTTGCACGTTCAGTACCGTACCGGCAACGCCGCCCAAATCGACATACTCACCGGCGCGGAACGGACGGAACATAACCAGCAATACCCCAGCCGCAAGGTTAGAAAGCGATCCCTGTAATGCCAGGCCAACGGCTAAACCGGCGGCGCCCAGTACTGCGATCACCGACGCCGTTTGTACCCCCACGCGACCCAGAGCCGCAATCAGCGTAAAAGCGATAACCCCATAGCGCACCAGCGCAGAAAGAAAGTCGGCCACTGTCGCATCAATATGACGCGCACGCATCAGACGATTTACCGTATTGGAAATCACACGCGCTACAATCAAGCCGATGATGATAATAGCGATAGCCGCAACAATATTCACAGCATAGCTGAGCAATAACGCCTGGTTGCGTACCAGCCAGGTGCCCGCACCATTTATGCTGTCGACAACATTCAAATCTTCCATTCAATATTCCTTGGTCATAGCAAAACAAGCAAATGAGATCATTCTCACGAAAAGAACTTTTTAAAGGTAAACAAAAACAGAGGAATATGCCATTTTTCGGCATCATCCCAAAAAAGGCAGGTACATTGTGTATTGGCCGGATGAAAGCGCTAACTAACGCCGCTCTCCGGAAATAACGATAAAAAAATGGCTTCCCAAGGGAAGCCATTTCAATCAGCAGACTATATTACAGAACGTCAATCGCGTTCAGTTCTTTAAATGCTTTTTCCAGACGAGCGATCATCGAAGTCTGGCCAGCACGCAGCCATACGCGCGGGTCATAGTATTTCTTGTTCGGCTGATCTTCGCCTTTCGGGTTGCCCAGCTGACCTTGCAGATACGCTTCGTTTTCTTTGTAGTAGTTCAGAACACCTTCCCAGGTTGCCCATTGGGTATCGGTATCGATGTTCATTTTCACTACGCCGTAGCTTACGGAGTCTTTGATTTCCTGAGCAGTAGAACCGGAACCGCCGTGGAAAACGAAGTTCAGGCTGTTGTGCGGCAGGTTGTGTTTCTTAGAAACATAGTCCTGAGAATCACGCAGAATGGTCGGGGTCAGAACCACGTTACCCGGCTTGTAAACGCCGTGTACGTTACCGAAGGAAGCGGCAATGGTGAAACGCGGGCTGATTTTGCTCAGCTCAGTGTACGCGTAATCAACGTCTTCCGGCTGGGTGTACAGAGCAGAAGCGTCCATGTGGCTGTTGTCCACGCCGTCTTCTTCACCACCGGTGCAACCCAGTTCGATTTCCAGAGTCATGCCAATTTTGGACATGCGCGCCAGGTATTTGGAGCAGATTTCGATGTTTTCGTGCAGAGACTCTTCAGACAGGTCAATCATGTGAGAAGAGAACAGCGGTTTACCGGTAGCCGCAAAGTGTTTTTCACCCGCGTCCAGCAGACCGTCAATCCACGGCAGCAGTTTCTTCGCGCAGTGGTCAGTGTGCAGGATAACCGGCACGCCATAATGTTCAGCCATCTGGTGAACGTGATGCGCGCCAGAGATAGCGCCCAGGATTGCCGCGCCCTGAGGTACGTCAGTTTTCACGCCTTTACCCGCGATGAAGGACGCGCCGCCGTTGGAGAACTGAACGATGACCGGCGCTTTAACTTTTGCAGCGGTTTCCAGAACAGCGTTGATGGAATCAGTGCCCACGCAGTTAACTGCCGGCAGAGCAAAATTGTTTTCTTTTGCTACCTGGAACACTTTCTGTACGTCATCACCAGTGATCACGCCTGGTTTTACGAAATCAAAAATTTTAGACATGTTTCGTTGTCCTGTATCGTCGGGCTTTGGGAAAAAACACGGGCCGCCCTGAATGTCAGATCGGCGATAAATCAACGGGCAGGAATCCCTGCCCGTAACGATTACTTCTTAGCGCGCTCTTCGAGCATCGCTACGGCTGGCAGAACTTTACCTTCCACGAATTCGAGGAATGCGCCGCCGCCAGTAGAAATGTAGGAAATTTTGTCAGCAATGCCGAACAGGTCGATTGCCGCCAGGGTGTCGCCGCCGCCAGCGATGGAAAACGCTTCGCTATCAGCGATGGCATTCGCCACGATTTCAGTCCCTTTACGGAAGTTCGGGAACTCAAACACGCCAACCGGGCCGTTCCACAGAATGGTTTTGGCATTCTTGAGGATTTCAGCCAGCTGCTGAGCGGAAGCATCGCCGATATCCAGGATCTGCTCGTCTTCTTTCACGTCGTTAACGGATTTCAGAGTCGCCGGTGCGGTTTCGGAGAACTCGGTGGCAACGCGAACATCGGTCGGAACCGGGATATCGCAAGTGGTCAGCAGACGTTTTGCTTCGTCAACCAGGTCAGCTTCGTACAGGGATTTACCGACGCTGTGGCCCTGAGCGGCAACGAAGGTGTTGGCAATACCGCCGCCGACAATCAGCTGGTCAGCGATTTTAGACAGGGAATCCAGAACGGTCAGTTTGGTAGATACTTTAGAACCACCAACGATAGCCACCATCGGACGAGCCGGTTCTTTCAGCGCTTTACCCAGCGCATCCAGTTCAGCGGCCAGCAGCGGGCCTGCGCACGCGACGTCAGCAAATTTGCCGATACCGTGGGTAGAAGCCTGCGCGCGGTGCGCAGTACCAAAGGCGTCCATCACGAATACGTCACACAGGGCGGCATATTTTTTAGACAGCGCTTCGTCGTCTTTCTTTTCGCCTTTGTTAAAGCGAACGTTTTCCAGAACCACCAGCTCACCTTCGGCCACGTCAACGCCGTCCAGGTAATCTTTGACCAGGCGAACCGGGTTAGACAGTTTGTCTTTCAGGTAGTTAACAACCGGCAGCAGAGAGAATTCTTCGTTGTACTCGCCTTCGGTAGGACGACCCAGGTGGGAAGTTACCATCACTTTCGCGCCCTGTTTCAGAGCCAGTTCGATGGTCGGCAGAGAGGCGCGGATACGCGCGTCGCTGGTCACTTTCCCTTCTTTAACAGGTACGTTCAGATCCGCACGGATAAAAACGCGTTTCCCGGCCAGATCCAGATCGGTCATCTTAATTACAGACATGGTGAATCCTCTCAATGATGCTTAAAGTTTTGTCGACGCTGACGCGTCGAGCCTGAAACCAACTGCGGCCATCGCTAACGTGGTGTCGAGCATCCGGTTAGCAAAGCCCCATTCATTATCGCACCAGACCAGCGTCTTGATCAGGTGGGCGCCACTAACCCGGGTTTGCGTGCCATCAACAATGGCGCTGTGCGGGTCGTGGTTAAAATCTATCGAGACCAACGGTGATTCCGTATAGTCAACTATACCATGAAATGCACCTTGTGCTGCTTTTTGCAGCAACTGGTTGACTTCACTGGCTTTTACTGGTTTTTTCACCGTCACGCTTAAATCGATCGCCGTCACATTAATGGTTGGAACGCGCACCGCAATCGCCTCAAAACGATCGTTAAACTGCGGGAATATACGCGTAATGCCTGCCGCCAGTTTTGTATCTACCGGGATAATCGACTGGCTGGCCGCGCGCGTGCGCCGCAGATCGGAGTGATACGCGTCGATCACCTGCTGATCGTTCATCGCGGAGTGGATCGTCGTGACGGTACCAGACTCGATGCCGTAAGCATCATCCAACAATTTAATGACGGGAATTATGCAATTCGTGGTACAGGACGCGTTTGAGACAATACGATGTTCCGCACGCAGTTGATTGTGGTTCACGCCAAAAACGACGGTGGCGTCAAGATCGTTGCTGCCCGGATGAGAAAAGAGCACTTTCTTCGCGCCAGCGGCAATATGCGCCTCGCCATGCTCCCGGTTGCCATATACGCCCGTACAATCCAACACGATATCCACGCCCAGTTCGCGCCACGGCAGATCCGCCAGCGTTCGTTCATGCAGAATACGAATGACATCGTCGCCGACAAAAAGCTGCTCGCGCTCGTGGCGAACCTCCCATGCAAAACGCCCGTGGCTGGTATCGTATTTCAACAAATGCGCCATGCCTGCGGCATCCGCCAGCTCGTTGATGGCTACCACGGTAATTTCCGCCCGACGTCCGGATTCATACAAAGCACGAACCACGTTACGCCCGATGCGACCAAAGCCATTAATCGCTATGCGTACGGTCATAGGTCTCCTGCAAGGCTATCCCGATTCAGATGAGGCTGACAGAGTAATGCAGCTCATCGTCGAGTAAAACCTCACCTGTCGCAAACTGCGACTGATTGGTTAATTGTCGAACATTTAATTAACTGAAACGCTTCAGCTAGAATAAGCGAAACGGGGAATAAAAGGAATGTTTGTCCAGTCGAAGAAGACAGTTATCTGACCTGCATCACATTTCATGGCCGCTTACGCTGCAATTTATTCCATATTTAAGAATCACCAGTACATCCGTCAGATCTTTTCATCGTCGCGTCACAAATACTGATTTATATCAGAAAGCGCTGTCGCCAGCGTCTATATTATCAGCGCCACGTCCGAGTCTCGGAGTCCTGTAACGATGACTGTATCTCACCACAATGCCTCTACAGCGCGCTTTTACGCGCTTCGTCTGCTTCCCGGCCAGGAAGTGTTTTCCCAATTACACGCCTTTGTGCAACAGAACCAATTACGTGCCGCCTGGATAGCAGGGTGTACCGGCAGTCTGACCGATGTTGCGCTGCGTTATGCCGGGCAAGAGGCGACCACATCGCTCACCGGCACGTTTGAAGTTATCTCGCTAAACGGCACGCTTGAATTGACCGGCGAGCATCTGCATCTCGCGGTATCGGATCCCTACGGGGCCATGCTCGGCGGCCATATGATGCCAGGGTGTACCGTGCGTACCACGCTGGAACTGGTTATCGGCGAGCTGCCAGCGCTGACGTTCAGCCGTCAACCGTGCGCCATTTCCGGTTATGACGAACTGCATATTTCTTCCCGTTAATTGACGACTCTTTAAGAGGTACTTTATGGCGCGTCGCCCGTTTTCCAGCCAGTCTCTGGTGCTGATTGTCATCGCTATTGCCATCAATATGATTGGCGGACAGCTTATTAGCATGTTGAAGCTGCCTATTTTTCTCGACTCGATCGGCACCTTAATTAGTGCGGTACTGTTAGGGCCGTTCATCGGCATGTTGACTGGGCTTCTGACCAACTTGCTGTGGGGGCTGCTTACCGACCCTATCGCTGCCGCGTTTGCCCCGGTAGCGATGGTTATCGGTCTGGTCGCCGGGTGGCTGGCGCGCGCAGGCTGGTTTCGTACCCTGCCCAAAGTGATCGTCAGCGGGGTCGTCATTACGTTGGCGGTGACGCTGGTCGCCGTACCGCTTCGTACCGCGCTTTTTGGCGGCGTTACCGGTAGCGGCGCTGATTTGTTCGTCGCCTGGATGCATTCAATGGGCCAAAACCTGGTGGAGTCAGTCGCGATTACCGTCATAGGCGCTAATCTGGTCGATAAAATTCTGACGGCGATCATCGTTTGGGTGCTGCTGCGTCAGCTACCGTTACGTACGACACGGCATTTTCCTGCGATGTCAGCCGTACGCTAAATGCATCCGTTTACCTCGTTAACCTTATGGGCGTTGGCGGCCTGCACCACGCTGCTACTCCCTGCGCAGACCGTGCTCCCGGTTTATAGCGCGGCGGCCTTCCTCTGTCTGCTGGCGCTGAAATCAACGCGGCGGCGGGCGAAGTATGTCGCCTGGCTGATGCTGTCTTTAGGGTTTGGGCTATGGCTGGTACATGGCGGTTGGCTAACGGAATGGATAAGCGGGCAGCCTCGCGATCCGCAGCGCTGGGTATATGCCGTTACGCTATGGCTACGTCTGCTGGCGATCGTGTCGACGTCGCAGCTATGGATGCAGTATGTGCCGGTTCAGCGGTTTATTCGCGCCCTGTTCGCTTCACGTCTGCCACCCGGCATCGCTTACCTGTTCGCTGGCCCGCTGCTGGTCGTCGAACAGCTCAAACGACAACTGACGATCGTTCATGAAGCCCAGCGCGCGCGCGGCGTACCGCTGGATGAAGGCTGGTATCAGCGGCTACGGGCAATGCCTGCGCTGATCGTGCCGCTTACGCAAAATGCGCTTAACGATCTGACAATACGCGGCGCGGCGTTGGATATGCGGGGGTTTCGGCTGCATCGCGCCCGAACCACGCTGTGGGCGCCGAAAGATAGCGTGTTACAACGGGTTGCGCGGTATGGCATGGTACTGCTAATACTGGCGGAAGCGGGAGTATGGATATGGTTACGTTAGAGCAGTTTCGTTATCTTCCGTCCGATGCGACACGCCCGCCGGCATGTTTTGATTTCCACTATTCAACACCCGGAATAGTGGCGATAGTCGGCGATAACGGCAGCGGAAAAAGTACGCTGGCGCAACTGATGGCTGGCTGGTATCCGGATTATCTTCCCGGCGATATTGACGGCACAGGCTTACTGCTTGGCGTCCCTATCGGGCGGCTCCCGCTGGTAGAACAGTCGCCCACCATCCAGTTGGTGCAGCAATCGCCATATTTACAGCTTTCCGGCTGTACCTTTAGCGTAGAGGAAGAGGTGGCGTTTGGCCCGGAGAATCTCGGCCTCCATGAAGCGGAAATTCTACGGCGCATTGACGAGGCGCTGACTCTGACAAACTGCCAGTCGTTACGCCATCGCCATCCCGGCACGCTCTCCGGCGGCGAAACGCAGCGGGTAGTGATTGCCAGCGCGCTTGCCATGCAGCCCAGATTATTAGTTCTTGATGAAGCCTTCAGTCGACTGACCTCAGCGGCCACCGGGACGCTGCTGGAACGGTTACAACAGTGGGCGCTGGAACGTCATTCTCTCATTGTGCTTTTTGAGCGTAATCATTTTCCTTTTCTGACGCGATGCCAGCGGGTATGGCAATTGCGCGACGGAGCGCTAACCCCATTATGTTGACGTTAAATCAGGTCGCTTATCGCTGGCCGGATGCCGCAACCGACTGTCTGCACGCTATCTCGCTTGAACTTCGTGACGGCGAATGGCTGGCGTTGACCGGCGATAACGGCGCGGGAAAATCAACGCTGTTACGGATTATGGCCGGCCTGCTTTCCCCCGCTTCCGGCTCGGTAACGCTTAATGGAGAGCCGATTGCGCAGCTTAAAAATCGTCAACGCGCCGCCGCTATCGGCGTACTCTTTCAGGAAGCGGAAAACCAGATTTTCCACAGCAATGTCGCGCAAGAGGTCGCTTTTGGGCTGAAACTACAACGCTTATCGGCGGAGGAAATTTCACGGCGCACGCAGGCCGCGCTGCGGTTATGCCAGCTAACGGACGTCGCCGAGGCACACCCGCTTGATCTGCACGCCGCGCAGCGCCGGATGGTGGCGGTCGCCAGTCTGGAGGCGATGGCGCCGCCTGTGTTATTGCTGGATGAACCCAGCCGGGATTTTGACGCCCACTGGCTAACCGTATTTGAACACTGGCTGGCGACATGCCGGGCACGGGGAACCAGCGTCGTCGCGATTAGCCATGACGCTGCGTTTACCCGGCGTCATTTTTCACGGGTGGTACAGCTGGAAAACGGCAGGTTGTCAAAGGGGGAATAAATATCCTCCGGCATAGCCGGAGGTTTTTCAGATGCGCCTGTAAGGCTCTCTTACCAGCCGCGCCCTAACAGGCGCATACGATCTGACATTTGCATCAAACTTCGTTACTTACGGCCCGTAAACGGGCTGCCCGGATAAGGGATCGATAATTGCTCACCCATTTTATCCTCTTCAAGCTGGTGCTTTATGTAGTCCTGTATCTTCGCCGTGTTCTTACCCACCGTATCGACATAGTACCCTCTGCACCAGAACTCCCTGTTCCTGTATTTGAATTTTAGATCCCCAAACTGCTCGTAAAGCATCAGACTACTTTTACCCTTCAGATATCCCATGAAGCTCGACACACTCATCTTCGGCGGGATCTCCAGAAGCATGTGAATATGATCTGCACAACATTCCGCTTCCAGAATTCGTACGTTTTTCCATTCACACAATTTTCTTAATATGCTGCCTACTGCCCTACGCTTCTCTCCATAGAACGCTTGTCTTCGGTATTTGGGCGCGAAAACTATGTGATATTTACAGTTCCATCGGGTGTGCGCTAAGCTCTTTTCGTCCCCCATTGGGACCCCCTTTTGATTTCTTGTTGAACTTTTGCAGTTGCCAGACCGCAAGATGTTTTAACAAATCAAAAGGGGTTTTAATAACTG